>PLJQ01000215.1 GCA_003140275.1 Limisphaerales bacterium
TGCTGGCCGATGAACCGACCGGCGCCCTCGACCGCGCCTCGGCACAGCAACTCGGGCAACTGCTGCTCGACCTCAATCGCGAAGAAGGCGTGACGTTGATCGTCGTTACGCACGGGCTCGAACTGGCTCACAAAATGGGACGGGTTCTGGAATTGAAGGATGGGAACCTGGTTGAAGCAACGCGATGAAAATCCGAAGGTCGAAATCCGAAATCCGAAGGAACCCCGAAATCATAGATCAAAATCGGTTTTCTCCAGGGCTTCGCGTTTCGGATTTCTTTCAGGCTTCGGATTTCGGGAACTCGGATTTGCATTCATGACTCTTCGCACGCTCATTTTCCGCAACTTGCGCTTTCATGCTCGCTCGCATCTGGGCGTGCTGCTCGGGGCCGCAGTGGGCAGCGCGGTCTTGGTCGGCGCGCTGGTGGTAGGCGATTCGGTTCGGGAGAGTTTGCGGGAGCGGGCGTTGATGAGGCTTGGATGGGTGGATATGGCGATGGCGCCGAGTGGCCGCTTTTTCTCACAGGAGCGCGCCACTTACTTTGGTGGTGCCGCTGAACAACTTGATTCGAAAGGACGGCGCGTTCTTTTGCCAAGCCGTTCAGGCGCGGCTCTAATATTGCCCGGGACAGCTTCCCGGGAAGATGGCACTGCGCGCGCCAATCAGGTGCAGTTAATTGGCGTAGGAATCCATCGGGAGAGGGAAGCCTTTGGCGGCTCGGCCGCTTGCTTTTTCGGGTTGGCGACTCAACCCGCGTCCACCGTTATCAAGCCGGGGCAGCTTTATCTGAATGTTGCGCTGGCCAATCAGTTGCGCGCTCATGTGGGCGACGAACTGGTTGTTCGCGTCCATAAACCATCAATTCTTTCACAGGATGCTCCAATTTCCTCACGGGCAGCGAATGTTGCAGCGCTTCGTTTAAGCATTGCTGGAATTTTATCGGCTGCACAGTTTGGCGATTTTAGTCTGCGGGCCTCATCTGTGGCGCCGCTCAACGCCTTCGTCAACCTCTCCGAGTTGCAGGAGGCCACCGGGCTTACCGGGCGCGTGAATCTTTTGCTTCTGCCGCGGCAACTTAACAGAAGCGAGCCGGTTAGAACCGCCCTTCAACGCTGGTTGCCACAATCCTACTTTAAGGATCTGGAGACGCTCATCGGTGACTGGAAGCTTTGGGATCGGGATTCCAAAACATCATGGCTAGACGATGATACTGCATTCCGACAAAACCAAAGGGATTTTGCTTCGGTATTCCGACTTGCGGATGCCGAATTGGAATTACGTCTGATTCGCAACCGTGACTCTGTTGAGTTGCGGTCGCGCCGCATTTTCCTCGATCCGCCGGCGGTGCGGGCAACGCTGTCTGCCGACACCAACGCGCAGCCCATCCTCACCTACCTCGTCAACTTGTTCCACTCCGGCACAAATGCGACGCCCTACTCAATGGTCACTGCTGCCGGCGCACCGTGGACGCCGGCAGATTTGCGCGACGACGAAATCGTCGTTAGTCAGTGGCTTGCGGAGGACCTGGATGCGAAACCAGGCGACGAGATCTCGCTCATTTATTTTGATCCTGAATCTGGTGCTCGACTGGTCGAGCGCACGAACATGTTTCGTATCCGGTCAGTTGTGCCGATGGAGATGCCGTGGTCTGACCGCACGCTGATGCCGGATTTTCCCGGCATCGAGAAAGCCGAGAGCACGCATGATTGGGACGCGGGCTTCCCCCTCGTGCATAAAATTCGCCCCCAAGACGAGGACTACTGGAAAAAATATCGCGGGACACCCAAGGCGTTTGTTACGTTGGCCGCCGGGCAGAAAATGTGGGGCAATCGTTTCGGCAATCTCACGGCCATCCGATTTCCGATTCCGACGAATGCGACGGCCGCCCTCGTCCCTTCCCTTTCCCCCGCGAGTAGGGAGAATCGTTCTCTGGCTTCTGGAAAAACCGAGGCAGGCGAAAGCCCAACTGCTTCAGAATCATCAGGAGGTGGCCAACCGCTTTCCCCTCTACTTGGGGGAGAGGGTCAGGGTGAGGGCGAGCATAAAACCCAGACAAACCAAAGTCGTCTTTTTGCCGAGCGATATGGGCCAAGTCGAGCTGACGGCAAGCCGGGGAACTACCGCACAGCAGAAGAGTACCGCGACCCGATCGAAAGGAAAATCCTCGCCACGCTCAAGCCGGAGGAACTGGGACTAAGCTTCGAGCCGGTACGCGAACAGGCGCTCAAAGCCGCGGAGCAATCGCAAGACTTCGGGCAACTCTTTCTCGGCTTCAGCTTTTTTCTGATTGTCGCCGCTTTGCTACTCATGGCGTTGCTGTTTCAGTTCGGGCTGGAGCAGCGGACGACCGAAGTCGGGACCTTGCTCGCGCTCGGTTTTCCACCCAGACAAGTCCGACGTCTCCTGCTGCTCGAAGGATGCGCGCTGGCATTGATCGGCGGCGTGATCGGCGCGGTGGCGGGAACGGTTTACGCCAGGGCGATGCTCCGAGGTCTGACAACCATCTGGCGCGCCGCGGTGGGCACGTCGGCGCTGCATTATTATGCCAGGCCAACGACGCTGCTGATTGGGCTGCTGGCGAGCACACTCGTCGCGGCGGTTACGATCTGGCTGACCTTGCGAAAACAAGGACGACGACCCACGCGTGAGTTGTTGCAAGAGGGAGCCGAGGAAAAGTTTCAAGCGGGTCGAAGCCGCGCCGGGCTGATTGGGACCGTTGCCGCCTCGGGCGCGGCAGCGCTGGTGGTTTGGGCCATTTGGAATGACGAGACCAGCGCGGCGGAAATCTTCTTTTCCGCCGGAGCACTGCTGCTGATTGCCGGTCTTGGATTTTGCGCGGCTTGGTTCGCGCGCGTGGCCCGGCGGACCGCCTCAACTTCACGGTTTACCATCGGCAGTCTCGGCCTGCGCGGTTGTTCGCGACGACGCAAGCGCAGCCTGGCCACCGTTGCGCTGTTGGCGTGCGGGACGTTTCTGATCACCGCCATCGGCGTGTTCCGGCTCGATGCAAATCTGGACGCGACGAAACGCTCCTCCGGCACCGGCGGCTTTGCGCTCATTGGCGAATCAACGCTGCCGGTGGTGCAGGACCTGAACAGCAAATCCGGCCGGGATTTCTTTGGCTTGGATGAGAAGGCGCTGGCTGGCATCACCTTCGTGCCGTTCCGGGTTCGAAATGGCGATGACGCCAGTTGCCTGAATCTGAATCGCGCGCAAAAACCGCGCTTGCTGGGGGTGAAGCCCGAGTTGCTTGCTGAACGTTTCACGTTTGCGAAGGGAGACGGATGGACACTGCTGAAATCCGAAATTGAGATCCCCGCCATCGGAGATGCGAATTCAATTCAATGGGCGCTCGGAAAAAAAGTCGGCGACACGATTGACTACACCGATGAACGCGGCCAGACGTTCAAGCTGCGGATTGTCGGCGCGGTGGCCAACTCCATTTTGCAAGGCAGTCTGATCATCGACGAGGCGGAGTTTGTAAGGCGCTTTCCAAGCGAGGCTGGTTATCGAATGTTCCTCATCGATGCGCCGACCAACCAAGTCACTGAGATTTCCGCCACGCTTTCACGCGCTTTGCAGGATGTGGGCCTGGAGTTGCAATCGACGTCGCAAAAACTGGCGGCGTTTAATGCGGTGCAAAACACCTACCTGAGCACGTTCCAGATTCTGGGCGGGCTGGGACTGTTGCTCGGCAGCGCGGGATTGGGTGTGGTGGTCTTGCGAAATGTGTTGGAACGGCGCGGCGAACTGGCGCTGCTGCTGGCCGTCGGGTTCCGGGCACGTTCGCTGCGTTGGCTGGTTTTGAGCGAACACGGCGCATTGTTGTGGCTGGGACTCGGCGTGGGTGTGATCGCCGCGATCGTGGCCGTGCTTCCTTCATTGCTTTCGCCGGGCGCTGAAATTCCATATCTCCTCCTCGCGCTGACACTCGCCGCCGTGCTGATCAATGGGATGATCTGGACCTGGCTGGCCACCAGGTTCGCGTTGAGGGGAAAGTTGCTGGACGCATTGCGGAATGAATGAGCATCCGCAGGACCGATCTCAATTGCTCAACCCTGCGGATTCGAGGTTCACCGTCTTGCGCGAATCGTAAGGCGGCGCGTCGAACGTCAGCAGCAGCGCGCGTTCGCCTTTGGCTGGCACGTCATAACGGTGACGTACGCCTTTCGGAATAATGATGAGGTCGCCAACGGTCACTGTCGTCGTGTTGGTACCGACCGTCAATGCCACCTTTCCTTCAATGACGTAAAGCCTATGATCGGCGTCAGGATGAAAGTGCAGCGCGGAGGGCCCGGTCACTTCGAAATAATTCATGCGCGCCTCGGCCGAGGAGTAGAGCGGCCAGAGATGACGTCCGGCCGTGCTGTTTGATTCGCGATCACGAAGAATCTCGCCACCGTGAATGTTGCTGGCGACACCCTCCCGCTCACCGGCAGGCTGCGCGGGCGAAGCCTTGTCTCCGGCGCGAATGAGGAGGATGGTTGGAAGCGCAAGTGCGACAAGGCTGAACAATTTTTTCATCAGCCCTCCGGCGTGAGTCCCAACACGATGTCGAATCTTGCGGTAAGTTCGCCGGCGCGCGAGTCTTTGAGCGGGGTAAAATCCACGCTGACCAGATCGCGCGCCTTGGGATTGCCGAGGCTCTTCCAAACACCGTCTCGCTCATTTTGTGGATGGCCTTTGATGTAACATTGCGTGGTGAGCAACTCTTTTCCGTTACGTCTCACTTTGTAGTGAATGTGCGGCGTACGGCCCGGATAGGACACGGGTTTGATGGTGCGGAACAGGTATTCGCCGGTCGAGCCAGTCAGGAAACGGCCGAAACCTTGGAAATTTTTGTCGCGCGTGGCGTGAGTGTCCTTGGTGTGCAGATAAACGCCGCTGTTGTCGCACTGCCAGATTTCGACGAGTGCGTTTTGCAAAGGTTCGCCGCGGGTGTCGAGGATGCGCCCGCTGACCCACGTAACTTCTCCCACTGCGGGCGTGATGGAGTTGTTGACGATGATCAGGTCGTTGTCTGTGTCCAGCGGCAGGTGATCCGGATAAAAAGGTCCTTCCGTTTGGCGCGGCGTCCGCGCGAGTTCCTCGGCAAAGAGTCCGGGCACGGTGAAAACGGCAGCCCCCAGAGTCAAGCGGTGGAGGAATCGCCGACGATTTTGAAATAGCACCTGGTTATTCATATTCATACCCAATCAAACTGCGTCCTGGTGTTAATGTTGCGATCTTTGGCCAACTCGAATCGAGCGACCGTCAACCGAAGTTCGCCTGAAGGAATGAGAGCTTGGGACAATTTCTTCTTCGCTTCGTCCGGCACTTCTACTTTCGTTGAGCCGACGTCTTTGATTTCAACGCTGCTGGTGCGGTCAATGTCCCGGTCATTGCCGTTGAAGGTGACCTTGCCTTGCACCTTGAATTCATACTTGGAGAGCACCCCGTCTTTAATCCAAAACTTTACCGAGCCTTTCGCGTCGCTGACGGTGGGCGCGTCAGCTCCGCCAGGTCGCGCTCCGAAACTTAACAGTTCCTTGACTCCTTCCTCGGTCAGTTCGCCCGAGTAGGAATCGTCTGTTTTTTTGAGTTCCTTCGCTTTGGAGGCGAGGTCTTCGGCTTGTGCTGCGGGGGCTTTGAAATTCTGCAACCTGCGCGCGAAGAACCGGCCCGCGTTTCCCTGGCCGCCATCGCCCTCGGCTGCTTCGGAAAGCGACTTCCAACCATCTTGAGTTTTGACCGCGCCCTTGCCGCCTTTCAACACCACTTCAATGGTATTGTCGCCGCGGGTAATGGACAGGCAGGTGGCGCCGTCTTTCTCGGTTTTGCCCTCGGTGGGGCCGGGCCGACCGCCACCGCCACCGCCGCCTGCGGCTTCGACCGTGGTTTTCCAGCTATAGTTGCTTTTATCCGCGAGTTTTTTGGCGGCGCTTTTGATGTCCTCCTTNNGGGCTGGAGTCCGCCGCGAGGATCGTCCCCGCCAGCAAGGCCATTGTGCCGAACAGAATATTTGTCTTCATGGAATCCTTTGATTGAGCTTGTCTGGTTCGTGTCAACTACCGGATGTGACCGTATTAATGACACCTGATCACCAGTATTGGTTACCTCTCCGCAATGCAATACAGGTACTTCTGACGCCATAGGGACAAAAGGGCAAGCTCGAATTTACGCTTCTTGAGATTGGCGCAATGGAGTATTTGTGCCGGCCTTTATTGCGTCGTGGAACGATTGCAGGACGAACAAAGTGATTTGCGTCGTGGACGCTCTCCAGCGAAAAGTAAGATCAAGCTGCGCTGCCGGCAAAATCTTTGATCCGATAGAAGCGCACCGCGTTCCCGCCAAAAAAATTAGCGCGGGCTGCCGCGGTCAGTTGACGCGTGTAATCGTCCACAAGTCTTAACACCCGTTCGTAGCTGCCCGCGAGCAGGCAAACCGGCCAATCAGAACCGTACATCAGCCGACCTTCGCCGAACGCGCCGAAAACCACCTCAAGATAGGGTTTGAAAACGGCGGGTTTCCATTTCGCAGGGTCCGCTTCGGTGACCATGCCAGAAACCTTGCACATCACGTTTGGCGCCTTTGCCAACTCCTGAATCTGCTCCCGCCACGGCGACCGCACGTCGTCCTTGATCAGCGGCTTGGCGATGTGATCGAGCACGAAAGGTTGTTCGGGAAATCGTTTCACCAGTTCGATCGCGGCGGGAAGTTGCTTTGGGAAAATCAGGACGTCGTACGTAAGGTTGAACGCCTTGAGCTTGCCGAGGCCGCGGAGGAAGTTCGGGCGCAACATAAAGTCCACGTCCGGCTCGTTCTGCACGACGTGGCGCACGCCGACGAATTTGGGATGCCGGGACAATTCTGCGAGCTCCAGCTCGACTTGATCGGACTGTAGATCGACCCAGCCAACGACACCTTTAATGATCGGCGAGTGGGCGGCGAGTGTGAGCAGCCAGCGGGATTCCTCGACCGTCTGCTGCGCCTGCATGGCGATGCAGCCGTCGAGCCCGGCTTTGGCCAGAAGCGGCGAAAGGTCATTCGGCAGCCAGTCGCGGTGAAGCGGCGAACCTTTTGGAATCCACGGATATTGTTTTGCGTCGTAGCGCCAGAAATGTTGGTGCGAGTCGATTTTCATTATCTCGGTTGTAGTAACCGACGTTTGAGTAGCTGGAGCAATTCCGGATTTTGGATTCTGAATTGAGCCTCGTTACCTCGTCTCCTACACAGAAACCATGGCTTTAATCACTCCGGTCTCCGGCTTCAGCCAGTGCGGAAATTCACCGATCAGGCTGTCGAAGTCGGCGCGATGCGTAATCCACGGACGCGTGTCGATCTGGCGATCCTCGATCAGTTTGATGATGTGCGCAAAGTCAGGGGCTAGGGCGTTGCGGCTGGCAAGCAGCGTCAACTCGCGACGATGCATCACGGCAGCGTGAGGAAACGTAACCTCCTGTTGCGTGATACCGACATAGACCAGCCGCCCGGCAAAAGCACAGTAATTCAATGCGTGACCCATCGACTTGTTGCTGCCGGTGGCATCGACCACCACGTCGGCAAGCTGGCCGTTGGTCAATTCGCCGAGTTGCTTCAACTCCGCGCTGTCGCCCGTGGTCAGAAGGGTGTCGGGAACACCCATGCGCTCGCGGACAAAGGCGAGGCGCTGGTGGTTCACGTCCATAACGATCGTCTTCGCGCCGGAAAGTTTGGCGAACTCAATGACCGAAAGGCCAATCGGTCCGGCACCGATGACAAGAACATTTTCACCTGCCTTCGGTTTGGCACGATGGATGGCGTGACAGCCGATGGCGAGCGTTTCGACGAGCGCGCACTGCTCGGACGTGAGTTTGTTCGCCGGATGCAGTTTGCGAGCTGGGAGGACGAGGCGCTCGGTCATGCCGCCGTCCATCATCACGCCGAGCACTTTGAGGCTTTCGCAGCAGTTGCCGTGGCCCTGGCGACAGGCATGGCACTGCTGGCAGTTCATGTAGGGCTCCACCGAGCAACGATCTCCCACCTTCATGTTGGTTACGCCTGATCCGACGGCGACCACCTCCACGCCGAGTTCGTGACCGGGAATGCGCGGGTAAGAGAAGAACGGCATCTTGCCGAGATAACCGCCATAGTCAGTGCCGCAAATGCCGACGCGATGAACACGCACGAGTGCCTCGCCGACTCCCGGTGACCCCGGCTCTGGAATGTCAACGCGGCGAAGCGATTGCGGTTTTTCGAGTTGAATGGCTTTCATGTCAAAGACAGAGTATTGAGACAGAGGGTGGACGCTATTTGAGTTTGTTGCACATGCCAGCGAAGCCCTCCAGTCAATGCCTGACAAGCATACTCAAAGTGTATGACGCGGCGATGAACGGGCGATTGAGCGGGAGATGAGGCATGCAATAGCAGTGGCCGCATCATGAGAACGCTGCCAGAATTCAAGTTGCAGGCGACTTCGGTCACGCGCCGCTTCCAGCGCTCGATTTCATCCGACTCCAGTTTGCCTTGCCGATGTGAGCCGGGCAGCACGCGCAGCGGGCCGTTGTCGGAGCCGCAGTCGTCGATCTGAACGCGGAGTGCGACCATCTGCTCCAAAATTTCTGCCGGCGGGTGGACATGCGGAACGCCATCCTTGACCGACCAACCAACGAACCCGGGAGTCTCGATGCGCTCGGCGACGGCGATAGCGGTGTCTTGGTGCCAGGGGACTTTCCAGTTTGCGTCCGAAGACTTGTCGAAGCACAAAGCCCGCACGGCAAATGCCTCCGAACCTAACGCAGAATCAGCCAGAACCTTGACTGGCGGTGCAGCGGCCGACTCCGCCACGGCAGGCGAATCACTCAGCAGGTTTCTTGCGCCACCGCGATGGCGCTTTGACAAACTGGCAATCACTTCCCGCAACAACTCGACTTGCACGGGAGTGAGAACATCCTCCGCGATTTCAAAGCCGTCTTCTGAGAACGAGTAGTTCATATTCCGCGGCGGGCAGGCTGCCGACGCTACTTTAGTTATTCTCCCGCAATCCTTCAAGGTGTCCGATGTTTTTCACCGGCTTGAAAATGTCCAGTACCTCAGCGAGCAAGTGTTGATCAATTGGCTCTTCAATCCACTGAGCCCACTTCTTGATGTTCTCCGGATTTGCGCTGCCGGCGATCGTTGTGGTGATGTCGGGATTGGCAATCGAGAATTGGAGCGCGAGCTTGGCGATATCGCCGCCCAATTTCGCGCAATGCTCTGCGGCTTTCCGAGCGGCGGCCTTCACATCCTCGGGCTCTTTCAACCAGACAGGCAGTGGCGCGTTGGTCAGAAGACGTGCGCTGAACGGGCCGGCGTTCAAGACGCCGATACCTTTAGCCTTGAGATAAGGGATGGTTTCGTTCGCGAGATGGGTGTTCTGGAGTGTGTATTGATTGTAACTCAGCACGCAATCCACGTCGGTCTGGTCGCAGATAAAGCGGAAAATCTTTTGCGGATAGCCGCTGAAGCCGATGAACCGAACCTTGCCTTGTTGCTGCGCCTTGCGCAAAGCGGGGATCGTCTCATCGACGATCTGCTGCATTTCGACGAACTCAATGTCGTGACAGAGTACGATGTCAAGGTGATCGGTGCCAAGGCGGTGCAGGGACACGTCCACGCTTTCGGCGACGCGCCTGGCGCTGAAATCAAAATGTTGAAGATCGTAGCGGCCCAACTTGGTGCAAAGCGTGTAACTATCGCGTGGCACGTCGCGCAGGGCAATGCCGAGCAGCACCTCACTCATGCCCCGGCCGTAAAAGGGCGAAGTGTCAATAAAGTTCAGTCCGCAATCCAGCGCGACGCGAACACTGCGAATTGCATCTTCGAGGTTTACCTTGCGAAACTCCTGACCGAGTGAGCTTGCGCCGAAGCCAAGAATTGGAAGTTGGAGACCGGTTTTGCCGAGAGAACGCGTTTGCATCCGTTGTCACTCCGGTCGACAGCCGATGGTCAAAAGCACATTCGCCCACAAAGCCTCGTCCCCGGTTTGAATGGTCAACGCATGATCGGGCGATTCGACCGCTGCATAAAAATCCCATTTCGGAATCGGTTCCAGCTTGAGTTTCAGACGAGCTTCCTTGAGCGCTTTGCGAAACTCGTTCCACACCGGTGGTTCACCGCGTTTTGCGTAGGGGTCATCGGGCGGGATGCCCATGGTGTTGACGCGATCCACGGGAATGGCGCTCAACACCGCGCGCAAAACCTGCGCGACCGTCACAATGCCGCGTGACAGATTCAGGCAAACCAACTCGGCTTTCGGCCCGCGCTTGGTGGAAGCGGGATAGTTGCCGTCGGCAATGAGGATTTTCGAGTGGTGGCCGGCACGACCGAGCACTTCGTTGATTTTGGGATGGATGAGTTGATGTTTCAGCATACAGAAGTTTGATTCCTGAATACTAGATGGCGGTCGCCGGTTGAGGCAATCAGGATTTGGAAAACCATTTCCTGAAACTGGTGATGGTTTGCTCCGCTGCTGTGTCGCTGTCGGGTAGCGGCAGAATTTCCGCCGAAAGGTAACCTGTGTAGTTGATGTCACGCAGCGCCTCGACCAACGGCGCCGTGTCCGTGTGACCAAGGCCGACCGCCTGACGGTTGCTGTCGGCGAAGTGAACGTGGTCAAGTCGCGCACCGGCACGCCTGAGCGCGTCGGCGATGCTGGTTTCTTCGATGTTCATGTGAAACAAGTCGCAAAGCAGCCTGATGTTTTGCGCGCGGAGTCCCTCGAGGAAGACAAGCGAATCTTCGACGTTGTTGATCAAATTGGTCTCGTAACGGTTGAGCGGTTCAAACAGCAAAGGCACGCCATGCGTCTGAGCGCGCGGCGCGAGCTCTTCGAATGCTTCGGTCAGCCAGCCAAGGGCCTGGTCGCGCGAAACGTCCTCGCCCCAGCGGCCTTGCATCGACCCGATAATGGCGGGCGCGCCGAAGCCGCCAGCCAGATCGATGATCGACGCGATGAATTCCCGTGCCCGCCGCCGCAATGCCGGATCTGGATCGGTCAGCCGCAACTTGTGAACCAACCAGCCAGCTCCGGTTCCCATTGCGGCGAGCTTGAGATGATGCTGTTCGAGCGAACGTTTGATCCGCCCCGCGTCCAGCTCTGCGGCAGAGCGCAGAAAAATCTCCACGGCGTCAAAGCCGAACGACGCAGCCTGTTGACATCCGGCCGCCAGGTCACCCCAGAAAACGAACGGCCCGCCGCGAGCTTCCGGGACGAGCGAGATCGTGATGGCCGAGTGCATTCGTTCAATATGGATACCGACCGGCGGCGCTGAGGTCAAATGAAGACAAACCACCGTCTTGTCCTAATTTGGGGATTTACATATATGAATACGACAGCGAAATGGTCAATCACTCTGGGCGCTGCCATTCTCGTCAGCGCACTCGCTGGCATTTTCGCTGGCATCCGCATTGAGCGCAGCCAGCCAGAACTTGTTCGACGCAACCAAGATGGGTGGGTCAATGCCTTAAGACTTTCGCATTCGGCATTGGACGCCGTACAGTTCACGATGTTGCTGAAAGCACATAGAGAGGGTAAAAACGATTTACTCGCCGACCGTCTTGAGACGATGCTTGATTTCGCGTTGATTGACGTTGCCAGAGAGTATTCCCCCGAGCGCGACGATCAGAAGATCGCCGCCAAAGCACTCCGGCGTGCAGCGGATTACCGAGCTGCTCACCCACACCGTAGCTCGCTGGAGTCTGTGGCCATCCGGGTGGATGGCGCGTTATTACTGGCCTCCAAACTTCCAAATGAACCCTGAAACGCCCAGCTTTTCCATCCGGTGCGCTCCTCGCCGTGGCTATGCAATGAACGATGTCTCCTCACTTCCTCAATGTTGATTTAGATTTGCTCACGCAGAAAAAGCCGGCGCAGATCATTCGGGATTTCGGAAAAGATGCCGTTGTGCTTGCCAGCGACAAGACCGCCGAAGGGTATTTCACAAGATTCGAGATGTCAGTGTCGCCGGATACAGCGGAGAAAGCAATGAGTGGTTATCAACACCTGCTTGGCAGATTATCCCCGAGTGCCGTAATTGAGTGGAAAAATGCCAAAAGAAAGGAATTTAATTTCGGTTACGAGACGTCCCCGGAGCCTCCCCGTTGCGAGATTGTAATCAAACAAGATTGGTTGCGATTTGTCGTGAAGAACGATGCAACGCTTGCTGTAACGGTTTATCCAAAAGAAAAAGATAACACTTAACAAAATCAGTCGAGTGAATTCCGATAAACGGCATCGGGGCTTTCAGCCGCGCCGCATCGCATCCGATCGTAAATATGGTCAGCTGGAGCGCGCAGGCTACGTTCGGTTCCACTGACGCTCAAATCTTCGCCTTCAGGCGTTTGAGAACTGAATGCCAAATGAGCCGCCACAATCGGCGCCAGCCGCGAAACCGCACGCCCTTCGGAGTACGACCTGTCCTTTCCTCATTGTGAAGGACGGCGGGATCGTAGAGTTCGGCAGTTTGGTTGTCAGGGGTCAATGCCTGGGCGGCGGGCTTTCCATAAATCCCGCCCAGACTTTCTCCGGCATCGTGCGCCTCTTGGTCGAACTCCTTTCGGAACCGGGAAAATCCTTCGCCCAGTCCCCGTGCGAGCTCCGGAAGTCGCTTGGCTCCGAAGAGGATCAGGACCACAGCAAGAATCAAGACCACTTCCCATCCTCCGAAGATGTGGGCGAAGATCGAAAGATTTGCCATAAGGGTTAATTGAATTGTATTTCAGGCTTTCGTGACTGTCAACCAGGGTTCGTAGGCCACACAACTCAAACCACGAGTACCGTAAAAGTTCTGGTCACACATCGGGACCGTTCTTATTGTCAACAACACGAACAATTGAAACAATCGAATGCTTACCCTTGGGAAATACTCAATCGGAGTCGGAGACCGATTCGCGCATCAGGCCAAGGCCCAATTGCATGCGTGCCTCAAAGCGGCTGAACAAGGCGTGGAAGTCATCCCCGTTTGGAACAAGTCGAACCGCGAGCACATCACTATCGGTTCCGAACCCGCGAGCATTCGTGCGGCGGCGGACGTCGCAGTGCGCGAATTGAAATGGAACAAGCCTTATCATGTGGACGCCGACCACATCCGGCTTGAAACGGTGGATCGGTTCATTGCGCACTCGGACTTTTTCACGATTGACGTAGCTGACTTCATTGGCCGTCCTGCGGATGCCGCTGCGGTAAAGACGTTTGTCAGCGCTCACAGCGAGCTAGCCGGACGGATCGCAATCCCGAACCTCAACGAACCGATTGAGATTTCGCGCGCCAACATCGAACGTATCGCCGGCAAATACCTCTTCGCCGTTCAAGAGGCGGGTTGTATTTACCGGCACATCGAGAAAGCCAAAGGGGCTGGTTTCATCGCCGAAGTTTCGATGGACGAAACGGACAGCCCGCAGACCCCGCCGGAATTGTTGGTGATCCTGGCTGCCCTCGCCGACGAGAGCATTCCCGTCCAGACCCTCGCACCGAAGTTCACCGGGCGATTCAACAAGGGCGTGGATTACGTTGGGGATCTGGCGCAATTCGAGAGGGAATTCAACGCCGATCTGGCCGTCCTCGCCTTCGCCGTTGAGAAATACGGACTGCCGGCCAACCTGAAGCTGAGCGTCCATTCCGGGAGTGACAAGTTTTCGATTTACACACCGATTCGGAAAGCGTTGGGGCGTTTCAGCGCGGGTTTGCACCTCAAAACCGCCGGTACAACCTGGTTGGAGGAAGTAATCGGCCTGGCGGAAGCGGGTGGCGCTGGCGTGGCGCTGGCGCGCGAGATTTACGCCGAAGCCCTGACGCGCCTGGATGAACTCTGTGCTCCTTACTCGGCAGTGATTGACATCGATTCGAAAAAGCTGCCTGCCAAGGAAACGGTACAGCTTTGGAGTTCGGAACAATTCGTCCACGCCTTGCGCCACGATCAGACTTGTCCGGAGTTCAATCCGCATCTCCGCCAATTGTTGCACGTCGGCTACAAAGTCGCGGCCCAAATGGGTGTCCGTTATTTGAAGTTGCTGAACGATTGCGAACCGACGATCGCAAAAAATGTGACCGGGAATCTCTACGACCGTCATCTCAGACCGTTGTTTATCGGCACCGACCGCTAAACCGCATTCCTGAACGCATTATTGGCCAGAATTGGAAGGCCGGGGTTGATTGGGAACCAACCGCATTAGTGGTCGCGGTTGCTTTTGATACGGTGGTTTGGCATATAAGGTCCCGGTTCCTCCCGCCGTGCCAGCGCTTCCGCTAAAGGATTTCACACGGTCTTGTAGCAACTTGAGCCTGGAGGAAAAGTCGAGCACCGGCTCGCGGCTCGGATCAATTCCCCAAGTCCAGATGGTGCCTTCCGCAGTCAACCCCACCACCGTACCGTTTCCCCAAATCGAAACCCAGTCAGGACGCTTTCCGACTCTCCGCCACTCTCCCACAGGTGCTTTGTTGTCCCATGCGGTCATTGGTTGGGTTCGTTCCCATAACGTACCGCCAGCACGGATTTCGTAGAGCTTTGGTTCATCGCCACCGACTGCGGCAGCAACGCGATCAGGCAGGGCATTCGAAAGGATCAGGCGACAGGTTAAAACCGCAGCCGCATCAGCATTAGGCATGGAAGCTAGTCGCCACAGTTCACCGGAACGATTTCTCACCTGCGGCCACGGAGACGAAGTAAAAGCCACCCAATTTGTCTCGCGGCAGACTTGGGTTGGTGTTGAGATGAAGTTTGGCGAGGCACCGCCGACAGGGAAAAAATATCCCCAAATCCAAAGAGTTCCATCAGTCCGCAAAGCGAGTATAGAAGAACTTTGGCTCTGCATGGCGAGCCAATCGCTGTTGGTACCTACTTGGGTCGGCTCCGCCCGATTAGGTCCTGGCCCGTTGCCAAGTTGACCTTTGGAGTTGTGTCCCCAAGCCCACAAAGTTCCGTCGTCCTTGAGCGCAGCGGAGCACCCACCAACCGCAACGCTCACCCAATGGTGGCCCGAATCGACTCGTTCCGGATCTCTGCTCGACTTGCCTGCATTCAACGAGGTCGGATCTATACGCCAACCCCACTCCCAAAGACTGCCATCTCGCCGCACTCCTACAAAATGGTTGAAGTTGCCAACGGCTTGGAGCCAATCTGTGTTCGTACCCACCGGCTCCGGCACGATGGCTTTCTCAAACTGTGATGCTCCAGTCTGCCCCCAGCGCCAAAGGGAACCGTCCGGAAGAACAAGAAAGACACCGCCCCACCCTGGAAAAGCGCACATGGGGGCGTTGCTATGCGATATCGATACGATTACGGGAGGCGGGAACTTGGTGGTGGAACTGCGGAACCACCAAGCGACGAGGATCATGACAAGAACACTCGCAAAGATAACTGCATTTTTTCTCCGAAAAAGTCTTTGCTTCGGCGCGTTGCCTGGCTGACCCAGTTCGATAGTGCCGATGTTTGTTGATTCCGTGCTCGTGGCGACAGGCGGTGTGCTACTTCGGGAGAAGCGCGATGATCGGTGTTCATGGCGGTGCATGGCAAGCTGGCGAAAACTTGTCAACAATTGCCGGCGGGCCGTGAAGCCAAAAACGAGGTCAGCAAGCATCCCTAATGCAAACCACCAAGCAATATTGAATTTCCAACCGGGCGACCAACCCGGGGCAGGTCCGACCGCAGTCCAGAAGTGCAAGAAAGTTGCGATGCCGAAAACCATTCCGAACGCAACCCACGGCAACATCAAAACCCGGGTGACGGTGCTGATGGTGGCGTGGCTTGGACTCCTGGCGGTCAATGCGTTCCTCATGGCGACCCATGTCAATGCGATCACGTCAGCGATCAGCATGACAATGCCCGCCATCCAAATGGTCAGGACTGGCACGCTGCCGCTGGTCGTACTCAGAATCGTTGCCCACATCAGGAACAATTCAAAGACAATGACCGCCAGCAATGGTACGAGGAATTGCCGCCGCAATGCCATCCATTGGCCGTTCAGAATATCCCGCGCGGTCAGCGGCGTGGGCAGCAACAACTCGAACGCACCCGCCTTTTGGTCCTCGGCAAGCCGTTGTCCGGCTTCCAATGTGATCCACAGCTTAAGTGTGGTGTTCAGAATCAGCGCCGTTGTGATGTTCCCGACTTCATCAAGCCAGGTCGCTCCGGAACTAAACCACCCGACGAGCCACCAAACCGCCAGCAAGCTCAGAAAAGTCCAGACATGAATCGGTTTGAGCCGCGCACGACCGGCCAGCCAGTAAAAGGCATTTGCGTCCAGCAACTGCTTGCGAAACGCCGGCCGCTTTTCCGCCTTGCCGTAACTCCAAGCATACCAGAGTTCGCGCCAGCCGCTCTTCTCGGCGCGCGAGCGTATCGGCTTGTCCTGCCACGAGCGCGGGACGATCCGGCAGGCCAGAAGCAACAGCAACCAGGTCAACCCATGAATCACCGCGATGGACCACCAAAAAGCATCCGGTCGGAATTTATAGGGAGCGTCGAAACCAAGAATGCAGGCGTAAACGGGAGAGGAGAAAAGCAGCTCGGGGACAAACACCCTGGCCGGGTTGAAGAAAAAAATAAATCCCGCAATTGCCGGAAGCGCGGCGTTCAAGCCCAGGTTCAGCACAAAGTTGGCTGCCACGGCCCGGCGGGCATCCGTGCTGATGGACGAACAAAACATGGCGATCGCCAGGGAGAACAAGAACGTCGTCACCAGCACCAATGCGATGCGCCAGAATTCCGCGTTGGTAACTCCGCCGAGGAGCAGGGGAATGGCGAGCACTGGAAAAACGGCCAGCAGTCCATAGAAACTGTTCAGCGAGGTAGCGACCAGTTTTCCGAACACCACGTCGTAGCCTTTCAAATCCGTGAGAAAGAGCAGACCTAGAGTTCCCTCCCGCTTCTCCTCGCTGATGCAATCCGCCGTGGTCAACCGGCCGGAAATCAGGCAGTAAAAAATCGAGAGCGCAGTCAGACTTTTGAAAATGTAACTCCCCACCAGTTCTGGCGGCGTACCTTGGTACAGGAACAAAATGCCGGCACCTATGATAATCGCTGCCAGGGCGACCAGCAGACGCACCCAATACGTGCTGCGCCGGCGCGCGGCCACACGCAGTTCGCGCATTACAATGGGCAGAAAGGTCATGCTTGGGTTAAGCGATTCTCAAAGGCAGCGGTGAAAATGTCAATGGCCGCAGGCGGTGCCAAGGACCGTAACGGAAGGCGATCAATTTCGGAGTAACGGCTTCAGCCCGTGGGGTGTGCGCGGTGCTTGATTATTATCTCCAAACGCCAAGCGCTTCCATTTGCGCAGTTACTTTCTGTGCCCAGTCTTTGTTGGCGGCGGGGCTGGCGGGGCTGGGATGAAGGATTTTGCCAATCTTCAATGGTGTGTGGACGAATAAGAGCCTGGCGCGGTTCTCAGCGAAGTCGCCAATCCCGATCAGCCATTCAGGTTGAAGAACCTCAATGACGCGATGCAAGTGCTGGTCGCAAGCGGCGTGGAGCCGTGACCGTTCAGAAACCGGCAACTTGTCGGGCGTCAAATTACGCCCGCTGATTTCCAGAAACGAGAGCGGGCAGTAATTCGCGACAAAATGCTCGGCGAAAAATTCTTCGACACGGCCAAAGCGTTCCGCAAAGAGTCCCCACAATCGCCGGCCGCTGATCTCGGAGCGTTTACAAGCAAAGCCTTCAACCGGCCTTTTCGGATGTTCACTTCTCGGTTTGGCGGTCGGCGCTTCGACCTTCAGCCAGTCGCGCACGGCGTTGACTTCGCCAAACGGCACGCCGGTTTGTGCCATACCGAATGGTCCAGGATTCATGCCGAGGAAAACGACCCGTTTGTGCTCGTTACCGTATTTTCGCAAAAAAGTTTCGTGCGCGCGCCAGGCATAATCGAGCGGATTGTAAACGTGCGTAACGGGCGGCTCGAATTTTAAGTGATCCACCGCAACGCAGAGTTCTTTGGCGGCTTTGATGAGTTCGTTGGCGATAAATCGATTGGGCATGTTGTGTTTCAGTGTTGTCTTCGATCTCTCGAATTTGAATGGGGCACCCATTCCGCGCGTTGGGAAAGCCAGGGCGCGATGGGGTTGTGGTTCNNGTCAAAATCGGAACAACTCATGAAATATTGGCAGCGGGGGCAGCGGAGCTTGCATTTCTCGTTGTGCAATTCATGGCCGCAACATGGACACCAGCGCCAGTATTCGCCGGCCGAATCGCCGCGTTCTAACGGGTATTCGCTGGGTGTTATTTCGGTGGTGGGACGGGAATTGGCTTTTGATTCAGCCGGCACGGGGCAATTCTTAGGGTGTTGGCTGCGAGACGCAAGCCTGCGTTAAGCCTTCAGCCGGGGGCGTGGCTACTGTCGGACAACTTGACAACGTTCGTCTGCGGATTAGGCTTCGTTTAGCTATGAAAACAAACCTGCTCAAGGTGGTTTGGCTCGGATGTGTGATGGTGACCGCCGTATTCGGCGAAGGCTTTCTGTTGAACGCAGTCGCCGATGAACAGCCAAAGGAACTCGAAACTGCCAAAACGATCTCCGTTAATGCCGCCAACGGCAAGCTGCCGGCCGAACCGACCGAGCCTGAAACGAAACCGGAGAAACGCGTTTACAAAGCCGATACCAATCCAGGAACAATTTTCACCAATGGCATTGGCATGGAACTCGTGCGGCTGCCGGCCGGATATTGGGTCGGCAAATTCGAGGTGACCCAGAAACAATACAAAAAAGTGATGGGTGACAATCCCAGCGCATTCGCGGGCGATGACCGCCCGGTCGATTCGGTTAGTTGGAATGACGCGGTGGAATTTTGCAAAAAGCTGAATGAACTGGAACGCAACGAGGAAAGTTTGCCGAAGGGTCACAACTACTCGCTGCCAACCGAAAGCCAGTGGGAATCTTTTGTAGGAGATGCCGGTTTGGAAACTGCAGTAACCAGCGACAAACAACGACGTTCAGTCACCGCCGCGGTGGGCAGTCTGCCGCCAAACGCACTGGGTCTCTACGATGTGCGGGGCAACGTGATGGAATGGTGCGCCGGCGATCCCTCGGCGGCCTCGCGGGCGTTGCGCGGCGCGGCGTGGGCCACTGACTTTGAAGTGAACTTGCGCCCCGCCTTCCGTCACTACGCGCGACCGGACGAGCGACAGAATACCTTCGGTTTTCGCGTTGCGCTGGTGAGTGAGTAATTGTCGCCGTGAAATGAATCCCTGGCTCGCTGCTTTCTCCGCCGCTAAACCGCTCTTCCGGGTAGAGGAAAAAACATAGCCGTGCGGCTCACCCGATTTTCGCTTCCTTGCCGCCGGCAGCTGATTCGTAGATGGCATCGAGAATTTTCTGCACTTTCAATGACTCCTCGACCGGCACCAGCGGCTTTTTGCCATCCAGCACACAGTTGACAAAATGTTGAATGCGGTCCTCGTTCAGCGGCACTTTCGGCGCAGCGAGGTGAATGGTTTCGTAACCGCTCGGTCCGCTGCGAAACAATCGCGCGGGATAGAGTGAGAGGCCGGCGACGGTGCCGAGCAGGTCGATACCGTATTCACGCGCGTCGTTCGGATGGTTCGCCGCCCAGCTTGTTTCGAGCGTCACCGTTTTGCCGCTTTTGAATTTGAGCAAGGCGACACTGTAATCTTCCACGTCGAACGTTTTTTTTGGATCGATTTCACTGCGGCCCCACTCCAATTCTCCCAATCCGCGCGGGCCGAATTTTGCGAACGTCTGCGCCGAAACGCGAGTCACCTCGAAATCGTCCAGCAGATGAAGGCAGGCGTCGAGCATGTGAACGCCCAGATCGACCGTGCATCCTCCGCCCGCCAGTTTTTTTTGCGTGAACCAGGAACCGGTGCGCGGAATGCCGCTGCGCCGCAACCAGAAAGCGCGGGCATGATAAATTTCTCCCAGGTCGCCGCGTTGGACAAATTGCTTCGCAATCTGTGTTTGTCGATCGAACCGAAAATTCTGGCCGACCATGAGCGTGCGTCTCATTTTTTTGGCCGTGTCGATGATTCTAGCGGCCTCCGTGGCATTCATGGCCATCGGCTTTTCCAGCAACACATGCTTGCGCGCTTTCAATGCCTCGATGGCGACTGGCGCATGGAGATAATTCGGCAGCGCGATGGTCACGGCGTCGATGTCCGGCTGTTCGAGCAGTTCCCGGTAATCGGCGTAGCTGCGAGGAATTTTGAAGCGATCGGACGCCTCCTTCGCGCGTTCCGGACTGCTTTCGGCGATGGCCGCCACCGCGGCGCGGCGACAATGCAGAAAACTGTTCAAGTGGTCCAAGCCGATGCCGCCCGTGCCGATGACCGCGCAGCGAAGTGTTGCAGGCATATTGAATAGTGTTGAGTGGGGAACAGGTTGCCGAGTTCATACCGGACATTTTCCACCGGGTCAACCGGGAAGTGATTTTTCGCCCGATTTTCCAGGAAAAACGCCTGTTTTCGCCTAAATAATCGGCAGTTTCTTGCTGACAAACCTCCCGAAAAAACTTACCAATCGGTCAATCATCGCGGCGCACCACAAGAAACCATGAATCAAACTGCCACCTACCTTCAATCCAGCGAGACGCTTGAGAGCATCGAAATCGGCACGCTGGTCCACCACATCGTGGCGGATGCCATCAAGGCCGAAGCCAGCGACATCCACATTGAGCCGTGGGGAACTTCCCTCTGCGTGCGTATCCGGCTCAATGGCGTGCTTAGCGAGTTGATCCATCTGCCACTTGATCTGATGGAAAAAATCGCCGGCCGCTTCAAGGTCATGGCCAACCTGGTCACTTATCAGACCGGTTTGCCGCAGGAAGGTCACGCGCCCGCCGATCCCGACCTCGGCGGGGTGGAGTTGCGCATCTCGGTTTTTCCGACCGTGCGCGGCGAGAAAATCGTGGTGCGGATTTTTGATCCCGGCAATCGAAGTTTCGACGTCCACTCGCTCGGGTTTGAAGAGGCCACGTTGACGACGTTGTTGCAACTTCTCTCCCGGCCAAGCGGATTGATCCTGTTGACCGGCCCGACCGGTTCAGGAAAAACCACGGCCATTTACGCGTCACTCTATCACCTCGTCCAGAAACACGGTTCAACCATCAGCATCGCTACGGTGGAAGACCCGGTCGAATTTAACTTGCCGATGATCAGCCAGGCGCAGGTGAAGCCGTCGCAAAATTTCACCTACCCCGTCGCGCTCCGCTCGCTGATGCGACAGGACCCGCAGGTCATCATGGTCGGCGAAATCCGGGACGCGGAAACCGCGGCCATCGCGGTGCAAGCCGGCCTGACGGGACATCTTGTCATCAGCACCATCCACAGCGGCATCGCTGCCGGCGTGTTTGCCCGACTCATCAACATGGAGATCGAACCGTTCCTGCTTGCTTCGAGCATTGCCGGTGTGCTCGGTCTGCGGCTCGTTCGCATGAACTGTCCGCACTGCACACAACCCTATCAGCCGGAGTCGAGTTCGCTAGCCGCGCTGCCGCCGGAAGTGATCGAAACGGCCCAGTTTAGTCGCGGCACTGGCTGCAGCGAATGTCTCCAAACCGGATACGCCGGACGCATCACGGTGACGGAACTCATGGTGGTCAACGAGGTTGTGCGGGACGCCATCCTTAAAAAAATGCCGACGCGGACGCTTCAGGAAGTGGTGATTGCGCAAGGCATGCAAACCCTCTGGCAGAACGGCCTGCACCGCGTCATCCAAGGGCAAACCACGCTTGAGGAAATGTTGCGGGTGCTGGCCATTGATCAACTGTGATGGGGTGCTCTGCTCCACCACTTCTCAACACGACACTTTTCTGCGATAAACTAATTCCAATGAAATTTGATTCGCTGACTAAATATCATTTAGCGCGAAATCACGAACATTCATTTTCAATTTCTTCGTCCTCATCTTCATCACAATCGCTTTGGCATCGTGTTCAAAAGGCTCAAAAGACAAACCTATTTTACTGAAAGACCAAAACGACCTATGGAATATCACCGGAAAAATGTCCTTAAATTGGCGTAAATTGTTAAAGGCAGAGCTTTATAATGGGACTGCTTGGACATTGACTGATGTTGATATTGAGTTGCTCCGACCAGTCGACACAAGCGGCAGAATGACTACGAGGCGGTTCCGAATGAACGCATTTGACAAAGATGGGCAATCCTTCAAACCGTTCGCGAATCGCGAATTCGAGGAAAACATTGGTGACTTTTTGGATGGCATTAATACCAATGACACTAACAATGCTTTTTCGTGGAATGTCGTTTCAGCTCATGGATTCAAGGAATGAAAGCCGTGCCATCATTTACATCAGCCGAGGAGGTACTTAATCAGGGAGAGACCGGACTGTTTTTGTTCACAAATGGTCAGTTCTTCACTATAAATGCCGACAAGACTGGCTCAAGTGGCTTTTGGAATCTTGATCCAATACGGAAAATTGACCGAGTCGTAATATTTCGATGGTCATTTCAACATGTTGGGCGATTCGTCGAGTTGTTTACAGCTTTGCCCAATGGTTTCGATAGGCCGATGGACGAAGGCCCGTACCCAGTTCGACTCCTCGACATTCAGCATATCGGCAATACTGTTTGCACATGGGAAGAGTTTGTCGGCACACAACAACATCCTGTCACATCAACAAAGCCCTCGATTAGACTAACATGACTAGTTCAATTCGTTTCAAACAATTTCCAATGGACATTTCAGCAGCGCATCGAGAAGCGTCTGGCCCTATCGCGTGAAGAGCTACCTGTCCGCGTATAACTAAAACGACATATCCTTCATCAAATGGCTTCCATTATTGGCCGGGGTGAATTTCTAAAAACGGTTTGGCAGATTTAAGGTTTCCTTTTTGCTTGCCCGTCTGCGCGGAAGTATGGTGAACTTGTGTGCGTATAAG
>PLJQ01000312.1 GCA_003140275.1 Limisphaerales bacterium
TTGGCCAAGGCCGGACGAATCCGGTGCAACGACGCAATCGCCGCATTGACCCCAAGCACCTGATGGTTCTGACCAATAATCTTCGCCAATCCCGCCTTGTGCTCCGAGAACAGTGTGAAATTCTCCACCAGGTCGAGCAGCCGAGTCCGGTCGCATGTCCCGCGCAGCATCACCTCCAGTGACACCCGGCGCGGCTCGTCCTCGCGCTCAATGCGTTTCCACTCGAAGAACCGCTCCCAATCCGCCGTGAGCGAGCCGACGCGGCTGTCCGTGCCGTTCGAGGCGATGAGCAGCGCGTTGTACCAGAACAGCGCCGGGATTTGCTGTTTGTAATGCGTCAGATTCTCGTCGAACGCCGCCCGCGCGGGCACGCCGGGCTTCTTCAACTCGATGACCACCAGCGGCAGGCCGTTGACGAAGCCGACCAAATCCGGCCGGCAGGTGTAGAGCGCGCCGGTGACGCTGAACTGGTTGACCAGCAGGAAATCATTCGCGGCGGGATTTTCCCAATCTATGACGCGAACTCGTTCTGTGCGTTGGCCACCGCTGTCACGCCGCGAGCCAACGCCGCCGCGACCCTCACCCTTTGTCCCTCTCCCAGAGGTAGAGGGAGCGGAAGAACTCCCTTCTCCCCCTGGGAGAAGGGCCGGGGATGAGGGTGAGTCTTCCGGCTGTGCAATCGAAACGCGAACCCCGTCCTTGATGAGCGCATAAATCTCCCGATTAGCAGCCGGAAGACTCATAGCCGAACGGTCGCGGGTCAATTCATCCACGGCAGCGGTGATGGCCTCGGGTGGCAGCGCGGGATTCAACCGCTCCAACGCGGCGCGCAACCGGGACACCAACACCACCTCGCCCTTCGTCTCGCGCCCCAAACAAATTGTAGGAGACGACGTGAGGAGGCTCTGACTTTCCGCCGGAGATAAATGCGTCTCGTCACCTCGACTCCTACCAAATAACTCCTCCAACGCCGACACCGTTTGCCATCCAAGCTCCGCAAACAACCCGATGGCGGGCTGTTCGACAAGCTGGTCTTCGGTGTAGGCGTGGGGCATTAGTTTTTCAATATATCGCTCACGATTTGAGCCAGTTTACAAAGTTCGGCAATGGCTTCCTTGCTGGAATCATAGCCTGAAAACGAAGTCCAAAATAGATATTGGCCTTCTATCACAGGCCCATTCATATGCTTTAGTGCGCTCTTTGCCCCCGACAGCCGCAGCTCGGACAAATCCTTCAAATAAACTCGAATGGAAAACTTCTGGCCCGTGCTCTCTGGTTGGAAGAACACCATTTCGTTTGCCCCCCATGATTCGGAAGTGCAACGAACAACCAGCCAGTGATAAGGCCACGAGGCTACACCAGTGTTGAACAGAAATCCGGGGACAGTATTTTCCAAACCGATTTTCAACTCTTGGCGGATGAATAAAACATATCGCGCCGCCAGTTTTTGCACATCGGCGATTTGACCGGCACGTTTTTCAACGAAGGTGACTTGTTCGGGTGTCATAGGGGGATTATAGAGTTCGTTTTCTAGGAGCAGAATAAATTCGCGAGCGAAGAGCAGCCATTTGGAAAAGGACTGGTCGAAAAAGTTTGCGGCCAGCTTTTCTCGAAGCGCCTTACAATAATTCGGGTATGAAACTCCTTTCCAATCTTCTTTCTTGCCTTCCTTCTTTATGAATCCTGTCGGCGAGAGGACCGAATATAACTTCGTCATTTTGCCCAGCCTCTTGGCATGTAATTCATAATCCGAAAACGGATTTGCCTCCCAGTGACGAATTTTGTTTTCAATTAGGAGACACCAGTCCGTCCCCAGCAGTTGCAGATCAATGCGACTCTGATACTCGGTGCGCTCCTCACGCGTGATGTCAACGTGGTTCAAATCGAATTGGCGATGATCCACCCCCATGCATTCAAGATAAGTTGAGAGGAATAAATCGCCCAATCCATGCTCTGCGTTCGGCTTGAGGAAAAAGGCGAGCAGGTCAGAAGCAGGGTTTTCGTAGTAACCACGGCCACCCACAGCAAAGATGGTTGGTTCTTTGGCGGGAACGGCGAACTTTGTCAGCTCATCGAGCAGGGACTCTAAGTCTTTGAAATCGTAGTCAGACATATTTCAGCTCCAACGTGCCGGGCACGCCAAAAGTTTCCTCCAACGCCGACACCGTGGTCCAGCCAAGCGCCGCGCACAACCCGATGGCGGGTTGCTCGACAAGCGGGTCTTCGGTGTAGGCGTGGGGCATAAAGTCTAGTTCGGTTTAGAATTTTGCGGTGCAATTACGCCGCTCAGCCAACTTTGAAGCTCGACATAGTCCGCTAGCTGCATCTGATGAGCCACCTCTTGCCGGAATTCTTGCGCACCTTTTGTGAAAAATGATGTCGTCGCGACAATACCTGCGGTGGCGCGCTTCTGCTGCACAACACCGTGCAAAGCGCGAACAATATGGACGCCCACCTTGTGCTTTGGTGCGTATTTCTTGCATTCGACGAGATAAAGAAATTCGCCCAAACTTTCTTTGCGCGCTGCATACATGTCGAAACCTCCGTCTTTTGACGCTGGTGTCAGTTCAACATGATAGCCTTTCCGCATCAGGATTTCGGCAACAACCTCCTCAAATTTGCGCGAGCCAAGGGAGTAGATTGCTTTTGGATCGACTTTAATCTGGTGAAGCAACTCGTCGTTCACCTCTTTGACCTCCACGATAATCTTCTTTGTTTGGAGGGACTCCGTTGTAAGGGGCTTTCCATCTGGGCCTAGAATCCCAGGACGCTCGAAGTTGGTCAGTTTGCCAGCCAACTCCGACAGGCTTTGGAGTCCATCGCGAACAGTCCTTCCGGCAAGTTGAGCCAGCAAAGGATTTCCATTGAACGACTCCCAGAGCTTCTCAGCGGCCGCATTGTCAGCGCCGGAAAGACGCTTCGCTATTACTTCCCTAAACTCCGACTCGTTCAAACCTCCGAGTTGGATGTTGGCTTGGGCAAACTCAGGGAATCCGAAAGGCTGTCTTCCCGCCATCAGCAGATTGAGTCTCGGCTGTGCGGCCAAAATGGGACGAATCTCATCCCGCAACGAAAGTGCGAGTTGTTCAGCCTCGTCGAGCACCAACAACGTGCGCTGCCTGCTTTGTTTCGGTAGTTTCCGCTGAGCAAACTGTGCTGGCGATTCAGGTCCAAAACCATAGGTGTAGTGAATCCCGCCCGGGAACAGTGCTTTTGATGACGCGATAAATGCATGGATCAAAGTAGTTTTACCAACCCCACGCTCGCCTGCAATGAATGCAACGCGCTGCTCCGGACGCGAGAACCAGTCGCGCAATTGCTTCAATTCCAGGGCGCGTCCAACGAAGTGAGGATCAAACGCCGGGAATGGTGTAAGGGAGATTGGGTCAATCCAATGCGGCATACTTTAGAAATGAATGTTTTCGGATTTCTCTTGTTGCTCCCAAAGCTCCACGAACAGCCCGATGGCGGGCTGCTCGACAAGCTGGTCTTCGGTGTAGGCGTGGGGCATGGTTAGTCTCCGATGCGTTCTTTGCGGCTCATAACTTTAAGTTTGAACGTCCTCGGCGAACTTTTGCTGCAACTCAGTCAGGAAGATGGACGGCCCCTTCTTGTGGCGGCGTCCGTATTTGTCTTCGGTGAATCCTGAGAATGTCATGTGAATTTGTTGCTTCGCTCGTGTCAAACCGACGTAGAAAAGGCGGCGAGCTTCACTAATGGCCGCTGGGCTCGATGCGTCCCATCTCGGAATCCTGCCCTGATCCATTCCCATCATCACAACAACCTCAAACTCTAGTCCTTTCGCGCTATGAAGGGTAATCAGGTTAAGATGCTCGGGAGAGCCTCCTTGCCCGGAGAATGTTGCGATATTGAACTCTGCCAAATCTTTGGTTTCGGCAGTTGCTTGAACGAGTCCCTTGAAAGCTTCAGCCTCATCTCTCATTGCCGGTTCGTCTTTGAGTGTTGAGCCAAGACAGCTCTTGTAGAAATCCCGAAGCCACTCCCGCAATAAAAGTGTCGGCTCGCGGTGTGCGAAAAGAAATGTAACCAACTTTTGCCGCAAAGCAGCACGATCCACATCGCCCTTCGCCGCACGGTTGAAGCTCAGCCATTTCTTGATGAGACCGGAGAGTGGAGGCTCTTGGCTTTTCCAACCACTGACGCACCACGCCGCACAATCCTCAAGCCACCGCGTCAGAGGTGTTCGACGGTAGGCAGCTCCTGCGTCAATTCGGACATATTTTATCTTCGCTGCCTCCGCCGCGGCGGCGATTACGCTCCCGTCATTTCGATCACCGTAAAGGACCGCAATCTTTCCCACGACTAAACCGGGAACCTGTTTGAGCACCGCCGGAATGATCTCCTCTATTATGAATGTTGCTTGCTGGGCAATTCCTTCGGGACACTCGTAGAAGTTTATCGTGCCCTGCTGCTTCACTTTCGATTCGTATTCTCGCTCTTCGCCAAGGGCGGTAAGCGATGCCGCCACGATCCGCCGACCACACCGATAGTTGAATTTTAGCGAGACCGGTTCTACCCACTCCGCTTTCGCGAGCTCTTTAAGAAGCTTGGGCATCGACCCGGCGAAACCGTAAATGGATTGGTCGGGATCACCAACCGCCACCAAACGAACTCCGGCTTTCTGACATAGCGCCAACACCATTCTATGAAGCGTGAGCCCCAAATCTTGATACTCATCGACCACGAGAATTGGGAAACGCGCTTTGATTGCCTTTCGCACCCATTCGTGACGCTCAATCAACTGTAGGCCCCACAGAATCATGCTGTCGAAATCAACAACGCTTTCAGCAATCAGCCGTTTCTCGTAGTCGGCAACCAAACCAGCGATTTCCGAGTCCACGGAAGTAAACTCTTTTGACTCCCGATCCAGATAGGTGCGGCGATAACGCTCGAAGCGACCGCGATAATTCCATGGGTTCTCATCGCCGATGGTGGCTTTCAATGATTCGGTGAAGATTCGCTCTTGGTCACTAACCGAGGCCACCGTGAATTCCCTTGGAAGACCCAAATCCGACAGCCACGCAAATGGTGAAACGATATGCTTCAGCGAAAACGAATGCACAGTCCCGATGAAGACATTTGAACCTTCCGCGATACCGAGTTTTCCCAGTCGCTTTTGAAGTTCACGAGCGCATTCGGTGCTGTAGGTGATACATGCGATGCCGGAAGGTCGCTGGACATCTTCCGCAAGCATCCTGGCCATCTTTATTGTCAGCGCCTTCGTCTTCCCGCTGCCGGGGCCAGCGAGGATCACACAGCTTCCAGGGGACTCGTATGCCTTCCACTGGCCGGGATTATCTCGTAGCTCTTCAGCCGCTGTCTTGTAGTCCGTCATACGTCAGACGCACTTTTCCGCGAGGAATGTGACCGCATCGCGAATGTATTTTGGACAGGCGTCGCCTTTCAGACGAGACGCAAGCCGCTGAGCAAAGCGCCCTTTGGCGATAGCATCGATGTCCTCCAACATCTGGTCCGGATCGAGCGAGTTGGGGTCTTCCTTCCAAGCGGCAGCCCGCTTCTTAGCTGCTCCGTTTGTTGTCAATTCGCTGAGAGTATTACACAGGCTCTTGTGGCGACCGCACCGGAAGAAATCTACCTCGAAGGTGTATTCGTTGAGAAAGATCCCCATGGCTTCAGCCGCGCCTAACAACGCCGCTTCGTCTTCAAAGTCGGGCTCCTCCCCTGTGATCAGCTCAAGGAGAGCAGTCAACCGGTTAACCCCGAGACTCCCGCCATCGTCGGTCGGGTCGTAATCGGTGATTACTGCGAACGGGATTCCGAGTCCCTCATCCCCAAGGAGCTTAATGTATGGCGCGAAGTTGGTCCCTGAAACTGAGCAGACAGAGATTCCCAATTCGTCAAGGTCATGCCCAATGAGTTTCGCTAGAATAGGAACAACGAAGCATTCGGCATCGCCTTCCACCAGCAAGACGGCGCGACTGAAAACAATCTCCCCGCGTGTCACGTCCAAGTAACGTTCAAGGTCAGCAACATCCTTCTCGTCTAGCTCCACCTCGGCAGTCGATGCGGCCTCGGTGCTCAGCCGATCTTCTGCTTTGCGCAAAAGGACAAGCGACCTCAATGGTGTCACACTGACAATGTGTGGCGAGTGAGTGGTTAAGAACGTCGTCCGGTTCGTCTCGACTTCCGCCGCTTCTTCCGCGCCTTGCTCTGCTTCCGGCTGCTGCCGCGTATGCAGGAAGTCTCGATAAACAAGTCGCTGCAAATGAGGGTGCAGGTGCGCCTCCGGCTCCTCGATTGCGAGAAAAGTATGGTCGCGGTTACCTTCCTCAACGAGCTGCCGGAGTTCGAGGGCCTTGAGCGCAAGGTAAATCAGATTCGCGGAACCCAGGCTCGCCTCACTGATTCCGCGCTTCCCGGAGTCGATGAACAACCGCAATGCGCGGATGAGCCGGTCTGCGTCAGAGGGCGTTAATCCAAGAGTGACGTTCACCGCATGAGAACCTCCCACCATTTCGTTGAGGCGGTCGGTGACCGCAATATTGAGCGCCGCGATTTCCGGCACGGCGGCAATCTCATCGGAAGCGTCTGACACCCTTTGTGCAATTTCCTCAAGCGCCGCTTTATCAACAGCCCCAGCAGCTTTCTCTAGCAGTGGACGCAGGGGGGAGCGACGCCAGTTCGCTAAATCTCCCTCTGCATCACGGAGCGCGGGGAAAACGTCCATTGGCAAGCGGCGGCGCAGTTCGTAGCTTACGATGTTCTCCTCGCTTTCACCTCCGAAGATGAAGAACTCAAAATCCGAGTCCTTTACAGGTGGCCCTTCGAGCGTTTGGATCGGACGAAGAACGTAAGTTAACCGTGCGGTCATTGGTTCAACTGCGACCAAGTGTTCAGCGAGAACCGCCAGGAGCTTGGGGTTGTCTTCAAAATCCGTTATTTCGAGTGCAATTCGGATTTCGTTGTCGCCAGAAAGTGGGCGTTCGAGTCCGTCCCAGAAGTCCTCCTCGCGGAGCTGGCGGGCGGAATCCGGCAGCGTCGGATCAAGCAGGAGACGCAACGCATACACCAAGTTTGATTTTCCGATCTTGTTTTCGCCAACAATGACCGCGTGCTCACTTAGCGCAACATCAAGACTTTTGAAGTTACGAAAGTTTGTGATTTGGATGCGGGAAAGTCTCATACGGGCGCCGGGTAGTGGTTCATCGATGTTTCTCCAAGTCGGTTATGAACTCACGAACTGGATGGTAGAAGTGGCCGGTTTCAACCAACCACCGGAGTTTCCGGCGAAGGATTTCGGCGAGAGGCAGGGCACGCTCAAGCAGGTAAAACAGATCCTGCCCATCTATGCCTATCATCGCAGAAGGCCGCAGCCGCTCATGCGCGGTAATTCCATCCGCCGAGAAACAACCTACAGTAATGAAGATGCCCCGACCGATCTGCGAGTGACCAGAAACACGAGAATCAAGCACTGCTAGGTCACCTTGCACAATTGGCTCAACCTGCCACTTCGCCTCGATGAGGTATATCTCGTGTGCAAATTCGATGCTCCCATCAATCTGTTCACCCACGATGCGAAACGATGGCCTGGGGTTAAAACGGTAAGCGTCGAAGAGCTCATATAGGAATTTCTCCAACGCATAGCCGCGCTGCTGTGGCGGCAAATTGCTAATCTGGAGAAATCGGGTTCGTAAGGCTGCCAGCGTCTCAACGCTGACAAGAGGTTGTGGCTTCGCGGGCGGTTGGGCCGTTGTGGATTGACCAGAAGTCTTTCTAATTTCCCGCACTTTGAAATGTTCACCATCCTGAGCCATTTCGTAGCCATCGAACTTGAGGAATTTGTTTAGGTGTGCGGCTGCGATTTCAGGTTTGAAGTCCTTGCCAATCCACTCCCGAGCATCGAAAACCACGTCGATAAGCTGACGCAGCGAGGGCTTGCCATTGAGCGGAAGGATTCGCTCTTCCGCGTATTTCCATCGGGTCGGGAATCCAGGCCCATAGAAATCGTTCGAGCCGAACTCATTGAATAACCGCACCAACATCGGCCCATTTCGGTAAGGCGACATCTTCGTGTCGCCAGTGACGATTTTCACCAGTTCAGCCAGAGTGTTCCGCGCAAGCTTCATGCGGCCTCCGTTTTGAGTTCCACCTGGCCCGACAGCAGACGCGGCAGCAGCAGGTCACGCGTCCGGCGGAGGTTTTGGATTTGGAAAATGAGCGCCTGTTGCTGCGCGATGATGTCGGCGAACAGCGCGGAGAATTTCTCGGCCACTTTGCCCTTCGGTATCACGACTTGGTATTTCTCCAACACGTCCCAATTGGCGCGGGGCATTTTCGCCCCGTTGGCAGTCGCGCTTGCCTCACCCACGAACGCATCGCTGGAGACGCACGCGACGACAACGGCGTAATACTCCGGGCGACGGGAGCGGATGACGATGGTGTCGGCGGAACACAGGCCATCGAACGGGGCGACGCTGACTTTGTGGAAGTAGGGTCGAATCTTGCCGAAAAGGACCTCGCCTTTCTTGAACGCCAGCTTGTTCGAGCCGAGTTCGGTCGCCGTTTCCCAGGCATCCAGCGCAAGCGAACGGCGCGGGATATGTTCAAGGCCGACGTATGGCTTCGGCTCTTCGAGTTCACCCTTCGGCACGTTGCGGCGTATGTCTTCCGCGATGTCACCGAGCTTCTTCACCTCCCAGCCTTTGGGGATGTCGCTACGCGTTGCGCCCTCACCCTGAGTCCCTCTCCCAGCGGTAGAGGGAACGAATTTGGTTTTTTCGTGGCCGGGGAAGCGGTAGTGGACGAACCACTCGCGGTAGAGGGCGCGGGCCATCGCCTCCAAGAGCCGGATGCGCCGCTGACTGTTCTCCATCAGCTCGTCGTAGGCCGACAGGATGCCCGCAATCCGCCGTTGCACCGGCAACGGGGGAAGCTCCATCTCCATTCCCTTCAAAAGCACAATCGTGAACGCTGACTGAGATGAACCAATCGTTGCTTTCTGAAGCTCTGCTTTTCCCTACGGCGAGCCGAGCCAGTAGTAAAGAAACCGGCTGTCGAGTTCTAGGAAGTTCCGAAACCATGTGAGGTTTCCGTCCTTGAAATAGAATCTGTCGCCGGGCTTCACCACATAGACCGAGCCGAGTGTGCCGACAGACGTGAGAAGCAAATCGCCGAGCTTCGGAGCGCCGAACTTGCGCTCAATCTCGCTGAACTTTTCCTCGGCGATGAACAACTCGGTCGAGACATCGAGATTGCCTTTGTATTTCTCGGTGATTTCCCTGCCGCGATAGAAGGGCACGCCCTCCGATACGTAGTCCGACGCAAAGATTCGCTTGCTTGAGGTTATCTTGCACAGCTCGTCCATTCGCTTCACGGGCCACGCTGCCATCGTCATGCCTCCAGAATCTCCGCCACACGCTGCGCGCCCTCACCTCGGTCCTCTCCCATTCTGCGAACCCTCACCCCAGCCTCTCCCAGCGGTAGAGGAGGTGGGAGAGGAAGTGGCTGGCGATGGTTTCGGTCTGAGTTCATGCTTCCAAGATTTCGGTGACATTGCTGGCAATCGTGGCTTCCAGTTCCCGTGCTGCTGTGTTGAGGGTTTCGAGTTCCTCGTTCAGCGTTTCGAGTTGTTCCTTGAAGTCCTCGTCGCTTACGGCTTCGCCGGCGGCCACGCCGACATATCGCCCCGGATTCAAACTCCAGCCTTGGGCTTCGATTTCTTTCAACGTCGCTGCTTTGCATAAGCCAGGAACATCTTTGAAACGCGGAGTGCGGAGTGCAGAACGCGGAGTTTTGGAATCCGCGGCTTCGCCGAACACTTCTTCGAGCTTCGCGCGGGCTTCGTTGCCGCCGAGGGTGTAGTCGAGGGCTTCGCCGCGATAGAGGCGGACGAGGTTGGCGAGGAAGCCAATCTGCGCGGGTGTCCATTCGCGGTGCGCGCGGTCCACCTGCCGGTAGATGTGGCGGGCGTCTATAAACAGAACCGTATCCGCACGGTTCTGTTTACCCTCACCCTGTCCCTCTCCCACTGGGAGAGGGTGACGCGCAGCGGCGGGTGAGGGTGTCGTCTTCGACTTGTCGAAGAACCAGAGGGTGCAGGGGAGCGTGACGGTGTAGAACAGGTTCGGGCCGACGGCGACCATCACGTCCACGGCGCGGCTTTCGATGAGCTGGCGGCGAATCTCCTGTTCGGACGAACGGGCATCAGAAGCGGAGTTGGCCATGACGAAGCCGGCCCTTCCCTTTTCATTGAGCGCGGAATAGAAGAGCTGGATCCAAAGGTAGTTCGCATTGTCCGTGCGCGGCAGACCGAACGGGAATCGGCGGCCCGGCCCAACGAAGTCTTTCAACCGCTCCCGATCCACGGCGCTGACATTGAAGGGCGGATTATCGAGCAGATAGTCGAACCGTCCGACGGCATCATGGAGGTCTTCGTAATAGGCGTTGCCCTGTTTGATTTCGCCTTCCAAGCCATGCACGGCGAGGTTCATGCGCGCCAGCCGCACGGTGGCGTCCACGCGTTCCTGGCCGTGAATGGCAAGCTCGCTGGCCGGATTTTTCCGGTGTGCGCTGACGAACCGGGCGCTTTGGACGAACATGCCGCCGGAGCCACAGGCCAGATCGAGGATGCGCCCGTGAAAGGGGGCGAGGATTTCGACCAGCAGGCTGACGATGCTGGTGGGTGTGTAGAATTCGCCGCCTTTCTGACCTTCGCTCATGGCAAACGTGCCGAGGAAGTATTCGTAGATTTTGCCGAAGGCGTCGCCGACGAGCGTGGCCGGAATGGTGGAGATGGTCTTGAGCAGTTCAGCGAGGAGGCGGGAATCGAAAATCTGGTAGCTCTTGGGAAGCACGCCCGCCATGTGCGGATTGTCCCGCTCGATGGCGCGCATGGCATCATTGACCTTGGTGCCCATGTTCGTTCCCTCCGGGAGATTCAGCAGTCGGTCAAAACGCGCCGCTGCCGGCAGGTAGAGAACGCCGTCGGCGTGGTAGGCAGGGGGTTCGTCCAAACGGCTGCCACGACGGGACGATGCGCTGGCTTTGTCCAGTCTGGCGCGCTGGGCGCCGAAGCGGACTTCGGCGAAACGAAGGAAGATGAGGCCGAGAACCGGTTCGGAGTATTCGGATTGCTTGAGGCCCGCGCCGGCCCAGAGCTGGTTGGCGGCGTCCCAGAGGCGTTTTTCGAGTGCGGCGTTGTCGGTGTCTTTTTCGGATGGGGCGATCCAGATCATGGGTCTGGCGCGGATGGTATTTCAAACCGTTGCAGAGGCAAACCTGAAAGCAGCGACTGGCGCGGGCGTTGGTGTTTCAAAAATAAGGTCTCTCATCTCCGGGCAAGAGCCAGAACGATTATTCTCATTTTCCGAAAAATCCAAAAGCCCTTGACCGAGATGCAGAAAAGGTTGCTTGGGAAAGATGTTCGGACCACCCTAAGGCTCAGAATCTAAATGTTTAGAGAAAGGTAAACCATGGAACTCGATCCGGATACAACAGGGAGCTTTCAGGGGATCAAACGGTTCGTGGTGTTGATGCTGGAAAACCGGTCATTCGATCATTTGTTCGGTTATCTGAAGGTCACGAATTCCAAAGTAATGGGTCTGACCGGAATTGAGTCCAACCGGAAAGATCCCAATTCAACTTCCGATCCTGCAATCAAAGTAAGCCGGGCTTCGTCATTTGTGATGACGTTCGATCCCGGTCACGAGTATTACGACGTTCAGGTCCAACTTTATGGACCTCTCAAGAACACGGATCCCAGTCTCCCGCCGATCGCGAACGTTCCAAGTTTTCCGGCGCCGATGACAGGGTTCATAGCAAGTGCAAGCCAGGCGGTGGACTTTAGCGGGGACGAAAATCTGGTGATGGAATGTTTTCAGCCCGATCAGTTGCCGGTTCTTTCCACATTGGCCAGCGAGTTTGCGTTGTTTAATTTCTGGTATTCATCGCTCCCAGGACCCACATGGCCCAACCGGTTCTTTATCCACGCTGCCACTTCGGGAGGCCTCACGGACAGCCCTTCTACGGGTCAGATTCTGACAGGTTTTTCGTTTCAAAATGGCACGATTTACGAGCGGTTGGGAGCGGCGGGCAAGGATTGGTGCATTTATAACGACGGACTGCCTCAAACGGCGGGCATTTCGAGCTTGCGAGATGAGTATATCAATCCGTTTACGAAGCGATTTCAGGATATGGATGACTTTTTTGAGGATGTCACGAATGGGAAACTAATGGACTACAGTTTTATCGAGCCGCGTTACGACACCGGGAACAACTATTTGGACGGGAACTCGATGCATCCTTTGAATGACATCAGGCAAGGGGAAGCGCTCGTGAAACGCGTTTACGAGGCGCTCCGCAATTCTCAGTTTTGGAGTGATACCATGCTCATTATAACCTTCGATGAGCACGGTGGATTCTACGATCATCAACCGCCGCCGGCCGCCGTCCCACCCGGGGACGACTCCAAATACAGCAACCCTGCTTACCTGTTTCCGTTCGATCGACTGGGTGTTCGCGTTCCGGCCATAGTGGTTTCTGCTTACACGCGCCAAGGCACCCTCATCGGGGACGCCCCAGACGCCCCTGCCACCGTTTTCGACCATAGCTCCGTCCTGGCGACGGTAGAAAAACGGTTCGGATTGGATGCCCTGACGAATCGGGACCGGATCGCGAATACTCTGGAGGTCGCGATTAACCTGATAACGCCTCGCCTATTGCCGACGGAAGCGTTGATTAAACTTCCACCGCCTGCCGCCGATACTGCCGTAGCCGGAGCGGCCAATCCGACTGAGATTTTTGCGGCGGGCGCCAAAGCTCCCCTTTCCGCAAACCAGACGACGATGGCGGCATTGGCTCTGGCCTGCGAGCTCAAGATTACCCCACTCGATTATCACGCCGCCCTCATCAGCAACCACCAGAAAATCGTCGAACAAAAGGACGCCGCCGATTATATCCAAAAAGTGGAGGGCCAGATTATTTCGCGGCGTAAGAGCTCATAACTACAATATTCATTATCGCGGCATTTGTGCGGACACCAAAACGGAAACCAAACGAGTTAAAAAGGGTATGGTAAGCAGTGATGTTCGTTGACCACCCAGCAACAGATGCCCGCCTTCTGTGAGGCGTTTTTGAGCAACCCAAGGATTGAAGCCGGTAGCAGGGGCAAGCCTTTTCATGTGACTTCTCCAGGCCAAGTCCGTATTGCTCTAACCGAATCCGATGAAGAATGCCGATGACAAAACATTCCGCCGGGCCGCAGTCGCCACCGGTGGGAACTTCGTGACGATCCTGGCCGTGGCCGCAGCCAGCTTGGCGCTGAAGCCCGAGGCCTGTTCCGGTGATACCCAAGATCGCGTTGTTCGCAGCCCCCCAGTCTCCTCCTACAACAAACTCGCCGCGGGCCCCTGGCGTCAGCGTCCAGTTCAGGGAAAACCTTTCTGGTTCACGCTGGGCGGCGGGGACGACAGTCCGGTCCACCTCACCACGCTCAAGCAGCGCCCGATCGCGGACTCGCACCTGGCCATGTATGGCGTGGGCGAGTGGGCATACTCGTTCCACCACCTCAAGAACGGCCAACCGGACGGAGCCGGTTACAAACATTACGGCGGCTATCCGCAACCGCCCCGCACGCGCACCGAGGCCGCCGAAATGGTCAAGGCGTACTTCAACCGACTGGCCGCCGATGCCCGGGCCAAGGCCAAGCCCGAGGAACTCCTCCTGTTCAACTCGATCAACGGCCACTACTGTTATCAACACTACGCCTGCGAATGGGGCGCTGATATCGTGGGCAGCGAGGTCGGCGAGAATATCAACAGCATTCAGGCGCACCTCGCTTTCACCCGTGGGGCCGCCCGGCAATACGGCAAACCATGGCTCATTGATTTCTCGTCCTGGTACGGCCCCTCCATGTATGACGAGGACCCCCGGAAAACTTGGGGCGAATACTCTGGCCCTGACCGTGGCCACTCCTTGAGTTTGCACCGGCGCACCTACTACGTCGCCTACCTGGCGGGTGCCGACGTGGTGGTCGCGGAGGGCGGTTGGCTCAACTTTTTCCGCAGCCAGCAGCCTGGACCCGATGGCACGCTGCCGCTCTCCCGGCTGGGCGAAGAAGGGGCGCGGTTCTACGCGTTCACAAAACGTTACCCCGACCGTGGCATCCCGTACACGCCCGTCGGGTTGTTGATTGATCCGCTCCACGGGATCTACCCCGGTTTCGGGGAAAAGCTCGCGTGGAACGCCTTCCCTTACACCCCAGCCGACCAGCGCATCCTTGACCTCTGGGAGACCTTTTTCCCCAACAGCCTCGACGTGCAGGTAAAGCGCAATGAAAAAGGCTATTTCGTCGCGTCGCCTTACGGCGACATCGTTGATGTGATTCTCAACAACGCGCCCGACGCAATCCTCGCCTCCTATCCGGTGCTGCTTCTGGCAGGGGAGATTACGCAGGATGTCCTCCTCGCCGAACGCCTCCGCCAGTACGTGCGCCAGGGGGGAACGCTGCTGCTAAGTGAAGCCGACGCACAACGCACCGCCCTTGCGCGCGCGTTGAAGCTGAAGCCGGACAGGTTGAGCGCGGTCGGGCTGGCCTCCGTGAGCGTGCGTCGCGGACGGGGCGCCGTGGTGGTTTACCGGGAAGACGGGCCCGCCAGTGCCGGCGCTCTGGCGAAGCTGCTGGCCCAGGTACGCGACGAACTTGTGCCGCTGCGTGTTTCCGGAGAATTCGAATCGCTCTACAACCGCACGGCGGATGGCTGGATCGTCACGCTGGTGAACAACGAGGGCATTACGAAAACCTATAACGAACCGCCGCGAGTTGACGTCGCTCCCTCAATGGCCGCCGTCCGCTATACCGGCCCCGGGCGCGTGCGCGCCGCTTGTCTCTGCACGCCCGAAGGCGACGAACGCCTCGATCCTGCCGCCGTCCGCCTTGCCATCCCCCCCGGCGAAGTGCGTGTCGTCCGTTTAATTCTCGCACCGGTCAAGTGACAAGTCGGCCAATGGAGCGA
>PLJQ01000254.1 GCA_003140275.1 Limisphaerales bacterium
GGCATCGAGCAGCATGCGGATGACGGCCTGATCGAGTGTCTGGGGCTCATAGTTACGCACGGAACGGCGATGATAAATTGCATCCCTCGCGCTCATGGAAAATTCGTGCTCAGTGGTTTTCTGCGAGTTGGTCATAGTTTGCTGCGAGAGATTTCTTGTGCGGACACGGATTCGCGGCAAATCGTGTTGCAATTGTGTAATAGCGTTATGGCTACTTGAACGCGGGCTGTGTAGTCGGATCTTTTCGCCACAGCGTTCAACCAATTCAGCAACCGTGCAAAAACTCTTTTCAATTCCATCGCCATCGCTGGCGTCATGCGGATTGTGACATGCCTTGTTGATATCCGGCCGCTTCGGCCGACCGCGCTTGAGCCGCAATCGCTGGATCAGTTCAGCCTCAGTTTTCGGACACGGATCAAGTTTATGCTCGATCACCCGGCCGTTTAGCTCAACAAGCTTTCTCTCGCGCTTTTCAATATCATCATGAAAGGACAGACTATGGAGCGGAAGTATCCTGGCCATAATTTCAATTCGTGAGGGTTGATTCATTCGTTGATACCCCAGTGTTGATACGGCACGTGCGATTGGATAATTCCATTAAGCGTTGGCGTAAGTTTCTGCGCCCGTCGTTGAATACTTTCGATGGTTGCATCGTTTGAATCTTCACGGCCTGCCAACGGGGCAAAGAAATCGAAGCCTGCATCCAACGCGGTTCGCTGCATGAACTGATACCGCTGCGAATCGGATTTGTCCGTTTTGTCCGCCGGCCCGAGAAGAGCGACCACCGCGAGGGTGTCCTCCCGTCTCTGAGCCAGGCACGAATTTACCCAGCTTCGGACCGCCGCGGACAATGCGTATTCACCACNNTGTCCGCATTGAGCATGTCCGAGGTCGCCAGCGCGCGCCAGTCCGGGTCCTCCAGAAATTGGAACCGCCAGAGTTGCGGACGTAGCTCGAACTGGTCGCCAAAATTGCTGGCCACGTCCCAAAGAATGTGCATCGCGTGCTGGCCGGCTGGAACATCATCGTAAGCAATAACCACATTCAGCGTCGCGCACGCTTCGGCGTCATCTGTCTCACATACGGGAGCGAAAAGGGGTTCGTGTTTTTCATGTTTCATGCAAATAATCCTACCCGACCCTGGGATGATTTGAATTGGAGCCGCGCCGGTCTTTCAATAGGGAAATCCGCTACCGGGACAAGTTGTGTGAAGCTCCTGATGATAGCCCGTTCAAAACTTGATGTCTCCATTTCTCCGGAGGGAACAAGGCCCAAAGCGCATCGGAATCAGGAAGCCGCAGAGAGCCGCCTGACCTCCACGGCTACTTACTGGCCGGCAGGCCAGGGGCGGTGACCTCCGTCTCCACCCAGCGAACCGCATGGCGGACGAGCGAGGTCGCGTCTTTCAACTCCAGCTTCTGTTTGAGGTGGCCGCGATGCGCGTCCACGGTCTTCGGGCTGAGGTTCAGTTGTTTGGCGATTTCGCGCGTGCTCCTGCCCTGGCCAATGAGTTGGAAGATCTCGAACTCGCGGTCGCTGAGTTTTTCGATGGGGGACGTTGAGCCACGCGGGCGGCGTCCCGCCACGGCGTCCAGAATCCGCGCAGACATCTGCGGGCTGACATAGGACTGCCCGCTCAACACGAGGCGAATGACCTCCAACACCTTCGCCGCCCCGGCGTCTTTCATCAGGTAGCCTCGCGCGCCCGCGCGCAACGCCCGTTCCGCGTGAAGCACCTCGTCGTGCATCGATAGCACGAGCAGAGGCAGCTCGGGCCTCATAGCGTGAACATCCTTAAGGAATTCAATCCCGCCGCGGCCCGGCATCGTCATGTCCGTCAGCATCAAGTCCGGCTTCGATTTCGACAGCACGGACATTGCCTCGGCTGGACTACTGGCCTCGCAGCACACCTCCAGATCCGTCTGGCGGTTGATGATGGCAGCCAGGCCCTCCCGGGTCATCGGATGGTCGTCCACCAACATCACCCGGCGTTTGACTCGTCGCTTCGGGCTGGCTGTCTCCGTCACGGCGTGTCCAAGCTTGGGCTCGGTCCGGCTCGTTGTCTGTTTCTTAATGCTCATGATTCTCCAAAGGAAACGTGCATGTGACACTCACGCCTTGGCCGGGCTTCGAATCAATCTTCAACGAAGCGCCGATGGCGTAGGCGCGATGACGCATGACTTCGAGCCCCATGCCTGACTTGGACCCCCTGCTTTTGGACAGGCCGCGACCGTCGTCCTTGATTTGCAGGCGCAACGCGCCTTGATCGTGCGCGAGGTTGAGATGGATGCGGCGCGTGCGGGCGTGCTTCAGCGCGTTGTTCACGGCTTCCTGAGCGATGCGAAATAGGTGTCCCGCCGTCCGGGGATTGTCGAGCATCACCGGGGCGGGGCAGACAAAGCGGCACTCCATCCTCCCCGGTACGTGGGTGTTGCGAGCCAGTTGCTCGAGCGCACCCATCAACCCGTCCGCTTTGACATTCACCGGCGCCAGGCCGCGGGCAATCGAACGCGTTAGCGTGACGCACTCCCGCAGTGCCTGGCTGATCTGCTGCACTTGCTCCTGAAGCTGCCCGCGTCTGGCTGCAAAATCGTCTGCCGACATATCTTCCAGCAGCAGAAAGCACTTCATCTCCAGTCCGGTGAGCTGCTGGCCGAGGCCGTCGTGCAAATCATGGCCGATGCGCCTTTGCTCGCGGTCGCTGATTTAACGCAACTCGGATTCCAGTCGGTGCCGCTCCGTNNCTCCGTGATGTCGCGGACGGCGACAATCACGCCGACAATTTGCTCCCGCGCATCCCGCAACGGAGAGAAGCGCTCCACCTTCCAGCCCCGCTTCCCTTTTTCCGGCACGTCGAACTGGGCCTCTGGGGATTCAAAGATCTCGCCGGCCAGCGCTCGGGCAAACATTTCTTCGAAATGCTGCTTGCGCAGAAACGGAAACAACTCCAACGTGCGCCGGCCTAGGACCTCGTCCGCGCGGTAGCCGCTGAGCCGTTCCATGAACGGATTCCAGACCACATACCTTCCCTCCCGGTCATAAACGATGATGCCGGCCTCCGCGCCGCCGATGACCTGCTTGCCGAACTCATTTGCTTCGCGCAGCGCCTCCCCTGCTTTCTTACTCTCCATGAACTGTCCGATCTGGCTGCCAAGAGTGGCGAACATCTCCAACAGATCCTCATCCGGCTCGGTCGCGCGATGGGTCAGGAAAACGATTACGCCGAGCGCTCGATTTTTCAACAGGATGGGGAAAGCCAAGGCCGAGTGCAGGCCAGCGCGCGCCGCCAAGTAATTGCGCTCAAAGTTCGTTTGTTGCGTGATCTCCGGAATCCAGTCTGGTTTGCGGCTGGCCAGCACCCGCCCCAGCAGACCATCAAACATCGGAACCGAGTGCTTCAGGCCGTGCTTCACAAACGCCGCCAGTTTTGTTCCGGGCGCGTGCCAGACATGCTTGACGCGCATCGTCTTCGACCCAGTATCAACTTCCCAGAACTCGCCGATGTGCCAGCTAAAGGCTGCCGCCACCGCTTGGAGCAATTTCGGCACGGCTTCGGCCAGTGAGCCGGAGGCGGCCAACAGGCGGACCGTCTCGTAGTGCAAATGCCGCCGCAGTTCATCGCGTTTGCGCTCGGTAATGTCGAGGCCGGTGCCGATGATGTGCTTTACCGTGCCGTCCGGTTTCGTCAGCACGGTGTTGGACCACGAGATCAAGCGCCGCTGGCCGGCCTTCGTCAGCCAACAGTTCTCGAAGTGGCTTGGGAGCCGTCCCGCCCTCAACTGCTCGAACACAGATTGGACCGCGGCCACCTCCTCCGGCGGCAGCAAACCCCAGAAAGGTTTTCCGACGATTTCTTCCGCCGCGTAACCGCTGACTTGCTCGCAAGTCCGGTTGAAACGCACGACTTGGCCCGACTCGTCCAGCACGACGACCAAAGCCCCGGCTGTTTGGAGCACAGCGGAAATGAAATCGCTTTCCTCCCGCAGTGCCGCCTCCATCTGTTTGCGTTGCGTGATGTCGCGCGCGATGCCGGTGAAGAGTCGCCGCTCGGCCAGACGCACTTCGCTCAGGGACAACTCCATCGGGAACATGGTACCATCCTTGCGCCGACCCGATTGCTCGCTCACCAGGCCGATGACTTTGCGCACCCCGGTGTTGCGGTAGTTGGCCAGGTAACGATCGTGTTGGTCACGATGCGGCGACGGCATCAGCAGGCTGACGTTCTGGCCAAGCGCTTCGCGGGCCGGGTAGCCAAACAGTCGCTCCGCCGCATGGTTGAAAGATTCGATGATGCCTTGCTCGTCCATGGTAATGATGCCATTGACCGCAGTGTCGAGGATTGCGCGCAGCCGGGCTTCACTGTCGCGCAGCGCCTGCTCGGCCTGCTGGCGTGCGGTGATGTCGGTGGTGGCGGGCTTATGTTCAGCCGCGATAGCGCGCTTCACCTTCCCGGCGGAGGTCTTTCGCGGAACTGTTTTTTTTAAAGCCATGCCAGCGGCATTGTACCGAAACATTTCATCTTTATCAATCCCGGCAGCGTTCACCCCGCTCGGTCGGCCGACTGAGGTGCTTGAACAGAAATGGCCCGCCGCACCTTCGTGGTCCAACGCCGAAAAACATTCCGCGCGGTAGCGCGGGCCTTGGGCAACGGCACGCGCCGCTGCACGACGTGCTTCGCTGGAAGCCAGGACTGGCAAAACCCATCCACGCCGGGCGGCAGGTCCGTCGGCTGCACCAAGGAGTCCAGTTCAACTACGACGGTGGAACTGGCCGTATCGTACTTCACCTCCGCCGTCGCACACAACTCCCATCCACCGCCAGCGTTCCGGACGGAACAAATTACTTCCCGCAGTGAAGTAATTTTTCTCATGCTTGATGAGCGACAGCGCTTTTTCATCGTTTCGGGCGTTCAAAGGTCGATTGCAGGCCGAACGTCAACGATGCCCCAGAGCATCGCGCGGTCCTCGGCTGCATGGTTTGTCGGCAGCTTAAACGGGGGTTCGCGGAAGCTGCGCAACACTGCCACCGCCCCTGGCGCAGCAACGCGTTTCACCGCAGCGAAGAGTCGCTGCTCGTAGGCCGCGCTCGCCCCGTCGAGAATGTTCGAAAGCGTGACCCCATCAAAGCTCCCGGCAGGCTCGCCCTCAAGGAAGGTGGCCGCGTCGGCATGCACAAGACGGATATCTTCAGTCTCGGGCGGTGGCCGATCGGTGGACATTTCTCCGAGCAGCAACGTCCGCGCGTAAGGGTTGGTACGGTTGGAATGCAGGGCAAAACAGCGCTCCATACGCTTGCGCATGAAGGCCCCGAGGTTTGGCGGCAGGAAATGGAGGAACGACGGGGCGTAAATCGAGCGCAGTGCAGGCACCGATAATAGAAGATCAAAAGCGGTGCGGAATCTCCGGGTATCGAGGCATCGGCGCCAATAAATAATCTGCTCCGTCGGATCATCAAGCTCGAGGAACGTGCGCAGGCGAGAAGGCCGCCAGCCTGCCAAAGGTCCCAGTACCCGCGCGAATGCGAGTACGCGCTCGGCGGTGCCGCGCTCGCGCGGGCCACCTGCAAAGCGCCGCTCAGCATAGGCAAGTTGAACGGGGTTTAAGTCAACGGCCACGACCTCGTGATGAGGCGCGAGCTTCATGGCTGTGCAGCCGGCCGAAGCAATGCAGAAAACGCGACCGCCGGACGGGAACGCGCCAAGTTCGATGGACGCGTCTTCATAAACGCAGCCGAACAAAAGTTTGCCTGGACCGCGGCGCACATCGAAACGGCCATGTTCCCAACTGGTCGCGGTGATGGTCGCGATCATTTCCATACGGGAAGGCTGGCGGAGACCCAGGCCAGCACCAGGAAAGCGATGTTTTTGACCACCATGCCAGCCGGGTCGTGAATGATGTGACGCGCCCAAAGCAGTCCGCAGGCGTTCAGCGCCATGAGCAGTGCTGTTTGCACAAACACGCAAACCAGTGGCGCCATTCCGCTCAAGATCCAGATGGCAAGACCGACCTCGACAACCCCAAGCGACTTGAGAAAAGCCACGCCGATCTTCTGCCCATAGCGAGGCACCACCTCGACGACCTGTGCCTGGTGAGGCTCACCGTTCAGCAGCTTGCACCACAAGCCCTCATAAAGCCAAACGGCGGCTACCGCGACATGAATCAACCAGGACGGCGCAAGCAAAGCGGTGGCGGTGACGTTCATTCGTTACGTGGTTTCAGCGGGACGCGAGGCTATGGCGCATTGCGTTTAGGATGTGGCGGTGGAACGAGTGGCAAACCGCCGCTTCAACCGGCTGCCACAGCCAGCGCGGACGACGCGGACTCACATACCGGGTCTGGAGGACAATTTCGGTGCGCCCTTCCCGGGACGGACGCAATGTGTAGTCGCCACCCGACAGTCTGATCCCACCGCCAAGTGTGAGGTTTTGCTCGATGATTTGGAAAGCATAGTTGCGTGCCCGGATTACCCGAGTCACCCGCTTGAGCAAGTGGCCGTCTCGGTAGCGGCACTTCACTTCGTCACCAACCCTGGACTTTTCACCTTCAGCGCGGAGGGGGACCGGGAGTAACAATCGAAGCAGCAACGGTGGTCGCCTGACAATCTGTTCATAGAACATCAGCCGTTCCCAGACCTCGTCGGGCGTGGCGGCGAAGTTCATGCGGGTGGCCACGCAAATGGATTGCTGCCTCGTGCCTGCGGCGGCCAATGGCAGCGCGGTGATTCCATTCAGGGTGGCAACGGCGGGGTTCGCAGCGGAATTCATAGACGCGAAATCGCAAACGGGTTGCTGATTGCCACTTGCATTTTCAGCGGCGAGTGAGCTACAATGGTCCTCAACCCCGTTCAAATTATTCATAGGTCAAGAGTTTTGACGAGCTTCAAGTGCGCGGAGGCATAGAAGGTCTACGCCTGAGTTGCACTTTGTTGAGCGGGCTGCCGGAGTTGGGTTTCTGCCTGCAACCAATACTCGATCTCGCGGCCTTGGGCGCGGCCTTCCTGTTCCCAGATGGAATAGGCCGCGCGCTCAATTTCGTCGCGCGCCGGTGACCGAACGGGACTGTCGGCGATGAGTATCGTGGGGGCCTTTTTCTTTGGTTTCATTTGCTGGCCTTTCTTTTTTTATTTGTATGCGGACATGTGGTGCGCATCATGCCGTTTTGCTGGCATCGTGCCGTCTGTATCGTGACCAAGTCGGCTAGCCGCTGGCAAACGTCAGCAAGATAAGGACGATCGTCAGACGACACGGCAATGCTAACCTTGTCTCGAACCGCGCAGCGTGCCGACAAGGCCGATGACAGCGGCGATGATGCCTCCGATGAGCATCCAGATCGCCTTGTCAGTCGGCGATCCAGTAAAGAACCTGGAAACGTCGGAGCTGAACGAGTTCGTGGCTTGAAACCCAAAGATCATGAGCACAACCCCGCCAACGAGCAGAACAATAGAGATGATTCTATTCATAATGACCTTTCTATGAGTCCGGGAATCAATCCCGGCTGTTGACCCGCATTCTTCATCGCAATCCCCGGCGCCCTGAAATGAGGTTGACCAGCACCATGATGATGGCAATCACCAGCAAGATATGGATTAACCCTCCCATTGAGTAGCTGGTGACCAGCCCCAGGAGCCACAAAATTATCAGTATTACCGCGATCGTGTATAACATAGGATTTTTCCTTTCAGTTTGTTTTGGATTGACCGTCAGCAGACGCACTGCGCGCCAACCAACAGCGATCCGTTATCATCGCATTAAACCTGCTCGTCAGAGCGGAAAGATGCTCACCATAATTTGTCAAATGTCGTGCGATAATTGCTCGCACCTGAAGTTAAAACTCAAACTGACGAACCGGGCGATGAGGCCACCCAACACTTTGGCAACTTTCAAGGCTGGAGAGAATTCAGCCATTGCGAGCTGCGCGATCATGTTCATTTCTTCAGTCACTTTCTCCAAGGCGCGGCGACAGGGCGGCCGCCACTCTGAGGGTCGCCGGGTGGCACCGATTCCTTCAGCCAGCCGCTATTCTGTCGTCTTGCCGTCGAAGTGTTCATTGTCGACCTCCGCGTCGTTGCGCGTATGGTGGACGACGCCGTCCCGATGATTCGGGGGCGCATAGAGAGTATAGAGCTTCAGTGGAGCACTGCCGGTATTGATGATGTTGTGCTTCGCCCCAGCCGGAACGACTACCGCGAAGCCCGCTTTGATCGTCGTCCGAACGCCATCGAGAACCGCCTCACCGGCCCCCTCCTCGACGCGAAAGAACTGGTCGAGCTTGTGGACTTCCGCCCCGATCTCTTCCTTGGGCTTTA
>PLJQ01000237.1 GCA_003140275.1 Limisphaerales bacterium
AACGGCATCGAATACGGCGACATGCAGTTGATTTGCGAGGCCTACAATATCATGAAAAACGGCCTCGGCATGACCGCGCCGGAGATGCACGAGGTGTTCAAGGAATGGAACACGGGCGAACTGGACAGCTACCTGATCGAAATCACGCGCGACATTCTCGGCTTCAAGGACGCCGACGGCTCGCCGCTCGTGAACAAGATTCTCGACACCGCCGGCCAGAAGGGCACCGGCAAATGGACGATTCAAAATTCCGCCGACCTCGGCATCCCCATCACGCTGATTGCCGAGGCGGTTTATTCACGCTGCGTGTCGGCGTTGAAGGACGAGCGCGTGAAGGCGGCGAGGAAATTGAAAGGCCCGCGTGCCACGCTCACGAGCATTGCCAAAAATGCGGCGAAGAAAAAACAATTCATCGCCGACATCCGCGACGCGCTATACGCCTCGAAAATCGTCAGTTATGCGCAGGGTTACATGCTCATGCGCACGGCGGCCAAGGAATACGGCTGGAATCTCAACTACGGCGGCATCGCGCTGATGTGGCGCGGCGGCTGCATCATCCGCTCGCGTTTCCTCGGCAAGATCAAGGAAGCCTTCGACAACAAGCCGAAGCTGACCAATCTCCTGCTCGACAAATTTTTCAGGCAGGCGATCAAAGACTGCCAACGTTCCTGGCGGAACGTCGTCGCGGTCGCCGCCAAGAAGGGCATTCCGACTCCCGCATTCTCCACGGCGCTGAACTTTTACGACGCCTACCGCTCCGAACGTTTGCCCGCGAACCTGCTCCAGGCCCAACGCGATTATTTCGGCGCCCACACTTACGAGCGCCTCGACCAGCCGCGCGGCCAATTCTTCCATACGAACTGGACGGGAAAAGGCGGTCAGGTGTCGAGCAGTTCATACAACGCCTGAGCAAACGAGGAGGGTCCTCCCGGTCTTGATTACGGCGCACATTCTCCGCGATTCAACTGACCGGCACCAGGGAAACACGCTCGCCTTGATCGTTGCGGGTGATGCCTTGCGCCCGCGGGTCCAACGTCAGATTGCCATCGACCAGAAAGGCGAACCGGTGATGGCCGTGCTTCAGTTCCACTGTTATCAGCCACGCGCCGTCGGGCATCCGTTTCATCGGATGGGATGACGGGTTCCACTCGTTGAAATCCCCGACCAGATTGACGAATTGTGCCTGCGGCGAGTTGCAGATGAAGTTCACCGCCCGCAACGTTATGTGAGCGCCGTACGGACCCTTGTTCATATCGAGGTTGCGTTTCGGCCCTTCATTTCAAGAGGCTCTTGAGCACGATCAACGCCGTCCGACGAATCTCTTCCGACTGGGCTTCGAGGACCTGATACTGTTCGATCCAGCCCGTCTTCGTGTCGTTACGCTCGCGCCAAAGCGTTTTAAGGACTCGCTCCGTGCGTTCCACCTGTTGCATCGCCGAAGCAATCGATTCGCGCCCTTCCGGCAGGTCGGAAATCTGGCCCACGAAAAAGCGGCTGATGCGGTGGCCACTGAAAACCGCCTGCAACAACATCACCACGGTCTGCTCATAAGCGTACCAACGTTGTCGCAGCACCTCGCGCAAAAATCCGTGGCGGATGGCGAAAAACTCGGAGCGGGGCCGCTCGGTGTACTGGCGGATTTCCTGGGCTTCGGCCGGAAACCAGTTGTAGAGCAGCGCAAAAGTTCCGTAGGTATCGATTAGTTGCTTGGAATTGTTGTGATCGGTCGCAATCTCGCCGATGCACATGTCCTGTTGCAATTCCAGGCAAATCTCCGGCAAATCGTGCAGCCGGCCAAGCAACTCCTTGCCGGCGGCGGTGCCGTAGTTGAAGTCGCCGGGGATCAGCCAGTACACGTCGTTGTCTCCGCCTTTCTCGAACGCCATGCCCAGCCCGGAGCACCACATCTGGCAGGTGTCCACGCACCATGCATCCAGAATCTTCGAGTGACGGGCAACGGTGTTCTTCCTGAAATCAAGGAATCCTTTGTTGCCTTCATTGGCGTAATGGGTCTTGCGATCAATTACCGTGATCGGGCGCGCGTATTTTTTTCTTTCCGCGGCCAGCCGGGCGACCAACTGGTAAAGCTGTTCCAGGTCGGAATAATCGTTCGGCTGCCGGAAAGGATAAATCACGACAGGATGAATTTTGCCATGCTGCGCTGCCCCGGATTTTCGCCGGGACACCTCCGGTTGGGCTGACGGTCTGCCCGCCACTGGTGCCTTCATAGTCGGATAATGACTGAAAACCGGTCAGATTCCAAGCATTTTACCAGGATGATTTTGGAAAGTGACGCAACTTAAGGCACTTTCCCAAAAGTCCCACAGGGACGCAAAATGAATAGCCGCAGGCTCCAACCTGCGATCCTCGTCCTAATATCTGTCCGGTCCTGGCAGGGCCGAACTCATCCGCACACCTCCGCCGCAGATTTCACCTGCGGCTATTCATATTTGGCCTCTTCGAGGCCAACTGCGGGGGCAGTGCCTCAAATCGGCGGTTGCGGATCGTGGATCATTCGACGGTGTAGAGGATAACAGCATTCTGGTCTTGGACAAAAATGCGATTGCCCGAGACGACGGGATAGGCGTAGGTCGGCGTCTCCGCCACTTTGATCCGCGCCAGTTCGGTGTAAGCTTTGTCACTAGGCTGAAAAGCGATGAGTTCCGAGGCCGGCGTCAGCGCCAGGAATACCGGGCCGGCGTCAACGATTGAACCGTATCCGCCACGCCCTCGACCGCCGCGTCCACCACCGCCGGCTTGTCCTTCCGCGCCCGCTGCCGGTGGAGTTAAAGGGGCGGTCCAGGCAGTCTTGCCGTCCTTGGTATTGATGCAGAAAAAGTCGTTGCGCTGGGAGAGGCCGACCAGCAGGTTGTTCTTGAGCACGGGCGTGACGAATTGAACTGAGTTTTCCGGGTTGCTCCAGAGTTCTTTGGCGGTGAAGCCATCCCCCTGCTTCTCGATTTTCACGGCTTTCGTCCCGCGACCTTGCCCGCAGTAGATGAGCGTTTGCCCGTCCACGATCGGTGTCGCGGCATTGTAGCTCATCCCTTGGGCGGCAAAGGGCGTCTCCCATACGAGCTTTCCATCGGCCACGTTGAGGGCCACGATGTTTTTTTCCGTCTCCGCGACGATCAGTTTGCTGCCGTCCACCGTCATCAGCACGGGTGACGCGTAGGCTGGACCCTCACCGGTCCACTTCCACTTCTGGTCGCCGGTGGCGAGGTCATACGCGACCATCGCGCCGTTTCCCGCTCCGCCGAGCTGCGCGATGCAAAGGCCGCCCACGATGATCGGCGAGGACGCAGTAAAGAAGCGGGGCCAGGCCCCGGAAAAATCGTCCTTGCGCCAAAGCACTTTGCCCGTGGCGGCATCCAGGCAGGAGAGCGTCCCTCGGACGCCGAGCGTCACGACCTTGCCATCGGCCACCGTCGGCGAACTCCGCGGACCCGCGTGCCCCGAGGCCGGCCCCGTCGCGCCTGCCGCCGCGTATTTATCGGCCCACACTTCCTTGCCGGTGACGGCGTCCAGACAGCGGGTGACTTCCTCATCCCCTTGTCGTGCGAAGACGTAAAGTTTGTCTCCGACCAGGGCCGGCGTGGCGTCGGCCTGGCCCACGGCGGCCTTCCATTTCGGGGTCAGTTCCTTGGGCCATGTTTTTGGCGCCGTGAATCCGGTTGCTTTTGCATCCCGATTGACTCCCCGCCACTGCGGCCAATTTTGCGTCAAGGCGCAGCGCGCCGTCATCAGGAACACAACGCCGGTAACCGCGATGATCGTTCGATTCATGTTTTTCATGTTAGCTCAATTTGATGATTGGTTGGTGAAATTTGCCTATCACAACGGTTTGAGAGTAGGCCGCGCTCAACCAATTGCCAGCAAAAATGCATTCCCAGCTTCGCCATGATTCGCCGCGGTGGACCGGGTTTCATCCCGGCCGGCAACGGGCGTTCTTCTCGCTCTAACGCGGCCATTCTTGCCGCGCCGGGTCCATCCTTGATTTCCTGTCGCTTCAGCCCAATCGAGGCGCGACCGGCAAATCGAGTTTGACTCCGTGACGCTTTCTCCGCCTACTTTGCGGCTGCATTTTATGAGCGACCCGGCACAACCATTGCGCGACTTCAAACCGGGCAAGGAATTTTTTATCGGCATTGATTCCGATGGGTGCGTGTTTGATACGATGGAGATCAAGCACAAGGAATGTTTCACGCCGATGTTCATCAAGCATTTCAGCCTGCAACCCGTCAGCAGATACGCCCGCGAGGTTTGGGACTTCGTCAATCTTTACTCCAAAACGCGCGGCGCGAACCGATTTCCTGCCCTCTCTCGCACGCTCAATCTGTTGCGCGAACGTCCGCAAGTCATCAACCGCAAAGTCGTCGTGCCCGATACCAAAACCCTCGACGAGTGGGTGGCCCACGAAACCAAATTAAGCAACGCCATGCTGGGCAAAGAAGTTAATCGTGGGAACAAACGACTCGAAATCGTCTTGCAGTGGTCGAACGCGGTCAATGCCGCGATCAAGGACATCGTCAAAGGCGTGCCCCCGTTTCCGCTCTTTTCTGAAAGCTTGAGTTNNCGCAAACTCCGACCGAAGCGTTGGAACGTGAATGGGCCGAGCATGGCATAGCCGGCGGCGTGCGCCTCATTGCCGGACAGGAACTCGGCACGAAAACGGAGCACCTCAAGTTCGCGGCCACGGGCAAATACCCCTCTGAAAGAATGCTGATGATCGGCGACGCTCCGGGCGACTTCAAAGCCGCCAAATCCAACCATGCATTGTTCTATCCCATCATTCCCGGACTCGAAGAAGTTTCGTGGCAACGCTTGTACGAAGAAGCGCTCGACCGTTTCTTTGCCGGGAAATACGCCGGCGCTTACGAAGCGAAGCTCGTGAAGGAGTTTGATGCAAGTCTGCCAGAGAAACCGGGTTGGTGAATTGGTAGGGCCGAGGGACCTCGCGAGCCTACTTTGATTTCGCCGTTCTCGATGCTCGCCCTGAACGGAGAACGATGATCGCAGTTTTACAATTGCCCAAAAACATCCGCGGGTTACGATGGCAGCGGATCTATATGGCCAAGCCAAAGAAATCACCAACTTTCCGCTCAACAGACGGACACCGGCAAATCACCATGCAGAGGATTGATGATCGCGGGAATGAGTTGACGGTGGTGAAGGCGCCGGAGCAAGCGCGGAAATGAACAGCACGAAGTTGAGTATTTGGGAGTTGCTCGCGGACAAATTGACGCGGCAACCAGAATTGCTGGCGGTGGCGCGCGCAAACTGCGCACGCTGGTTGAGCGAGGGCCACAGCGCGCCGCAACGACTGCGGGAATGGGACGATTTGCTGGCCACAGCGGAGCAAAGCGAGACGGGCCGGCAGCGGTTGCGGGAAGTGCTCGCGGGCGCGAACGAGGCGGATGCACGGTTGCGGGAGTTTCATCCGTTTGCGGGAATTCTGACGCGCGAAGAGCGTCGGCAAACACGGGAGCTATGCGGTTACCGGCATTGAAGCATCTCCTGGACGCAGTCCAATCACTGGCCCGCGCTGACCGCATTCGCGTGTTGGGGTCAAGCGCGCTGCTGGCGAGTTTCCCGGAATTGGGCGAAGCGGGTGGACCGCTGGAACTTTCATTCGACGCGGATTTGTTGCTCGAGCCGTGCGACGAGCAACTCGCGGCGATGCTTCACGAAGCGGTGGGCGAGGGCAGTTTGTTTGCCCAACGCACCGGCTACAATGCCGACATCTTGCGCCCGGAAGTCAGCGCGACCTTGCCGCCCGGCTGGGAAGGGCGGCTGGTAAAACTGGGCGAAACGGATGTGGTCGCGGCGTTGTCACCGGAGGACTTGCTCGTGGTGAAGCTCCGGGCGGGACGGGCAAAGGATTTGGAGCTTTGCCGTGCCCTGATCCACCGACAGTTGGTCACGTCGTCGGCAGTGCGCCAACGACTGGAACAAACGCCGCTCAACGAACCGGAAATCAGGCCGGTATATGAGCGCCTGCGCGAAATCTCCGAATGAACATGATTATAAAGCCGCAAATTCCAACGCCGCGTTGTTCTATCCCATCATTCCCGAACGCGAAGAACTTTCGTGGCAACGATTGCACGACGAAGCGCTGGACCGTTTCTTCGCCGGCCAATACGCCGGTGATTACGAGGCGCAGCTTGTGAAGGAGTTTGACGCCAGTCTGCCAGAGAAACCGGGTTGNNGTGCGTGAACGCACTCGCTTCTTTTACCGCTTCATTGATGGCGTTGATTCCTGTGCTCATATTTCCAATTCATTTTTTGCTGCGGACGATTTTCTGACAAAAAAGTGTGTCCTGTGTTCAACCAATTTGACCGGTGGGGCGAGCGTCCTCGCGAGCCGCTTCGATTTCGCCACTCTCGATGTTGACCCTGAACCGACAACAACACTTCCAGTCCGCGCTTGCTTAAATCCCCCTCCGGACTACGATGCTTGCCGCGTAAGGCAAGGCCTTTTTACGCGAACGGACAATCTGTATGGTAAAGGGAACCACACCGAACAAACCCAGCGCCCACGCCACTACGCCCGGGTGCAACACTTCGTCCATCACCCCACGCCCACAGGCTTGGCTGGATTCGTCCTCGCCAACGGCAGCGTGGCATGAGGGCTGACAAATGAGGCTGACACACTTCTCAGTCGAGAGCTACCGCAGCATTGTCAAAGCACACCAATTGCGCTTGGACACGCCTGTGACCGTCCTCATTGGGCCAAACAACGAGGGCAAGTCGAACATCCTGCGAGCGCTCGTGACCGCGATGACAGCTTTGCCGAGGATGGAAACGCGTTCTCCTCGCCGTTTGTTTAGAGGTGATTACGACTGGGAACGCGATTTTCCAATCCACTTGCAGGATGAACAACAGGGACGAGTGTCCGTATTCAGGCTTGCGTTTAACCTCAGCAGAGCCGAGCGCAAACAATTCGAGAACGCGGTTAAATGTAATCTTGTTGGTGACATCATTCTGGAGTTTCGTGTCGGGAAGTCCGAATGCGAAATAAGTGTCGCGGATAGCCATCCAAATAATGCACTGACCAAAGATTTCTTACAACCTGTTTGCGAATTCCTAGCCAAGAAATTCACGTGCCAATACATCCCTTCGGTTCGAAACGCAGAATCTGCACAAAAAATTGTCGAAACCATCGTTGAACGTCAGTTAGCAGCGTTTGAGTCAAATCGCGAATATCGGGCTGCCATTGCCCAGATTGAACGCATTCAACGCCCGGTTTTAGCGGGAATTTCGAAGAGCGTAACCAAAACTCTGCGCGAGTTCCTACCCGGGGTGAAGCGGGTAAAAATTGAAGTGTCCAAAGAAGAACGAACTGAGGCTTTGAGGCGTGCCTGCAACATCATCGTTAACGATGGCACGACGACGAATCTACGAGAGAAGGGGGACGGCATGCAAAACCTGGCGGCATTGAGCCTAATGCGACATTCCGCAATAATCGGTGCAAGTGGCAAACGAATCCTGTTGGCGGTCGAAGAGCCTGAGACCCATCTCCATTCGCGGGCGATACATCAATTGAAATCGGTCCTCCATGAAATCGCGTCGACACACCAAGTCATAATCACAACCCACAATTCCGTTTTCGTTAACCGCGATGCCGTCGGGACAAATATTGTCGTGTCTCAAAATGAAGCTTCACCCGCGAAATCGGTTAAGCAGATTCGAGATACGTTGGGTATCCGACCGGGCGAGAATCTACGACATGCTGACCTTGTGCTGGTGGTCGAGGGAGAGGACGACAGGCGCGCGTTGTCGGCGTTGCTTGCAGCATACTCATCTCAGATTAAGGCAGCGTTGGTGAATGGGACACTCGCAATTGACCCGTTGAATGGCAGTTCAAATCTTTCGTTCAAGCTTCTGCTGCTCAGGGACGCTTTTTGCCCGGCGTTTGTATTTGTGGACCATGACAAGGCAGGCAAAGACCCGGTGGCTAAAGCCATCGCCGATGGTGTGCTTACGAAAGCTGACGTGAAGTTTGCGCTGTGTCGAGGAAAGAGCGAATCGGAACTCGAAGACCTCTACGCCTTGGCGGCGTATGAAGGAGAAATTAAGAAATACTTTTCTGTCACCTTGGTAAAGCCACTCATGCGAGGGACAAAAAAGTGGTCTGAGCGGGTCGCCAATTGTTTTATCAAGAGTGGACAACCTTGGGACGACACCACCAAGGCCGCTGTGAAAGCACGAGTGGCGGAAACCGTCGCAGCCTCACCAAAAAGTGCGTTGAACGCGGCGACGCGAGGCCCATTTGATGCCCTCATGAAAATAATCCAAGAAAGGCTGACAGCGAGCACTTCCGCCAAAAAGCAGTGAGCACTTTTCGCCAACCAGCAGATCCGGAAAAACTGATTTCGCTGCATGGCGGTGGCTCAGTGGGTTGGAGTGTTCTTCAGCAGGCCGACTTGCTTTGCGCAGATTGAGTGGCTTGACTTCGGATTTTCTATCCGACACCCGCCGCCGACTTCAACCAGTTCGGATATTGTTGGTCAGTCGCTTGCCGCATCATTCGCTCGAAGAACTGTTTGGCATAACCCACAAAATCAAAGTCGAGCGTTGAGAGTCGGACCTGCACGACTCCCCACATGGCCTCGCGCAATTCGCTCATGATTCGCATCAGCCGGAGACGCGCCACGTCACGCTCGCGGACTCCGCCAAAACAGGCTTGCAAAAGGCATCGCTCCCCGTCGTCGCCAAACTGGTGATGGGCCGAGAATTTTGCCAGATCGAAGAAAATGTCGCCCATGCCCGAATATTCCCAATCCAGAATGATGATCGATTCGCCGTCGGCGATAAAGTTTCCGGTCAACAGATCGGCGTGGATCGGGCGGGGTGCGAGCGGCGATTGGACGTATAAGGCGCGCTCGATCTCGCATTTTAACTTTTCGATTTCCGTCGGGTTGTCCGGCAGCGGCGACTTCCGCTCCCGCGCCATCGCCAGATAGCGCTCGAACGTTCGAAACGGACAAAAGACGCCGCGAAAGGCGGGGCCGGTATGAATCGGGCGCAGCGCCTTGACCACACGGCGGATCATCTCAGGAACGCGCAACCGTTCCGACGGAATGTTCCGGCCGCCGATAAAGCGGGTCACAAGACAGCCTTCCGGCTCGATCAAGCCAACGACTTCGGGCGCCACCCCGGCCGCGGCCGCGACGCGATGGTTGTGCGCCTCGTGCCGGCGATCAATGCCGAGCAACCCGGTGTTCTCCCCCGGGACGCGCAACACGAACGATTCGCCGTCGGCATCGACGCGATAGTTGTGATTGGTGATGCCGCTGGCGAGGAAAGACGCGCCCAGATTTTTTGCCAGGGCCAATCGCGGTATCCGACGCGCCAGCACTTTGATATCGTCAATGTTCATTTGAAGTTTTATACAGTTCGCCACCGTAACTTTCCAGATAAGCTGGGGTTTGAAGGTAGGATGTGCCACTCCGCGCGCGCCGTCCCCCGTCAGGCAGGACTCGCGCAAGTTCGCAAGTGAAGATGCGAGCGTGGCGCGCACGGAGTGGCGTGCCCTACCGTAATCTGAGTAGTGGTACGGTTTGGAAGCGCCATCCCGGGACATGGGGTAAATCCTCCATATCCCTTCGCAACCCGGGCTGATAGACTCTTATGGTATGTACGTTATCCATCTTTTCTTTATGTTGCGTTGTAGCACCAATTCCAATAACCTCTTGAAAGTTATCGGTCGCGGTTCACTGAAAGCTCCTAGTGGGATCGTTGATCCGTGGTAGCCGGCTCTCTGGCCGATCTGAGAATGAATGACTACGCGCACGCGGTTCGACAACATGGGATCGGCTTCCACTCCAGAGGAGCCGGAGGCCGGCGAAGGAATCCTGGTTATCGTTGGCCGTCAATCCATAGGAGGTGTTTATGATGGTTTTCCTGATCCACGTTCGTGACCCGCAATTCTATGCCCTTCCCGCCAAGACGCGGGCCAAAAACGGCAACATCCGCGTGATGGGATTTCCGCCCATCGGCATCATGTCGCTTTCGTCGGTGCTCAAGCGCGCCGGCCACGAATGCGTGATGTTCGATCAGGCCAATCCCGAAACGCCCAACGAGGTCATCATCGAGGAGATTCGAAAAAAACAACCCGTGCTGGTAGGGTTGAGTTTTCTCAGCACCACCAGTTACCCGTACGCGAAAATTCTTGCCCGCGAGATCCGCGCAACCAACGGCAAGGTGAAGCTGGCGTTTGGCGGCGTGTTTGCCAGCCTCAATGCCACGTTGGTGAAACAACAATGCCCGGAGGTGGATTTTGTCTGCCGGGGCGACGGCGAACAACTCATGCTCGAGCTGCTGGAGCATCTGGATGATCCGTCCTGCGTGGAGAGCGTGACTTGGGCCAAAGATGGCCAGGTCGTCAGCAATCCCAATCGCAAGACGGAGCGCAACCTGGATCAGTGGCCGTTCCCCGATCGCGAGAGCCTGAAGCTGGACTTCATCGAATCCATGCCGCTGGACGTGCCGTGCGTGCTCTCGCTCGAGCGGTTCACGACCATGCAAACGTCGCGCGGTTGTCCGTGGTCCTGCGTCTTCTGCGATATTCCGGTCTTCAACGAAGGGAAGTGGCGCTCGCGTACCCCGCAACATGTCGTGGAGGAGTTCAAGCATCTCCAGGAACTGGGATATGGCGCGGTCTATTTTGTCGACGACCATTTCCTGCTTCAGCCGAAACGAATCGAAACCATCTGCAAAGGTCTTAACGACGAGGGTGTCACGATCCAGTGGGGATGTGAAGGCCGGGTCGATTCCGTGGCGCAGCACCTGTTTCCGGCGATGGCCAAGGCGCACTGCCGCACGCTCATGTTCGGGATCGAGAGCGGCAGCCAGAAGATGCTCGACCGGTTGAACAAGGAGCAAACGCTGGCCGAGGTGGAGACCGCGGTGACCAACGCCAAGAAGGCCGGCATCGAGATCGTCCACGGCTTTTTTGTGGTCGGCTCCCCGGATGAAACGGTCGAGGACATGAAGGCGACCTTTGATTTTGCGGCCAGGCTGCCGTTGGACACGTTCGGATTCAACCGGCTCTGTGTCTATCGTGGCACGCCGATGTGGCACGAATACGTGAAGCGCGACCTCGTCAATGATGGAGCCGATTGGTACAAGTATTTCAAATGTTCGGCGATTGATCCGACGTGCCTGCCCGGCGAGGTGATTCACGAGCAGCGCAGCGCGGGCCTTCGCCGGTTGTTCGTTTACAAACTGCTGCACTATCCGGTGCAGACCTTCCGGCTGTTGCGACGTTTCCTACGCTATATGCCGGTGCGGGACGTGGTTTATCTCATCATCAAGCCGTTCCTGGGCAAGAAGAAGGGTGCCACGAAAGCGGAGGTCCTGTCGCGCGCGGTCGAGCACGGCGCCATGAAAGAGGCCGCCGCACAAATGACCCAGGTGTCTGACGAGACGCTGGAGCACATTCTCCGGGAGTCGAAGGCTGAGCGTCTCCGCATTCAACAGGAAGCGGAAGGTTCGCGGGAGTTGGCCTCGGTTCGCTAACCCGGCCGATGACATGGCCCACGGCAGGCAGACGGAGGTGCTTTGTGCGGATTGGGCTGACTGATTGCGGATCGCCTGTTTCTGGGGCTTGGCATTGAAATGGTTCCGGCTTGTCGGGCCTCTCGCTCTCTCGCGCAGATCTACTTCCGTAAATTCTCGTCGAAGAAATCAACGATGATCTGGATGAGTTCGGGCCGCGTCGGGCTCAGTTCGCCGCCAGTGGGAGCGAAACCGTGTCCGGCGTTCTTCACGACCAGCAGCGTTGCCGGCCCTCCCGTCTCTTTCAGCCGTTCGAACAATCGTTGCGATTGATCCAGCGCCACAAGCTTGTCCGGGTCGCCGTGCAAAATCAGAAACGGCGGGTCGTCACTGGAAACGTAATGGACCGGACCGGCACGTTTCAGCACTTCGTCCTAGTCTGAACTGACGCCGAAAATGTCTTCTTGGACACGCGGGTTTCCGCGCCCAAGTCCAAACGTCAAATCCGCCGGCCCGAACATATCGACTACCGGCTGCATGCGGCTGGATTGATCCGCGTGGCCGCCGTTGCCCTCGAAGCCGGCGCTGGCATCGGTGGTTGCCGAGCAGCGCGATGACGACCACCGCTGGGGTTGCCAGAGCCTGCATTGTGAGATATTATCAAGAAGATCAAGGGGTTAGGATGATTTTTTGCAATGTCTCCGAAAATCGACCGCACGACAAAACCCATTGATGTTGCAAAGGGTGAAAATTGAGGCGGTTTTTAGTCCGAAAAACGGCACGGCAGGACGTGTGCAGACGGGCTGCAAACTGAAGGCGGAAATGCCGCAGGATTGGGTGAGACAGACCGTCTCAAATGGACGCGCTTAAAATGGGGGAAATTAAGCCTTGAAAAGCTATCGCTACGGGACTTCAAAACAATACAGTCGCCCCCCGGTTAGTATCGACCACAAAGCCAAACTTTACCGGCCGGCGCTCCACGCCTCCAACCTTGTTGAAATATTCCACCAAAGCCTCCGCGTGCCACTGATCGGGATTCCAGGTGGGCCGGGAGATACTAGAATGCACAATCATCCGGATGCCGACGACAGCGTTCGTGCAGGCGCGGGGCAACTCTCGGTCAGCGTCAGCACAAAGACGGTCGTGAAGCTCAACGGGCGACTCCGGCTTGGGACCCTCGGCGGCTCTCTCTTGTAGGAAAAGTTTTATCGCCGACAGCACCACAAAAACCATACCAAGAGCCAAAGCCCATCCGATCATCCGACTCCACGAATTATTCATAACTGACCCTTCTCTTTGTAGCTCACCGGCGCGGGCAATTTGCCGCGCCGCTGAAGCTCTCGGTTAACCTCGATCATCACCTTTAACAAGTTTTCGCGTTCATCCGTCTGGACACCCTTCAGATGGTCCACCAAACCCTTCACCAACTCCTCCAAAATCTGAACCGGCAATAACGCCAGATTGACCGACCCATCCGGTTGAGGCTTTGTGGACTCACGAAACTCCGCAGAATCCACCGCGACCAGGTGTCCGACGGCACAACTGAATATAACAGCATTTCAGCCCGCCCCATGCGCGAGGACATTCCCACGGCCAAAAGAATAGCGCCGGGTGAAAACGGTTTGGACTTTACGGGAAGCGGACGCATCGAATTGGTTCGGCCGAAACTTAAACCATGCGGTCGGCCAATGTTTTTTTTGGTAATTTACTTTTGGTCTTGCCCGTCCAAGCGGCCGTATTTCCGAATCTCCGGCCAGACGAGGGCGGTGGCGATGACGACTAAAATGGTTCCAATTCCGCCCGAGACCACGGCGAACACCGGGCCAAGCAAGTGAGCCACAAAGCCGGATTCAACGCCGCCGAAGTCGTTCGACGTGCCGATGAACAAGCTGTTGACCGCAGATACGCGCCCGCGTTTTTCGTCGGGCGTCAGCAATTGCACCAGCGTGTGCCGCACGACCACACTGATGTTGTCCACTGCACCGCAAACGAAGAGCGTGACCAAGGAAAACCAGAACGAGGTTGAAAACCCGAAGGCAACAGTTGCCAGTCCAAATATCGCCACCGCCCACAGCAAAGTCCGTCCAGCCTTCTCCATCGGCGGACGATGAGCCAGAATCATCGCCGAGAGCAACGAACCCATCGGCAACGCGGCTTGCAACCAGCCCAGTCCCGTCGGCCCGACATCCAAAATGTCCTTGGCATAAATCGGCAGGATCGCGGTGGCGCCGCCCAGCAAAACGGCAAACAAATCGAGCGAGATGATACCGAAAAGAATTCGAGTGCTAAAAACAAACTTGAACCCGGCAACCAAGCTTTTGACCGACATCTCCTCTTTGGCAACGACCACGTGCCGGCTGCGCACGAAATACATCAAGGCAAAACAAATCAGCACGGCCACCGCGTTGATGGCATAAACCGACGCGGCACTGTGGGTCACGGCGATCAGCATCCCACCCAGCGCCGGTCCGGCCACCGACGAAAGATGAAAGGTGCCGCTGTTCCACGTCACGGCCTTGGGAAAATTCCGCCGCGACACAAGCTGCGGCATGAACGCAGCGCTGGCCGGCCAGAGAAAAGTGCGCGCTCCTCCCGCTACCAACAAGCACAGGTACATCCAAAACACATCTGCCTGAAGTGTCGAAATCAAAGTCAGTCCCAGGCTGGAGNNCGCTGACCAAAATCATCAGGAGGATGACCCGTTTTCGATTGTAGTTATCGGCCATGTGGCCAGCCGGAAGCGTCAGGAGCACCATCGGCAGCATTTGCGTCAAGCCGACCAGCCCTAGCGCGAGCGCGGAATGCGTTCGTTCATAAAGCTCCCAGCCCACCGCCACGGTGAGCATCTGTTGTCCGAGCGACGCGATGAAGCGGCCGATCAGATAAAGCAAGAAATCCCGATTCCGCAGAACGGAATAGGGATCATGCCCGGGCTTCAAATCCGGCAATTCGCCTGCCTCACGAAACGACTCGGAATCATTCATTGGCTGACCGATTGTTCGGCAAGCAAGGCCAACCCTCAACAAAACTCTTTCGAATGCCCGATTTAATTGTTTTTCTTCGCCCAGCCGGTTTGATCAATGCGCTGGAATTCAGCGTGAATGTCCGTTCCTTCGTAAAACGACAGCCAGCCGCGCAGCCGCTTCGTCTCGCCGGGCGCGCAGTCGGGAAACTTGGGATCGGAATGGAGACACGGACACGAAGCATTGGCCCACGGTCGATGACACGGCTCCCAGGCCGTGATGATCCAATGCTGCCCATCGGCTGATCGACAAGCGACATAAGGTTTGGAGAACACTTTGTTTTCGTTGGTCTGTTGCTGAAAACCGTTCGCCCCTTTGAGCATGACGCAATTCTGCACGCGCAAATCGCTCAAGGTTTCCCTCGTCCCGTTGGTCAGCCAAAGCTCCATGCGTACCGCATCGCGCGCGGGCATGATCTTCGCGCCAAATGCAATTCCATCCGGCAATCTTCGTTCGAAATCAAAAGTGCCATTGACACGGCGGTTCCATTCGAGCGGTTCCAGTTTGATGTTTTGTTTCGTCCAGACGGTCGGCACGTGTGTGTGCGCAAGATAAGTCAGACCGAGGTTCGACCAGAGGGCTTCCGGAACATCGACCACAACGTAACTGTTTTCATCCCACGGCATGAAGACGCTGACTTTTGTTTCACGTTGCGGATTGACCGCGCCGTCGAGAAAACCGATGCGTGGATGGCGTCCGCCGGGGTATGGCAAAACCAGAAGCGGTGCGTTGACAGGTCGCTTGGCGTGGTTGCCCGGAGTGATCCTGAATTTTTTTAATGCGGCGGTAATTTCATTTTTATCAAGTCCAGTGGCCGATTTAATCTCTTCGGTCGTGAAGTGATGATACCAAACCATGTTTTGCAACCAGTAACGGAGATCGCTCTCGCTGGTGGGTTTGCGATAGTTGGACTGAACAATTTCTGTTCCTCGAAGCGTACCCGATAAAAGCATTGCTCCGGCCAACCAGGCGAACAGACATAAGAGCCGGGCGTAATGTTTGGTTTCAAAAATTGAAGGATGACTTTTGGTTGGTGCCATCTCGCGGGGTCTGCGTTGTGTTTTCTTCCGAATCAATTTCCGCTGGTGGGAATGGTGCCGACATTCACAAGCCGCATTTTGATTTCGCGCAACGCTGCCGTGGTTTGCCACGAAGCCAGTCCGAACGGTTTGGAAAGCTCAATCTCGCCGGCACGAAGTGAAATCCTTCGTCCCGCCGTCGGCAAGTCAACCAGCTTTTCGTCGTCAATCCACGCTTCGATCTTCGTCGTGGTCACTCGCAAACGAATACGATACCAGCGTCCCCGATCGGCCTTGAAGTAATGGGTTGTCTCGTTTTCCGAGGCGTCCATCCCATCGATGCTCGATAATCCCACCACCGCGCCTCCCCAACCTCCGACAATGAAGCTGCAAAAGGCGTCGCCGACTGGAAATGTCAGCCCGCAAAAAAAGTCCGACCCTTCTGCGCGCAACGCTTCGAGCGTCACTTCGTAGTCGATCTTTGGCAACTCATTGGTCCAGACGACGCCCGTCAAAGCGGTGCCGGTTCCAAGGACAAGCGTGCCGGCCTCGCAATACACCTCGCCGTGCCCGCCGAAATCCGTCACCCGCCAACCGGTCTGGGTCTTGCCGTCGAAAAGCGATTTCCAGCCGTCGCCTGCGACCGGCTTGGCAGGCAGGGCCGCGGCTTGCCTGATGGTTTCATCGGCGGCCGTTCGCTCGGCAACCATCCTTTTCTCGTGAACCGCTTTTGTTTCGAGGATCGGTTGCGGCGGGCTGGAGGCGCAACCGAGCAACCCAGCCGAAATAACGACGAAACAAAACAAAGAACGCAACGGGAGTTTTTTCATGGAGTTTTCAAGCTTCTCCTGCCTGACATTGGAAATTCATCTCTTCGGTGAGCCGTCTTCACGGGTAGGCCGTTCGAAAAATCGATCTCGATCAGTTTCGCGCTGGTCGGAATGCGAGCGGCAACCTTTTTTGTTTGCGTGTCGATGTCATAGACGCTCAAGCCCGACTTGTCCGTCACGTACAATCGCCGTTCAGAAGGCGCGCTCGCCGCTTCGGCTTGCGCGCCCCCCAAGTCGAGTTCCAAGCCAGAGCAGGTCGAGACGATAAAACTCAGCGCAATTTGTCGCCAACGTGATTGTTGGATTGAATCCATTATCGTGTTTGACTGGGATTGTATTGAAGTAGCCGGGCAAACGCACTATCTTAATTCATTGCAGGCTGGTTTGTTGACGCAAGACTCACTGGAAAAATGACGAAAGCATCATGACGATTCCCGACTTTTTACGCGTTCAGGCCGACGGACTCTTGTTGTCGGTAAAATTGCAGTCGCGCGCCTCAGTCAATAAGATCGGCGAACCGTTGGGTAACGAACTGCGCATCAAGGTAACGGCGCCGCCGGTTGATGCGGCGGCTAATGGGGCACTCCTTCGGCTTTTGGCGAAGACGTTGGATTGTTCACGTAATCGTGTGGAACTGTTGCGCGGCCATACCGCCCGCCATAAAATCGTCAAGCTCCGCGGAATATCTGCTGAAACTCTGCTGGCAAAATTAACATCGGGCGGGTGAACCTCATTGTAGCAACCGCCATCAGAAGGCTCTGACTTATTCCGCGCTCCGCAATCAAATAAGCCTCCCGACTTCGGCTGCTACGAGGTTCATTCGCCGGAGTGCATCCACCGATTCTGCAACCGGAGGATATTTTTAACGTGACTGCAATTCTGGCCCGCAAAACTTCCAGCTTTCAGTTTTTATATTTTTGATTACCTTTCTTCCCCATCGTTCCGCTAAACAGAAGAATTTTGCGTGCGCACACCCGCATGACCCCAAAAGAAAACGCGCAACCATCCTCGATAGCCGGGGTGTTGCACCTGCCGCTGTTTGTGTTGTTTCTCCTGCTGTGGCTGGGCGTGATGGGTTTGACGTTAGCGCTGAACTTTCCTTTGCCCGCATCCTGGCGGTGGGCGCAAGGACTTTTCCTCGCGCTGGCCACGGCAACCACACTGGTCGCCTTGGCACGCCGGTTGCCCGCACAAAATGTGGCCGTGGCGGCGGTGTTGGTGGCCTTCATTGCCGGCGTCGTGCAGGCCGTGGGCACAACCACCGGCATCCCCTTCGGCGCCTTCGCTTACACCAACAACTTCGGCCCGCTGCTTTTTGACACCCTGCCCCTATGCGTTCCGCTCCTGTGGATTGTGGCGATTATCAATTCGCGCGGTGTCGCGCGGTTGATTTTGCGGCCCTGGCGCAAAACGAAGTCCTACGGCTTTCGCGTGATCGGATTGACCTGTCTCCTCACGGTGCTCCTCGATTTCGGACTCGAACCTTTCGCTGCCAGAGTGAATCGCTTCTGGATTTGGCAAACACCAAAAACCGTCCTCGCCTGGCACTCCGCTCCGTGGGTGAACTTTTTCGGCTGGGTCGTCACCACTCTGCTCATCCTCGCCTTTGCCACACCGTGGTTCATCAACAAAAAGTCGGTCGGCCAACCACCAGACTACCACCCGCTTATCGTGTGGCTTTCGTTGATCCTGCTTTTTGCCACCGGCACTGCGAGTCACCAACTCTGGTGGTCAGCCACTTTCAGTTTGCTGACTGGCGCGATCGTGGCCCTCTTTGCCCTGCGCGGCGCCCGTTGGTAACCAAACGAGCCATACCCTTCAAGTCCGCCGCGTCAGTTTCAGACGGGCAACGCGCATTCCCTCCAACTCTTCCACGCGCAGTTCATGCGTGCCCACCGAAAGCACATCACCAACTTTCGGAAAGCCGCCAAGCCGGTGCGTCACCCAGCCGCTGGTCGTGGTAATCCCCTCCTCGCGCAGCGGTTCGCCAACCAACTCACCCAATTCGTGCAACGGCAGCGCGCCGTCCAATTCCCAGTTTTGCTCGCCGGTCTTTACCAGCAACGGCTTTTCCTGATCGAACTCGTCCTGAATCTGGCCCACCAGTTCCTCGAGAATATTTTCCAGCGTGACCATCCCGACCGTGCCGCCATATTCATCCACCACGATGGCCAGGTGCAGCTTTCGTTCGAGGAAAAGCTGGAGCAATTTTTCCAGGCGCGCGGTTTCCGGCACGTAAATCAATTTGCGCGCCACGGAGATCAATTCTGCCCCCTGACGCACTTTCAACCGCATCGCAAACAAATCCTTGAAATGAATCACGCCCAAGGTTTTGTCCAGATCACCGCCTTCACAGAGCGGAAAGCGCGAGTAACGGGTTTTCTCCGCCACATCGAGGCATTCCGGGATGCTCGCCCCGGTGTCCAGACCCACGATTTCATTGCGCGGTCGCATCACCTCGCGGGCAATACGCCGGCGCAGATCGAGGGCATTGAGCACGATCTCGCGACCAAAGGCCGAAGCTCNNCATTTGGGAAGCGGACAGCAACAATCGCAACTCTTCTTCGGAATGCGCCCGTTCGGCCTCGCTGGCCGATTCAATGCCGAACCGTTTCAGCAGCCATTGCGCGGAATGATTCAGCAACCAGATGAAGGGATAAGCGATCCAGCCAAACCAGGCCAGGGGTCGCGCAATCCAAAGAGCCACCGGCAGCGTCTTGCGAATTGCGAGCGCCTTGGGGCCGAGTTCACCGACGACGATCAGCAAAAAAGTATTGGTGAAAAAACCAACAAGGATCGCCACGGTATGTTGCATCGTCTCGGACTCGATGTTGAGCCAGTGAAAAATGGGCGACAACAGCGCCGCGAACACCGGCTCGACCAGCACGCCCAGACCAAGACTGGCCAACGTAATGCCTAATTGCGTCGCGCTGATGGTTGTATCCAGATTGTTGATGAGACGGCGCGCGATTTTAGCCCGCCGGTGACCTTTGACGACCAGTGTGTCGAGTTGGGTGTCGCGGATTTTCACCAGCGCCAGTTCCGCCGCCACAAAAAATCCGTTCACCAAAACGAGTGCTGCGACGCCCAACAACTTCAAGAGATTGGAAACGAGTGCGTCCATGTCAAAGCGTCACCTCCCCGAAGATGACTTTGAGAACGTCCTGCAAACTTACGATGCCAAGCTCGCGTTTGTCTCTCCCCAACACGATGGCCAATCGTTGACCGCTGCGCTGCATCCGGCGCAGCGCCACCTCCAGCCGCAAATCTTCATCCAAATAAAGGGCCGGCTTGACGTAATCCGCGACGGTCTTGTCCGTGTCCAAATCCGGGTGGTAAAGCAGTTCCTTCAAGCTCACGAGGCCGGCAATGCGTCGTGGTTCAGCCAGCGCCTCCCACACCGGCAGGCGGGTAAGTTGGCGGTCGCGGCACAGCAGGAGCACTTCCTTCATGTGGGTCTGAAGCGTCACGGTCACAGCCTGCGCCAGCGGGATCGCAATTTGCCGCACCGTCAGGTTCTGCAAATCGAGCACGCGATTGATCATCAATCGTTCTTCCGAAGTGAAACCCTGGGCCGATTCCTGCATCACCAGCCGCAACTCATCCCGGTTGCCAAACACGTGGCCGGTGAAAACTTTTCCGCCCGCCCAGCGCAGCAACCAACGGGAGCTCCATTCCAGCAAGGCGACCAAAGGCGATAATCCCAAATGGATGAATCGAAACGGCCGCACCAACTGTAAACAAAGCCGGTTCGGGAAAAGCCGGAACAACATCTTTGGCAACAGATCACCGAAGGCATAAAGAAGAAATACGATGACCACGAACACCAGCACGAACCAGGCGGGGTAAAGGCTCAATCGCTGGTGCAACTCGGTGACGATCAATCCAAGGGCGACAAAGTTCGCCAGCGTGTTGCCAACCAGGATTGTCCACAAAAAATTCTCCGGGTCTTCCAGGTAACGGTGCAACAACCGCGCCGACGTTTTTCCCGTCCGCATTTGTTGACGGATGCGAACACGGCTCAGCGCGAACACCCCCGCCTCCATGCCGGAGAAAAAGAACGACAAAGCGAGGCACGCGATAATGATCAAGAGGGTGAGCAAACTTTTTTCCATGCCGATTTTCGCCAATTCACGCGGCCATTTAACGGCGCCACGGTGCAACAACTTGGCCGCTGAACAATCCTTCTCATCTCAGCGCCTCCACGAGCAGTTCCCGGACGCGGCGTTCGTCGGCCGCGTGTGCAGTCAAACGCAGTCCCCGAAACATCACGGATTCTCCTACCATCGGCACGACACCCAACCGGTCCATCAACAAACCGCCGAGGGTTTCGACTTCCGGTACGTCGCCCAACTCCGGATACTCGCGGCGAAAATCGTCCAACCGCATCGTGCCGTTGACCCGCCAGCGGCCCGGTGCCAATTTTTCCATGACGAAGCCTTCCGCCTCGCCTTCGCTGCGAATTGCCCCGACCATTTTCTCCAAAATATCCTCCATCGTTACCAAGCCGGCGGTGCCGCCGAATTCGTCGAGTACAACGGCCAGCCCGCGTTGTTGCCGCTGCAAGCTTTTCAACAACTGCAACAGATTCATTGTCTCCGGTACGAAGGAAGGAAATTCAATCGCGTCGGCCAGATCGATCTGTGGATCCAGCAACAGCGCACGGGTGTTCAGGATGCCAACGATGGTGTCGGGCGTTTCGTCGTATAGCGGCAACCGACGATGTTTGAACCGGCGGGCTGCAGCGATCATCTCCTCGACCGAAAGTTCGTCGGAAATGCAGGCCATCTGCGGACGCGGCTTCATCACTTCCTTCACCGTGTGTTGGTCGAGACTGATGATCTGCAAAATGATTTCCTTTTCGGACTGCGCAAGCGTACCGCGTTGATACGCCAGTTCGAGCAACTCCTGGTACTCTTCATCGGAAAACGTCCCCTGCGGGCGGATCGACTTGGGCACGATGCTCTGGAGGATCAAGGAATTTAGCTTCTGGGCGATCTGCCGCAACGGACGGGTCAGGCCTTGGAGGACCAACAGCGGTCGCGCGACGCGCAGCGACCATGTCGCCGCCTGCCGCACGGCCATGGTCTTAGGCAACACTTCGCAAACGGGAAGAATCAAGACCAACAGTGCCGCCAGCGTCAGAATCGAATTCCACTGACCATTCAATGCCATCCAGAGCGCAATGGCGAGCAGGGCGGCGTTGGCAAACGTGTTGCCGAGCACCAACGTGGCCAGCAAATCCTGCGGTTCGGCCAGCAATCGCAACACCATGCCGCCCGAATGCGGCTCGCGTTCGGCCAGTTGGCGCGCCTGCCATTTGCCGAGCGAGAAAAGCGCCGTTTCAGCCAGGGCGAAAAAAAAACTCGCTCCAGCAAAGAACATCAGCGCGGCCACAGCCATCAACGGCGTCAACTCCATGCGCGCAGCATGAAGGAAGCAAGCGAAAGGAAAAAGGCAAAATTCGGAGGGAATAAATAAACCACTCGCAAAGCGCGTGGTATTGTACAGCATCCCCCCACCGCGCAAAGAACCGCCATTGCCTGGCCCATTGCTGCTTGCCCGCGACGCCGCTGCCGCCGTGCTGCGGACCACCGGCAGGCCATCACCAAGTGCGGCAACCCCAGATTACGCTGGGCGTTGTGCGAAGCCGCCTGGCGACTCTTGAAGTACCAACCCGAGTATCGGCTCTGCAAGAAGTGGCGCGCCCGCATCATTGATCCGCAGAC
>PLJQ01000061.1 GCA_003140275.1 Limisphaerales bacterium
AGGGCTGTGGTTTGCCAGTGATTGGGCAACATCATTTCTGGAATCGTCGGCGGCCTTGCTGTTGCCTTTGTCAGCCATTTCTTGAGCAAAAACCGGGAGAGTCGGCGTGACCGGGAAGCTAGGGAACATAGCGCAATTATTTCCAGACAGGGACGGAAGCGCGAATTTCTTGCTTTTATGGCTCAATTGAAAGCCGAGCCCGATGGGAATCACCCTGTAGGTTTCGGCGAGTTTTATCATAATAAAATCCCCAACATTCGCCATGAAGTCGCTTCTATATTTGATGATATTCCGTTGCATGACAGGGCCAATTTCGAGGCTTTGACTTCTTCCGCTTGCGACCTGTCCGAAGCAGACATATACAATCCAAAAAACAAGAAAGAAATAATTGAACGAGCAGAAAAGATTGCTCAATTCCTTAGGAATATTCCAAACTGATACACTACCCTCTACGGTACCGGAAGCCACGGCAAGATTGTTGAACTTCTCCGGGTTTGGTGGAATGTAAACGTGCAGTTCTTTTTTGCCGTCCGCGCGTTCTTCTGCCCAAAAATGCGCGCCGACTTCCTCGGCAATTTGCTGCACACGCCTGGCTTGCTCATCGGTCAATGCAATTTCGTCATCGTCACTCATAAAATCTTACTCTCGGACATTTCCAGCAAACCACGCCGACAACTCGCGCGAAAAGTTGTCCCGGTTGCGAACGCGCAAGGTTGGAAAGACGCGGAGAAAATCGGTGAAAAGTTTTTCATCCTCGGTTTGTGAATCCGCGGCACCGTCGGCGGCTTGGATAACTTGCTGCCGTTCGGACAATGGCGGCGGTTCAACGATCTCGTCCGCGAGTCCGCTGGCGACAGCTTCGGTGGCGTCGAAATAAAAATCTTTTTCACCTGAAAGCCAGTTCGCAATCGTTTCGGCACTCTGGCCGGTTTGGGTGCGAAAAATGGCCGCGAGTCGTCCATTCAAACCGTCGAGATTGTCGGCGCTTTTCCGCAAGTGCTTTGAAGTGCCCGCGACAAAATCAACTGGCGAATGAATCATCATTCGGGCGTCGGCGAAGATTTTTCGCGGGCGTCCGGCCATTGCGAGAATTGCGGCGGCGCTGGCGGCATGTTGGATCGTCACGGTCGTTTCAATCTTCGCGAGTGCATCATGGACTTGCAGCGCATCGGTTGAACTTCCGCCGGGTGAGTCAATGATGACCTCGGCATGGCGGACGCCTTCAAGTTGCGCCAGCAATTCGTCGGCGGGAGTCGAGAAAGCTGCAATTTCCCCGAAAATGGAAATACGGGCGGCGGCGGCATCGCGAGTAATGGAAAACCACGGCATCATTTTGAAGGGCCGCCCGTTGCGTTATTCGACACAACGGGCGGCTTGTTTTTGCGGGCAAACTCCGCGCCAAAAATGAAAGCGCGGAAAGTTGGATTTCGGCCGTGACGGTCGGCCAACGAAAGGAGCAGCGGCAACGCCGATTCCGGTAGAGCAAACGCGGCGCGTATCGCCTGCAAGCGTGGGCGGATCGTGTGGAATATCCCGTCCGGCGCGGCAATCATTCGCTGCCGGTGATACTCATGGAGCGCGAGCAACTTGGCTTCCCAGTGGCAGCGTGAATGGCAGCAGGGCAAGTTCATTTTGTTTCGGTCACGAGGTCAAGTACGCCGAATAAACAGCCGCGAGTCGGGTGCGCGCCGATGCCGAGTTCAGCCTCGCGCTCAAGCCGGTCTAAAGCAGTTTGAAGCGTGCCTGCGTACACGGAAAAACAAAATTACACGCCTTGATCTTGGCTTCGTAAAATTTCCGCTTTGACGGTTTGATCAAACATCTGCTCAAGAGCGTCGCGCACGAGAGCCGCGATTGCGGAAATAATCGGGCGGGCGCAGTCGGTGAGCGAGTTCATTTCTTTTTTGACTTCCCGAAGATTTCCGAAAGAGATTTGCCGCGCCTCTTCGACGCCGAGCGCGCGATATGCCTGCGTACCGCAGAGCTTCGCGTCGTTGGCGATGAGTTCGCGCAAATGATCCGCTGTGGGCGCGACTAACAAAAGCTGCCCATAAAGTTCCTCCCATCGTTGCGACAGGCCGCGCAGTGTGCCGAGTTCTTTTTCCGTGGCAAGGGTCGTGTTGGTTTTCTTCGCGGCGTCGATAATAAGTTTTGCGGTGGGGGCGCTGAATGGCGTCGAGCCGGTTGATACTAAAATTGATTTCGAGCCGAGTCGTAAACTTTCATTCTGGGCCGGTGGCGAAAGCTCAATTCCAAGTAATTTAGCGATTTTAGCGGCGCGGCCCGCCAGTCGTTCGGCAAAATTGTCGTCCCTATAAAAGGGGTTCGCGTTGCGTAAAGTTTGGTTCGGTGCGCGGATTAGCCTTTATTCATTGGCTCTTTTGTAGGGTTCTGGTGTTGCAAAAGTTCGCGGCGCATAGCGGTCACGGCTCGGTGTAGGCTGCTGCGGTTCATCCCCAACGCCTTGGCCGCGTGGGTCGGCGAGTTAAACAGATCGCACAGCACCGCAAGCGCGGCGGCGCGAGTCCTGGCAGCGTCACGATGGCGGTGGGTATTCTCGCCAAGGACGATCAAAAGGCCGTGCCGCAAAAGTTCCATTGCATCCGTCTCGCGTTCATCCGCTGCGGCGTCCCCTGGAAAAACAAAATCGACGGCGGGCACGCGCTCGAAGTTGTCATCGAAAAAAACGCCGTGCTTTTGGGTCATCAATGTAACGGGGGGCAAGGCATCTTTATGGCACTGTGTCAAAAAAGGAGACATTCTTACGGTGCGCAGTTATTTGGACCCAGCTGGAATCAGACTCACGGTAGCCTTCGAAATTATACCCCCCGGCATGGTGGGTATGGTCGGCATGGTCGGCATGGTGTTTCGGTCAATCTCGCGCATGTAGGGAATTTCCTTTTTGGACGGAAACACCATGCCCCACCATGTCACCATGCCCAGCCTCGGTTTTGTAGAGGCGAGTCTTGCCTTTGCCTTCGACCATGAAACGGTGATTCGCCAAAAGTCGGCGGTCGTAACGGGAGAGCAAGCGGGCGAGCGTGGATTTTTCTTTGCGGCCAAGTTCGCCTTGGTCGCCGATGATGCTTTCAAAGCAACCGTGTGCCCGCGCCAACTCGACAAGCTCGGAAAACGCGAGCGGAGAATCTTTCTCGCCCATTGCTGACACAAGGCGACGCATATCCTCACCGTCGGGATCGGCAGCGGCGGCGACGTGTGGCGTTTCGAGTGGGCAGCCGAAGTTAGCCGCTTCGACAATTCCGCCGACGATGTTCGCCCACGATGGGAAGGCGGAGTGGGATCGGGTTGCCGTGATCGTTGAAGCCAAGCAACCGTCGCTGGCCTTTCGTGTAGTCCACCACTTCCCAATGAAAGCGCACCTCGGCGCGG
>PLJQ01000318.1 GCA_003140275.1 Limisphaerales bacterium
GTGCAGGAGGAGCGCGAGCGCCTCTTGTACGCCATCCTGTTGGCCCTCGGCGTGGCGGTGTTCGGCTGTCTTGCCGGAGTCGCACTGACCGTCGCCATCGTGGTCTGGCTATGGCACCTTTCGCCCGTCGCGGTTCTCCTGGTCCTGACCAGCCTTTACGCCACGACTGCGGTATTTCTTTACCGGCGTTTCGCCATGCTCCAACTCGACTGGAAAACGCTTCCGGCAACCCTCGATCAATTCAGAAAGGACCGCGCATGTGTGGGAACTCTCCTCGAGTGAATCCGCTCGCATTGCGAAAACGATTGTTGATCGCCGAAAGCGAAATCAATCGCGTTCGAATTCAGGAGGAATGGCAGGCGCTGACCGGCGGAGTCCGCAGCCTCGCCGACCGCGCCAGATCCTTCCGTACGATTGCCTCGTCAGCCGCAGTGCTGACGGCAGGCTTCGCGGCTTTCCGGCGCGGCAAGTCTGTGGACACCGACGTGAAACCTTCCTGGTTTCAATCGGCGCTGAAAGGCGCGGAGTTGGCCGGCACCCTCTGGCTGGCATTCCGCGCGCGGGGTCGCGATCAAAAAGACAGATAGAAGAAAGGCAGAAAGGCAGATAACCAAGCGAATCACATTCGCACATTGAAAGGAACATTATGTTAGGAACTATTTTATTGATTGTACTCATTTTCATGTTGCTCGGCGCACTCCCTACGTGGCCACACAGCAAGAATTGGGGTTATTACCCGAGCGGCGGATTGGGCGTGGTTCTGGTGATTCTGGTTGTCCTGCTTTTGCTGGGCAGAATTTGAATTGGCTGGGCGGAACTCCCATCGGGAGCAAGGGTTGCAGTTGAATGGATCGAACGCCAGGCAAGTTATCTTTTTGGGTAGCAATCCACGCAATCTAAACGAAAGACAAGATTATGTTACGAAGCATTAAACAATTATACGGAGACAAACTCGGGGCGGCGGATGGCGAAATCGGCCATGTGAAGGATTTTTATTTTGACGATCAGAACTGGGCGGTCCGTTATGTGGTCGCGGACACAGGTACCTGGTTGCCGGGACGACAGGTGCTCATCTCGCCCCATTCACTCGTCAGTCTCGATCAGGCCGGAAAAGTCCTGCGCGTGAACCTGACTCGCAAACAGATTGAGAACAGCCCTTCGATTGAGTCGCACAAACCGGTGTCGCGACAATACGAAGAGGAGTATTACCGGTATTACGGCTGGCCCTACTATTGGCAGGGGGACGGATTGTGGGGCCTGAGCGGCTTTCCGATTTTGGAACTGCCACCAAAACCCCTCCCGAGCGAATCAGCGACCGCGAGTGGCCCGCAACCCGAACGTGCCGATCCGCATCTGCGGGGTACGAAAGCCGTGAATGGCTACCACCTCCAGGCGAGCGATGGAACAATTGGCCACGTCTGCGATTTTTTGATGGACACCCAGAACTGGACGATTCGTCAACTGGTCATCAAAACCGGGCACCGGTTTTCCGGCAAGGAAGTGCAGATACCGGCGCGCAAGGTGGACCGGATCTGTTATCCGGACTCTACGGTGTTCGTGAGTTTGACCCGGGAAGCCGTCGAGCAAAGCGCCGCCCCCGATCTCACTCCAGTCGGCTCGGCAGACGCTTGAAGCGATGGACAACAGTTGGGGTGAACACCCCATAGCGAACGCCGTTGCACAGGCTATTCTCGCAGCATGAAACACAATAAACTCTCCCAGGAGCAAAACCAAAAATCGGCCAGTGCATCACGGCCAACTGCGGCCGCGGACTTGGCCCAAACCGGAATTGATTTTTCGCCGTCAGCGGACGCAGTGGCCCGAAGGGCATACTTCAGTTATGTGAACCAGGGTTCGCAGCCCGGGCACGAGGTGCAGCATTGGTTGGCGGCCGAGGCGGAATTGATTGCGGAACGCAACCTCACCCGCGTTCATGGGTTTCACAACCGGACGTAAAACAAATCTCCCAGGCAACCAGCCGGGAAAGAATCAATTTATGAAAGCATCCATCACCAAACTCGCGGAAACACCTCAAACTCCTGTTTTCCAAACCGTCATCGTCAAACCTCGCGTGAATCGCAAGGCTGCCATCCCAAGTCCACAGTCCAAAAAGCGGGATAACACATTCTCTCAATCCCGCGACACGCGCGAAGATCGCGGCTCGCGCCAGATGAAGATGTCGCATAACTCACAAACATTTCCGCATGGAAAGCAATAATCAGCCTATGAAAACAAATCCATTGAAGGAAGGTGTTTTGACCGGGAATTCTGCCGGCATCGGTACGGTGACCCGGGCGATGGTGCGGGAGCGTGCGGTTGAACTGGCGGTCATCAACGACCGTTCCGCGCAAACCGTGTCGAAATCTGATTGGGAACAGGCCAGACGGGAATTGACGGGTGAACCGGACACGGACACGAACGAGGCAGTCCTTCTATCAGCGCCCGAATCCGAACGCTGGGATCCGGTGCATGGCTCGACCGGACACAAAGTGCCAGCGGCTCCGAGCGACGATGAGGACGACGAAGGGCGAAGCGATAATGAAAGACTGGTGGATGAAGGCCACGCCGGAGCGGAACATGATCAAGCGCGACAGGCTGCCAGCGCCGCCGCCAGACAGGATTCATGAATTTATCAGTCACCACGGCTTCACCAATGGATCAGTCTGCCGGAGCTTTCGGCAAGCCAGGCGCTACTGCGAGCGAACCGGGTGATGCCCAATCACATTAAGCCTGCGCGTGTGAAGTGGTGTTTGCTCCATCCGCTGTATTTCGCGGAGCCGCCCGCGACGCGGAAGCGCACGGTATAAAGCAAGAGTGTTGAACATGCTCCACTGGCTGCATTCATTACTACCCCACATTCCGCATTACGGCTATGTGCTCGTCTTCATCGTCGCGTTTTTGAACAATCTCGGCGTGCCTCTGCCGGGAGAAACGATTCTTTTGGGGGCCGGATTTGTCCTGGGGAAAGCTGCGGGTTCGCTGTGGCAACCCATGGCAGCCGGAACGGCGGCCTGTTTCCTGGGCGGCATTTGTTCCTTTTCGCTGGGACTGCGG
>PLJQ01000509.1 GCA_003140275.1 Limisphaerales bacterium
CAGTTGGTCAGTCAGACGCTCGATTATCTGCTGGTCCTGTTCGGTCTGGAGATTTTGAAGATCATACCCGGTCGTGTTTCCACCGAAACGGACGCGAGTCTTTCGTTTGACAAAGAAGGGCTGGTGAACAAGGCGCATCATTTCATTTCGCTCTACGAAAAGAACGGCATCGCGAAGGAGAGAATTCTGATCAAGATCGCTTCCACGTGGGAAGGCATTCGCGCGGCTGAGATTCTGCAAAAGGAAGGCATCAATTGTAACATGACGCTATTGTTCTCGCTGCCCCAAGCCGTCGCGTGCGCGGAAGCCAAGGCCCGATTGATCTCGCCGTTTGTGGGGCGGATCCTGGATTGGTTCAAGGCGAAGACGGGAAAGGATTTTGCGCCCGCTGATGATCCCGGCGTCAAATCGGTATGGGAGATATACGCTTACTACAAGAAGTTTGGCTATTCGACGGAAGTGATGGGCGCGAGTTTCCGCAATGTCGGCGAGGTTCTGGAACTGGCCGGCTGCGATCTCCTGACCATCAGCCCGAATCTTCTGGCGGAATTGAAGAACAGCAATGCGCCGGTTGAACGAAAACTCAGCCTGGCGATTGCGAAAGAGAGCAAAATCGAAAGGCTCGAACTCGACGAAAAGAAGTTTCGCTGGCTGCTCAACGAAGACGCCATGGCGACAGAAAAAACCGCCGAAGGCATCCGCAATTTCGGCACCGACACGGTGAAGCTGGAGAAATACATCGCGGAGAGGTTGTAAGCGCGTTGGAGTTCGCGCTTCAGCGTGTTCTCCCAACCGCACAACGCAAGCGTCGAACCCCCAACCGTTCCGTTCAGCCCACCACCGGATTATCCGAAGGCAGCGCGAAGCGAGGCACGTCAATACAAGGTCTCAAAGAGAGACATTTGCTATGAAGGGGGCAGGTCGTGAAACGCATTCATGGCATTTCCAGCCGCCCATCTTAAACTTGTGTTCCGGGATCGAATGTCATACTTGTTTGTCACTGCGTTCGATGCGGACAATAATTATGCGGATCAATTTCATGCCAATCAGATGCATTAAAGCAGGTGCAATCCTTGCAGTTCCTTCGGCCGGTCATTGCAATTCATTTCGATCAAATTTAATGCGGTATTAAAACCGAGAAATCCATGAAAAAATCAAGCATCGGCCAGCATCTCCAAACTTCGTCTGCCGCGCTCATTCTGCTGTTACTGATCGGCGTGGGCTTGGTTTTTTGGGTGGAGAAATCACGGTCGTCGGTCACTCACCTGAGTGACCAGCGCACTATGGCCGCGGATCGCGTCCGCCATGGCCTGCTGCAAGTGAGCGATGCGTTGCGAGGACTACTATTGTCCCCGAAAAACGAAAACGAACGGAAACGTCTGGCGGAAGCCGACAAAGATTTGTACGCGGCCTACGAAAATATCAAGCCCATGATCCTCGGAAAAACCGAATTATTCCTTGCGTTGGGCTCACTGCGCAATTTCACGTCAAAAACCATCGCGGAGCCGAAGAGCACTTTGCTGTCCTTGAAGGAGACTGACCCGACCGAAGCTGTCAATTACTACCACAAGACGTATTTGCCGCTTATGCCGCAGCAGGATCAGTTGATCGGTGAGTTCAACCTGCAACTACAGAATGCAAACATGGGTGATCTAGATAAGTTCCAAATGATGACTTTGGTGGAAATCGGCTGTCTGGTGATAATCCTGATTGCCAGCATCGTTGTCAGCCGATTTCAATCCAAAGCCATTAACAAACCTCTCACCCAGTTGGTTGCCGGGTTGGATCGAATGCGCAGCGGGGATTTTACGCAACGGTTCAGCATGAATCGTCGGGACGAGTTTGGGGTCGTAGCGGATGGATTAAATCGTTTGGCTGATGATCTGTCAGGGCTGGTTGGTCAAGTGCAACGGTCGGGCATTCAGGTCAACATAACCGCGACGGAGATCGTAGCCTCGGCCAAGCAGCAACAGAGCACCGCCAATGAAATTGCCGCGACCACGTCCGAGATCGGCGCTACGTCCAAAGAAATCTCCGCCACCGCCAGGGAACTGGTGAAAACCATGAATGAAGTCAATGACGTGGCGGAAGAAACGGCCAACGTCGCTGGTAGCGGTCAATCGGCAATTTCCCAAATGGAAGCCACCATGCGGCAGATCATGGAAGCTTCCAGTTCGATTACGTCCAAACTCGCGGTAGTCAACGAAAAGACCAGCAACATCAATTCCGTCGTCACCACCATTACCAAAGTGGCCGACCAGACCAACCTGCTTTCCTTGAATGCCGCCATCGAAGCCGAAAAGGCCGGTGAGTACGGTCTCGGCTTTGCGGTCGTCGCCATGGAAATCCGCCGGTTGGCCGATCAAACCGCCGTGGCGACCTATGACATCGAAAAAATGGTCAAAGAGATGCAATCCGCCGTTTCCGCCGGAGTGATGGGCATGGACAAGTTCTCCGAAGAAGTGCGCCGCGGCGTTGAAGGTATCCGGCACGTGAGCGGACAATTGGAACAGATCATTCACCAGGTCCAGACGTTAACGCCGCGGTTTCAAACCGTGAACGAGGGGATGCAATCCCAGGCTACGGGCGCCCAGCAGATCAGCGAAACGCTTTCGCAATTGAGCGAGGCGGCGCACCAAACAGCCGAGTCGTTGCGCCAATCGAACCTGGCAAATGAGCATTTGACGGAAGCCGCGCGCGGGTTGCAAAGCGGCGTGGCGCGGTTCAAACTGGAGGGTTAGACGCGCCGTGTTGTTTCTTTTATTTCAACTGGGCAATGACCGTTACGTGCTGGATGCCAGCCGCGTTGTCGAAGTGTTGCCGTTGCTCGAATTGAAACAGATTCCGCACGCGCCGAAGGGAGTGGCGGGACTTTTTAATTATCGCGGTCACCCGGTGCCGGCAGTCGATCTGAGCCAGTTGACCTTGGACCAACCCGCCGGCCAGCGGTTGAGCACACGCATCATCGTGGTGAACTATCCCGACCAGACGGGGAAGAATCTCTTGCTGGGTCTCATCGCGGAGCACGCCACTGAAATGATCCGCCGCGAGAGCAAGGACTTTGTCGATTCCGGCGTTAACCTCGGTGTTGCGCCATATTTGGGGCCGGTAATGATGGATGGCAAGGGCGTCATTCAATGGGTGCATGAACAACGCCTGTTATCGGAAAAAGTTCGAGACCTGTTGTTTTCTGAAAGAATGCAGCCAGCCTGATGCACCAGATTGAACATTTGTTGCGACGGACCATGGGGCTGGATGCCGCTTCCATCGGCTCTTCACTGATCAGCCAGACGGTGCGCTCGCGAATGCAGCATTGCGGGCTGACGAAACTGGAGGATTACACCCGGTTTTTGCACGAGACGCCCGCGGAGTTGAGTGCATTGGTGGAGGCCGTCGTAGTCAAGGAGACCTGGTTTTTCCGGGACAAGGAACCATTTACAGTTCTGGTCCGGTTGGTTTTGAGTGAATGGGTTACGACTCATCCCGACGGGACGTTACGTCTCTTGAGTATCCCGTGCTCCACCGGCGAGGAACCGTACTCCATGGCGATGGCGCTATTGGATGGCGGCCTGCCAGCCGACCGGTTTCAAGTCGATGCCGTGGACATCAGTTCCCACGCGTTGGAAAGTGCTCAATGCGCGTTGTATCGCAAAAACTCATTTCGCGGACAGACGCGGGATTATCGCGAACGCCATTTTCAACCGTTCGAGGATGGCTATTTGCTCAATCAAAGCGTGCGCGGCCAGATTCGTTTTCAGAAAGGCAACATTCTGGACGGCGACTGTCTGGACGGTAGTGGAATCTACGACTACATCTTTTGCCGAAATCTGTTGATCTACTTTGACCCTCCCACGCAGGAAAAAGTACTGCAAAAACTCGGTCGACTGCTCAAAAAATCCGGCGTTTTGTTTGTCGGGCCGGTGGAACTGACATTGGTCGCGAGCCAGGGCTTTGCCTCCGTCAGAATTCCGATGGCCGCTGCTTGTCGGAAAGTTGCTTCGCTTCCTGAACCTCAGGCCCAAGGTAGCCGTCGTCATAGGAAACCAGCGTCCAAAAGCCTTTCGCCGCGCTCAGTTTCGCCTTTGGCCAAATCAAATTCCCGACCCGCATTACCTCCCGCCTCCGCGACAAAGTCCTCACCCTCGACCAGCCTGAAGCAGCCGCCGGGAACCGAGCTCGAAAATGCTGCCCGGCTGGCCGATGAGGGGCGACTGGCAGAAGCGGTTCAACTATGCGAAAATCACATACAGATCCACGGTGCCACCGCACAGGCCTATTATTTGTTGGGGCTGGTGCGCGATGCCGAGGGGAACGAAACCCTGGCTGCCGATTTCTACCGGAAGGCGCTCTATCTTGATCCCAACCATTATGATACTTTGATGCAAATGGCCACGCTATCGGAAAAAAAAGGTGACGCCAATGGCGCGCGTCTCTTGCACAAACGCGCCCAACGCGTCCTGGAAAAAGCCTAAACGGCAGAATGATTTGTGAACAACCCCGGCGACAAACTAGGAATACTCACGGAGACGATTGCAGCAACCGCATACTCGTCTGGCTTGAGTTCGCCTCCGGTGGTCGTGAACGACTGCTGGAATAAAATCGGCGCGAACGGCGACGGCACTTGCCGCGAATTGGAGAAATTCATCCATTGTCGAAATTGTCCCGTTTATTCCTCGGCGGGAACGCGATTGTTGGATCGGGATTTACCGGCCAACTACCGGCGTGAATGGACCGAACTGTTTTCCAGAAGGAAAACAATTGCCGCTCTCGGCAAGGTTTCCGTCGTGATTTTTCGGATCGACACCGAATGGCTGGCTTTGCCGATCCCAGTGTTTCAGGAGGTTGTCGAGCGGCGAACCATCCACTGCCTGCCCCATCGGCGGCAAGGAATCGTTTTGGGTCTTACGAACATCCGCGGCGAACTTTTGATTTGCGTTTCGGTCGGACGTCTGCTCGGCCTGGAACGCGAGATCAAAAAGGAAAAACCGCGAACCATTTACGACCGACTGATGGTCGTGCAATGGAACAGCAGCCGGCTTGTGTTTCCGGTCGATGAGGTGCATGGCATTCATCGATATCATCCGGATGAGTTGAAGGAAATCCCCGCCACGCTGGCCAAGAACGCGGTAAATTACAGTCGTGGAATCCTGTCCTGGTTGAGCAAATCCGTGGGCTGTCTGGATGAGGAATTACTGTTTTACACCCTGAACCGGAGTCTTACGTGAATCAACAAGACATGGACGATTTGAGCAGCCTCTCCATGCTGGACCTTTTCCGCGTGGAGGCTGAAAATCAGACTGCCGTTTTGAACAGCGGTCTGCTGGAGTTGGAGCGCGACCCGGGCGCGGCACAGCAGCTCGAGGCATTAATGCGCGCCGCGCACTCGTTGAAAGGCGCGGCCCGGATTGTGAATCTGGACGTCGCCGTGCGCTTGGCTCACGCCATGGAGGATTGTTTTGTTGCCGCGCAAAATGGCAAAATCCAACTGGGTCAAAAAGAAATTGATGTGCTGTTTCGGGGCGTTGATTTACTACTGTATATTTCAAAACTCTCCGAAGCGGAACTGGCCGTCTGGGAAACGGAACATGCCACGGAAATCAATGATTTTCTCGAGAGCTTGACACGGGTGATGACCGCGAGTTTGGTCATCGAATTCTCCACCGCTGCTCCTTCGAGCGAATCGGTTCAGGCACTTCCAGAAAAGAACGAGCTTTCGGATCGTGTTTTGCGGTTGACGGCCGAGAATCTCAATCGTCTGCTCGGTTTGGCAGGAGAATCGTTAGTCGGGACACGCTGGCTTCATCCGTTTGCTGATTCTATGCTCCGACTCAAACGCCAGCAAGGGGAGCTGGCCAAGGCTTTGGACGGTTTGCGTGAGTCGCTGACCGGCTATCATTTGTCTGAACGGACCAGCGAGCAATTAAGCGACGTGTTTGGCAGAGTGACGGAATGGCGGGTGGCCTTGGCTGATCGACTTGCGGATTTGGAAATGTACGACCGCCGCTCGGCCAATCTGTCACATCGATTGTATCTCGAAGTGTTGAAATGCCGGATGCGGCCGTTTGGAGATGCGGTCGGGCGTTACCCCAGAATGGTTCGCGACCTCGCCCGCTCGCTGGGCAAGGAGGTACACTTGGAAATTGTCGGTGAAAACACCCAAGTGGACCGGGACATTCTGGAACAATTGGAAGCGCCGCTGGCCCATCTTTTGCGCAACGCCGTGGATCACGGATGCGAAATGCCGGCGGGTCGGCAGCAGGTGGGCAAATCATCCGTGGGCACCATGCGACTGGAGGCGCGCCATAGCGCCGGCATGCTTTTGATCATCATTGCGGACGATGGCGCGGGTATTGACCCGGAGCAGGTACGCCGGGCCATCGTGCAAAAGAATCTTACCACCCGGGAAGTTGCGGAGAAGTTGAGTGAAACGGAATTGTACGACTTTCTGTTTCTGCCGGGCTTCACCTTGAAAGAGAAGGTGACGGAAATCTCCGGTCGCGGCGTAGGGCTGGACGTGGTGCTCAATATGGTCAAAAACGTGCGCGGCACGATTCGCGTCAACTCCCAGCCCGGCAAAGGCACACGTTTTCAACTGCAACTTCCCATCACGCTCTCGGTCATTCGCACGTTGTTGGTGGAGGTGGCCGGCGAACCGTACGCAATTCCACTTGCCCAGATCACTCGTACGCTGAAGTTGCCGCTGGACAAAATCGAATCGCTTGAGGGCCGCCATCATTTTCTGTTCGGCGAACAACACGTCGGCCTGCTCGCAGCGCATCAAGTGCTCGATTGCGGCGACCACAAGCCATCGGGCGACCATTTGCCCGTCGTGGTGTTGGGTGACCGGGCTACTCGATACGGCCTGATCGTGGATAATTTTCTAGGCGAGCGTGAACTGGTAGTCCAGTCCCTTGATCCCCGGCTCGGCAAAGTGAAAGACATCAGCGCAGCCGCTCTCATGGAGGACGGCTCGCCAGTTTTGATCGTGGACGTTGAAGACCTAGTGAGATCCATCGACAAACTTGTATCTGGTGGACAATTGAACAAGGTGAACCGCAACGCGATTACCACCACCGCCAAAAAGCGCAAACGCATCCTAGCCGTGGACGATTCACTCACCGTACGCGAACTGGAACGCAAATTACTCACCAGTCGGGGCTATATCGCCGAAGTGGCGGTGGACGGCATGGACGGTTGGAATGCGGTGCGCACCGGGAATTACGACTTGGTCATTACCGACGTGGACATGCCGCGCCTGGATGGCATCGAGCTGGTAACGCTAATCAAGAAGGACGCACACTTGAGCTCACTGCCGGTGATGATTGTTTCCTACAAAGATCGTGAAGAAGATCGCCTGCGCGGATTGGAGGCCGGCGCCGATTATTATCTGACCAAGGGAAGTTTTCACGACGAAACTCTGTTGCAGGCAGTGGTGGACCTGATTGGCGAGCCCGAATCATGAGGATCGCGATCGTCAACGACATGATGATGGCCGTTGAGGCGATGCGCCGCGTGTTGGTGAAGGCAACGGGACATCAATTAGCCTGGATCGCTCGGGATGGTGCGGAGGCGGTTGCGCGTTGTGCCTCGGACACGCCCGACCTGGTCCTGATGGATTTGATCATGCCGCAGATGGATGGGGTGGAAGCGACCCGCCGCATCATGGCCAATACGCCCTGCGCCATCGTGGTGGTGACTGCCAACATAAGCACCAATTCTTCCAAGGTCTTTGAAGCGATGGGCGCGGGAGCATTGGACGCCGTCAATACGCCGACGATGGAAAGAGCAGGTTTTCCTTCGGGCGCCGAGGCGCTGCTGGGGAAGATCAATACTATCAGCCGGATAATCGGCATCGATGGCAAAAACAATACCAGCTTCTTCTCGCGGCAAATGGCACCTCCCGTTCACGAGCAAAAACGACCTCTCGTCGCCATCGGTGCCTCCGCTGGTGGACCGGCTGCGCTGGCCAAAGTTCTGGCCTGTTTGCCTGCCGGCTTTCCCGCGCCCATTGTTATCGTGCAACACGTGGACGCCCAATTCGCCCTGGGATTGGCCAGTTGGTTGGATTTTCAAACGGCATTGCCGGTGCGTTTGGCGCAACAAGGTGATCAACCACAGCCTGGCGCGGTTTTGTTGGCGGGCAAGGAAGATCACTTGATCTTTGTCAGCTCAGACCGACTCGGTTATACTGTTCACCCGCAGGAAACGTCATACCGGCCGTCAGTCGATGAGTTTTTTAAGAGCGTGGTTCGGTTGTGGCGAGGCGACGTGGTGGGTGTTTTGTTGACCGGCATGGGACGCGACGGTGCCCATGGCTTAAAAGCGTTGCGCGAATCCGGTCATCACACCATCGTGCAGGATCGTGCCACCAGCGCCGTTTATGGCATGCCCAAAGCCGCGATGGAATTAAAGGCTGCAACGGAGATTTTACCGCTGGACAAAATCGGTCCACAAGTGACGAATATCCTGAATCAGAAACTCAAAGCATGATGCCCACAGAACGTATGCATAAGCCGGAGATTAAAGAGAATGAGTTACCTCTCCATCCGCCGGAGTACCATGCGATGGTCTTGCTGGTGGACGACCAGGCAATGGTTTGCGAAGCCATTCGCCGCGCGCTCTCGCATCAGCCGGACATTGATTTTCATTATTGTGCTGATCCCGCTGAAGCCATTCTTTTGGCCAACCAAATCAAACCTACTGTCATTCTGCAGGATTTAGTCATGCCTGGGATCGACGGGTTGACGCTGGTCGGTCAATATCGTGCCAACCCTGCCACTCAGGGCATACCGATAATTGTTCTTTCCACCAACGATAATCCTCAAGTCAAAGGCCAGGCTTTTGCAGCCGGTGCCAATGATTATCTGGTAAAACTTCCGGATAAAATCGAATTAATCGCCCGCATTCGTTATCATTCGAAAGCGTATTTGATCCACATGCAGCGAGATGAGGCTTACCGGGCTTTGCGCGAAAGCCAGCAACAACTGGTGGAGAGCAATTCGGCCTTGATCGCTGCCAACCAGAAGCTCGAAGAAACCACCCTCGCCAAATCCGAATTCCTGGCCAACATGAGCCACGAAATCCGCACCCCCATGAACGGCGTGATTGGCATGACTGCGTTGCTGCTTGACACCGAATTGACGAACGAACAGCGAGACTACGTGGAAGCAACCCGCAGCAGCGCCGACGCTTTGCTCACCATCATCAATGACATTCTTGATTTCTCCAAAATCGAATCCGGCAAACTGGAGTTGGAAAGCCATCCATTTGAACTGCACACCTGTATTGAGGAGGCGCTCGCGCTGTTGGCGCCCAAGGCGGCTGAAAAGGAACTGAACCTTGCTTACATTGTTAACGATGCCATTCCTCAGATCCTGGTAAGCGATGTCACCCGCTTGCGGCAAATCCTGGTCAACCTGATCAGTAACGCCGTCAAGTTCACCCAACAGGGCGAAGTAGTCATTGAAGTAAAAATTGCCTCGCACGGTTTGCGGAGCACCGAGCCCGGAAAAGAAAATGACATCGATTTCATCCGTCATCCGGAATTATGGAATCTGCATTTTTCCGTGCGCGACACGGGCATGGGAATTCCGCTGAACAAACAGGACCGCCTCTTTAAATCCTTCCAGCAAGTGGACGCTTCGACCACCCGTCATTACGGAGGCACCGGCCTGGGCCTGGCCATTTGTAAACGACTGACGGAAATGATGGGGGGAAACATCTGGGTGGAAAGCGATGCGGGTAAAGGCGCAACATTCCACTTTGTCGTACAGGCCAAATCCGCCGTCGCCACCGCGCCGCCAGCCTGGCACGACCTGCAACCGTTGTTGACCGGCAAGCGGTTGTTGATTGTGGCACCCAACTCGACCAATCGCCAAATCATGTCGCACCGGGCCAACCAATGGGGCATGGTCGCCGAGACCACCGTTACCAGTGGCGAAGCGCTGGAAATGATCAAAAAGGGTATGACCTTTGACGCGGCCATCCTCGATCTTCAAATCCCGGATTTAGACGGGCTGATGCTGGCGGAAGAAATCCGCAAACAACCCACCGGCAAGAATCTTCCCTTGGCTTTGCTTTCCACGGTACGCCTGCGCGACGACGATCCACGGCCCGAACGTGTTGGCATCTCAGTGTTTGTTTACAAACCGATTCGTCCCGAACAATTGCTCGATGCAACTTATCGCGCTCTGAACATACAACCTCGAAAGGAAAAGAAAGCCCCCGTCGCGCCGGCTTTTGATGCCGGCTTCGCCGAACGGCTTCCCATGCGTCTATTGCTGGCCGATGACAATCCCATCAACCAGAAAGTTGGCCTAAGTGTGCTTCAAAAATTGGGGTATCGCGCCGAAGTCGCCAACAACGGTTTGGAGGTCATTCAAGCACTGGAACAAAAGCCGTTTGACATCATTTTCATGGACGTGCAAATGCCGGAGATGGATGGTCTCGAAGCCACCCGCCAGATTTGCCAACGTTGGGCCGGAGACAAACGTCCGCGCATCATCGCCATGACTGGCAACGCGCTTTTAGGTGACCGCGAGAAATGCCTTGCTGCCGGAATGGATGACTACATTTCCAAACCAGTGCGCATTGCCGAATTGCAGGCCGCCTTGGAACGCTGGGGGCCAACCAAATCAAAGAACCTCGACACGGCCTTTTTTGTCGCCAATCGATCAGGCAATGCTGACGATTTTCTGGACCAGGTGGTCATTGCCGAACTGCAACAAACGCCTCCTGGCGGTGGAGTCATGTTGCTCAAAGAACTGTTAGCTCTCTTTCTGGAAAGCGCGCCCCAACGTATCTCGCAGATCACTCATTTTCTCGATGACCCTCCTAAAATGGCCTTCCACGCCCATGCCCTCCGAAGCATGAGCCTCAATCTTGGTGCCAATAAAATTGTCGAGATTTGCCACAATCTCGAGCAGATGGGCCACTCGAACAACGTCGAAGGCGCCGACAAATTAGTGCGGGAACTAGAAGTCACATTCAAAAAGACCAAAGCTGAACTAATCCTACTGAGAGACCATTTTGGTTGAAAACTTCTCTCAAGGAGGTGCCATATTCTTGTCGTCGCACGGCTCAGGTTAAAACGAAAATCAAACGCTGGTAAAGTCCAAACGTTTGTAGCACGGCAACACCTTTGCCCCCTTGAGCCAGCCAGTGCGCCACCTGATCCAAACCAATTGATCGGTCAGTTGGTAAAACCGAAAGACTCGGTTTTAATCTAAAACTCTCTCGGTACGTCCAAGAGCGACTTGGGTTTCTGGTCGGCACTGTCGGCAAACGGGTCGGCGACCTCATGCAAATGACATCGGATCGGCATGGAGTAGATCGTTAGATTCTGGGATGGTTAATGGGCAAGGCCAGTCAAGCTCCAACAAAATGCTCCTTTTAAATGAGTGTTTCATTCTCGTTTCATTTGTGCTTAAAATAAAGCCTTATATGAGTCCGATGGCTGAACCAGCCGCTACCCGTCAGTTGTGGGTAGTGATATTGTCGTGTCTTTGGTTCACAAACTCACAAGCAATCGAAGTCATCAATGCCGACACTCAGTACCGTGTCACGCATTGGAAAACCGAGGATGGTCTGCCTCAAAACCGCATCCAATCCATTCTTCAGACGGGCGACGGATACCTTTGGTTTGGCACGCATTTTGGGATCGCCCGTTTTGACGGCGTCAGGTTTACCATCTTTGATAGCTCCAACACGCCGGAAATGGTGAACCATTCCTGCTCGGCTCTGGCCGAAGACCGGGACGGTAATTTATGGATCGCCACACAAGAGGGATTGCTACGCCGGAAAGATGGGCAATTTACTCGCTATACGAAGACCGATGGTCTGCCGGATTCTTCGATATCGCAACTTTGTGCCAGTCGGTCTGGCGGGATTTGGATCGGCACAAAGTCAGGGTTGGGACGGTTCCAAGACGGGAAATTTTCCCGGTTTTATGTAGCCGATGGATTGAAGGAGGATTTTATTCGATCGCTGGACGAAAACCGAAAGGGGATTTTAATTGTTGCCACGTCCAAGGGGCTGCAACAGTTCGATGCGACGACCCGCCGTTTTTTGGACTTTGCGCAGGAGTTCGAGTTGCCTGATCAGCGGAAGATACCTCTCCTGGAAGATCAGGCGAATAATTTGTGGGTAGGCACCGACGACGGCCTGCATCGCCTGGATGGGGGGCGATGGACCACGTTCAACACACGGGATGGCCTGTCGGACGACTCGATTCGACACATCCGAGAGGATCGGACAAACGGGTTGTGGGTTGTTACCCGAAACAACAGACTGAACCATTTTCAAAATGGTCGCTTCACCCAGGTAAACCTTGGGGAGTCAGCTGCCCATCCGGACGTGCTTTGCGCCTACGAAGATCGTGAAGGAAACCTGTGGCTGGGTACTACCAGTGACGGGCTGATCCGCCTTCAGCCAACACGCCTGAAGACCTATACAACTCAGGATGGTTTGACGTTTGACGATGTGTGGTCGGTTTGCGAAGGTCGTGATGGAGGTATCTGGGTCGGTACCGGGCGCGGACTCAGCCAAATTCAAGCCGGCAGGGTTACATCCTACGCCTCAGTCGAACCGGCCCTTAATTCTCCATTCAAGTCGGTTTTGTCGGATCGCACAGGCACCTTGTGGATAGGAGTCAGTCGAGGTGGCTTGTTTCAATTCAAGGACGGGAGATTTACGAATTACAATCTTGCCGTTGGTCTGGGCAAACAACAAGTGCAGGCCCTTTATGAGGATCGCGGCGGCAATATTTGGATTGGCAGTGACAGCAGCGTAATACAATATAAAAACAACTATTCTACCCGCTATACCCACGAGGATGGGATGCCTGAATTTGGTGCCAGTGCCATCCTTGAAGACCATTCGGGCAACCTTTGGTTTGGTAGTTATGGCGGCGGGTTATGCAAGTTCCGTGACGGCAAATTCACTGTATTCACCACGAGAGACGGACTATCCAACAATCGCGCCCGTTCGCTCCACGAGGACGCCGATGGCGTCCTCTGGATCGGCACGGAACGCGGTTTGAATCGCTTCAAGGGCGGGCGCTTCTTCGCTTTTACTACGAAGGAGGGTTTGTTTGACAACCTGGTCAATCATGTCTTGGAAGACGACTTCGGTAATTTTTGGATTAGTTGCAATCGCGGTATCTACCGGGTCAGCCGCAGGGAACTAAATGATGTGGCGGAAGGAAAGGCTGGGACAGTCCGTTATGCCGCCTACGGCGAGGCCGATGGGATGTTGAGCAGCGAAACCAAGGGAGAAACTCAACCGGCCGGCTGGAGAGGGCGAGATGGACAGCTCTGGTTTCCCACCACCAAGGGCCTTGTAGTGATCGATCCCAAGGCCATCAATGACAACAAAATCCCACCGCCAATGGTCATTGAGCAGGTGCTTGTGAACGATGAAATTATTTTCGGCGACGGGGCAATCGCGAGGGCCAAAAGTGCCTCGAAAGTCAGGAACTCGAAAATCGAAACTCACAACTCAGAACTCCATCTCGCTCCCGGTCGCGTCCGCGTGATGGAAATCCACTACACCGCTAACAGCTTTGTTACGCCGGAGAAGGTTCGTTTCCAATACCGTCTGGAAGGTTACGATCTGGGTTGGCGCGAGGCCGGCCAACGACGGGTAGCCATTTATACCGACCTTCAGCCGGGCGATTACCGCTTCCACGTCATCGCCTGCAATAATCATGGCTATTGGAATAGCACCGGCGCGACATTCGCCCTTTATGTGACACCCGGTTTCTATCAGACATGGACCTTTTACATTTTATGTGGTGTAGCTTTGTGCGGTGCCGGTTTTTTCTTGCATGTCATTCGGGTGGCCTTCCTGAACAAGTTTCAGCAACTGGAACAGGAACATGCGCTCGAACAGGAACGCGCCCGCATTGCCCAGGACATGCACGATGATCTTGGCGCCAACCTCACCAAAATTGCGATTTTGAGCGAGGCCGCCAAAAAAAATCTGGCCGTTCCGCACCTTGCTGAAAGTCAACTTGAGCGGATTTCGTCCACCGCGGGGGAGGTGTTGGATAATCTCGGAGAAATCATCTGGGCGATGAATCACGAGAATGATACATTGGACAACCTTTGCGCCTATTTGCGTGAATATGCGGCGCAATCGTTCGAGTTGACTTCAGTCAATGGCTATATCGATTTTCCGGCAAATGTGCCGTCGCATCCTATCTCGGCTGAATTTCGGCGGCACGTCTTTTTGCTGGTCAAGGAGGGGTTGCATAACATCGTGAAGCATTCCGGGGCGATGGATGCGAATCTAATGTTGACCCTGCCAGATAGCCGCTTGGAGATCCTGATTGCCGATAACGGACGCGGGTTTACGCCCGACAAGGTCTCGCAGTTTGGTAACGGCCTGCAAAACATGCGTCAGCGCGTGACTGAAATGAACGGAACGTTTGATCTCCAATCGCAACCCGGACTTGGAACGCAAATCAAAATTACCATCTCGCTTTAGTTTTTTTACAGATTTTGCATGGAATGTTTTTGAAGACGGTTTTGTGGGGTTTTTGAATACGAACAAATATGCGGGCAGGCCCAACACTACTACTTTCGTATGATTGACCGATTCGGGCAGTTGTTCGACAATGCGTTGCTCAATTCACCAGTAGCAGGTCAGATTTCCATTCAAACTAGGAAATAAAAACTTAAAATTGATGAAGCCCATCAAAGTTGCCATTGTAGAGGACAACCGCGAAATCCGTGAAGGCTTGGCCTTGCTGATCAACGGTTCGCCGAACTTTCAGTGTGTTCTTGCCTGTGCCAGCGCTGAAGCGGCACTGATCGAAATTCCACGGCACCAGCCCGACGTTGTGTTGATGGACATCGGGCTGCCCGGCATTTCCGGCATCGAATGTATCCGTCGACTAAAAGAACTGGCACCGAAAACGCAGATGATGATGCTGACGGTCTTTGAAGATCATGACAAAATCTTCCAGTCCCTGGCCGTCGGTGCCAGCGGATATTTGATTAAGAAAACACCGCCGGTCAAAGTGCTCGAAGCCATCCAAGAATTATATAACGGAGGTTCCCCAATGTCCAACCAGATTGCCCGCCGCGTGGTGCAGGTGTTCCAGACTCCGGTGCGTTCCAGCGAGGCAGTCGAACGGCTGTCTGAGCGAGAACAGGAAATTCTGACCCATCTTGCTCAAGGTTTTCTTTACAAGGAAATTGCCGAGGCCCTTGGTATCAGTACCGATACCGTCCGTACCCATGTCCGTAATATCTACGAAAAACTCCACGTTCACACGCGCACCGGTGCCCTCTTGAAAGCGTTTCCCAAGTTCTAACCACGCCTCACCGAAACCGCCGAGCAACATCTTCAGATTTTTTCCCAACAGAACGCCCGGCTAGCAGCCTGTCGGACTTA
>PLJQ01000033.1 GCA_003140275.1 Limisphaerales bacterium
GGTTTGAGTTATTGAAAGCTCGCATCGGCGAGAGTGTTTTGGAAATCGGTTTCGGCACGGGGCACAGCCTGGTGGCGCTGGCGAAAGCCGTCGGGCCGAAAGGTCACGTGTTCGGCCTGGATTTGTCGGACGAGATGGTCAAGCTGGCCAAAGCGAGTCTTGCCAAGTCGAAGCTGCTCGAACGCGCCCGTCTCCGGTGTGGCGATGCGGCCCAACTCCCTTATGCAGACGACAGCATGGACGGGGTGTTTATGAGCTTCACGCTGGAACTGTTCGACACGCCAGAAATTCCAAAAGTGCTTCGTGAGTGTAAGCGCGTGCTGCGGCCAGGTGGGCGCATCGTCGTGGTCGGCATGTCGAAGGAGGGAGGACACGACCCTCTCATTGGCGTCTTCGAGTGGACGCACAAGCACTTCCCGAATTTTCTCGATTGCCGGCCGATTTACGTGCGCAAAGCGCTGGCGAAAGCCGGGTTCAAAATCAGCAAGGCATTGAAGAAGCACATGTGGGTTCCGGTGGAAATCATTCTAAGTGTCAAAGAATGAGATGACGGTCAAGTATGCGAATGAAGAGCGTCAGAATTTACGATGGACGAACTATATGGATAAACCAAACAACGAACAGCGAGCACCGAATCGAGGCAGGATTGTTTCTGTCCGCGATGGCGCATTCGATGTGCGGCGTGCGCAACGCTTGCCGCCAATCCACCCCGTGCCCCGAGCGGCGTTGGTGATTCATCCGCAGACCGTAAGCGAAGCCAAGGAAGCGTGGCGTAACGAAGGGAACCCCAATTGATGCGCTCAAACATTCGATCCAAAACAATTTCAAAGGAGGAATCATGAATAAACAAACGCGCGTCAGTCACCCAATCTACAGCCTTCTGCCCACGGAGATCGAGGGATTCGATTCCCTCGCGGAACTGGCCTTGGATATGCGCTGGTCATGGAATCATGCCACTGACGAAGTGTGGCGGCAGCTTGATGCTGCACTGTGGGAGCTCACGCAGAATCCCTGGGTGGTTTTACAGACGGTCTCAAGGGACAAGCTCCAGCATGTGTTATCCGATCCTGCCTTTCGCAAGAACATTGATGACCTGCTGCGAGCCAAGCACGAGGCGGCGGAGACGCCCGCGTGGTTTCAAAAAAACCATCCGCGGTCGCTTCTGAAGTGCGTCGCGTATTTCAGCATGGAATATATGTTGAGCGAGGCGCTGCCCATTTACTCCGGCGGGCTCGGCAATGTAGCCGGCGATCAGCTCAAAGCCGCCAGTGACCTGGGTGTGCCCGTGGTCGGCGTGGGTTTGCTTTACCAGCAGGGCTATTTTCGTCAGGTGATTGACAAGGCCGGAGCGCAGCAAGCGCTCTACCCGTACAACGACCCCGGACAGTTGCCGGTTACACCTTTGCGCCAACCAAACGGCGAGTGGTTGCGTTTGGAGATCAGCTTGCCCGGTTACTCGGTCTGGCTGCGTGCGTGGCAGGTGCAAGTCGGGCGGGTGAAGCTTTACCTGCTGGACAGCAATGACGCGGCGAATTTCCCGGCGCATCGTGGGATCACCAGCGAACTTTATGGGGGCGGACCAGAATTGCGACTCAAGCAGGAAATGCTGCTGGGTATTGGCGGCTGGCGGTTGCTCGCGGCACTCGGCATCCAGCCGGATGTCTGCCACTTGAATGAAGGTCATGCGGCCTTTGCAGTTTTGGAACGCGCCCGCAGTTTCATGCAGGAAAACGCACAGCCCTTTGAAGTGGCATTGGCCGCGACGCGCGCGGGAAACCTTTTCACCACTCACACCGCAGTGGCCGCAGGCTTTGACCGTTTCGATCCGGCCCTCATCGAACAATACCTCGGTGGCTATGCTGGTGAAAAACTCGGCCTAAGCCTCTACGACTTGCTGGCTCTGGGCCGCCAGAATCCGAACGACGCCTCGGAAAGTTTCAATATGGCTTATCTGGCCATCCGTGGCAGCGGGTCGGTGAATGGCGTCAGCCGCTTGCATGGAAAAGTCAGCCGGCATCTTTTTGAGCCTCTCTTTCCGAACTGGCCAGCGGATGAAGTGCCGGTCGGACATGTGACGAACGGAGTTCACATGCCGACTTGGGATTCAGCGGCAGCCGACGAACTTTGGACGAAGGTTTGTGGCAAAGGCCGATGGCTGGGGAAGTCGGAGACTCTGGAGCAGGACATTCGCCGCGTCACCGATGACACCCTTTGGCAATTTCGCCTCGCTACCAGCAAGTCGCTGGTGGAATACGCTCGTGAACGCCTGGCCCGGCACTATGCCGCCGCCGGAGCATCGTCCGAGACGGTTGAAGAGGCGAAACATCTGTTTGACCCCAACGCGTTAACCCTTGGCTTTGCGCGGCGATTCGCAACCTATAAGCGACCAAATCTATTACTGCACGACCCGGATCGGCTGCTTCGCTTGCTATCCAATTCGCAGCGACCGGTGCAACTCATCATTGCGGGCAAAGCTCATCCGGCGGACTTGGCGGGACAAGCCCTGATTCAGAAATGGATTCAATTTATTCGCCAGCCTGCGGTTCGCCCTCACGCGATTTTTCTTAGTGACTACGACATGCACTTGACCGAGCGTCTGGTGCAGGGCGTGGATGTCTGGCTCAACACGCCACGGCGACCGTGGGAGGCGTGCGGCACGAGCGGCATGAAGGTGCTCGTCAACGGCGGCATCAATCTCTCGGAATTGGACGGCTGGTGGGCCGAAGCGTATGTCCCGGATTTGGGCTGGGCGTTGGGCGACGGTCAAGAACACGGCAGCGATCCATCTTGGGACGCGGCGGAAGCCGAGGCGCTCTACGAACGGCTTGAACACGAGGTGATTCCCGAATTTTATACGCGCAACGAGAAAGGAATTCCAGCGGCCTGGGTTGCCCGGATGCGGGAAAGCATGGCGCAGTTGACCCCACGCTTCTCCGCCAACCGCGCCGTGTGCGAGTACACCGAACAACATTATCTCCCAGCGGCAATCGCCTGCCAGTCGCGCGTGGCCAACAAGGGCGCAGTCGGCAAGCAAATGGTGGACTGGCGGCACAGTCTGGAACAGAAATGGGCCACGCTGCACTTCGGCGCAGTGAAGGTTGAGACACGCGACGGGAAACACATCATTGAAGTTCAAGTCGGTCTCCATGGCCTCGACCCCAAGGCGGTGCGGGTGGAGCTTTATGGCGACGCAATAAAAGGCAGTCCTCCGGTGCGGCAGGAAATGACCTGTCTTCACCCATTGTCAGATGAATCAGGCGGCTACGTCTATAGTGCAACCGTACCTGCGGCCCGCCCGCCAGCGGAGTATACGGCACGAGTGATACCGCACTGCGATGGCGTTGCGATCCCACTGGAAGACGCACGAATTCTTTGGCAGCGATGATCCACTCTACAAAAGAAAATACAACGAAGAGAACGACTGCAATCACCTGCGTGTTTGTGGATATAGGCGGCGTGCTGCTCACCAACGGGTGGGATCATCATGCCCGCAGACGGGCGGCGAAACGCTTCAAGCTGGCGTGGGCGGAGATGGAAGATCGGCATCAGTTGAACTTCGCCACTTACGAGGATGGAAAGCTCACGCTGGAAGAATATTTGGATCGGGTGGTCTTCTTCCAAAAACGACCGTTCACCCGTGCTGAGTTTCGGCGCTTCATGTTCGCGCAGTCGAAGCCGCATCCGCAGATGATCGAGTTGCTCCGCAAAATCAAGACAAAGTATGGACTGAAGATCGCCGTGGTGAGCAACGAAGCGCGCGAACTGAACGCGTATCGGATTCGCAAATTCAAGCTGGATGGGTTTGTGGATTTTTTTGTTTCCTCCTGCTTCGTTCACTTCCACAAGCCCGACGCCGACATCTTTAGGCTGGCACTGGACATCGCGCAAACGCCAGCCCGGCAGATAGTTTATATCGAAAACACTCCACTGTTCGTCCGGATCGCGGAAGATTTGGGGATTCGAGGCATTCTTCACAAGGATTACAAGTCCACGAGCGCGAAATTGGCCTCGTTCGGATTGC
>PLJQ01000131.1 GCA_003140275.1 Limisphaerales bacterium
GGATAGCAACCATGAACGAGCCGATCGCACCCCACCGCCTGGCCGCCGCGCCCCAACCCACCGCCCCCAATCAAATCTGGGTGGGTGACATCACTTACATCGAGACTCAGGAAGGCTGGCTTTATCTGGCCGGCATCCTCGACCTTTACNNGATCGCGGCGTCCAATACGCCAGCGGCGATTACCGGCAAGCCCTGCGTGCGGCCGGCTTAGCCGCTATATTTCACCCTAGTTGCGAAATTTACTTTCCGGCTGTCAACGACGTTTTCAGCTCGATTTTCCCACGCCACAGGGCGGCGCAAACTGATTTTTCCGATTTCAGTACCCACGCCCCCTTACCCCCATTTTTTATTCGTGCCGGGGATAGCACCTTTGGTGTCTATCCCGTGCTGAAGGCTTTGGCTAGTTGTGCAAAGATGTTTTGATACGGGGAGCTGCTCGCCAACAGCCGCCGCACGCGCCGCGTGTTGCGCAACACCCCTGCGCCAATTTTCAACAACTTCAGCCGAAGGGTTCCCGCCTGCGCCCGCGCCAAGTCGGTTCCAGCCAAACCCAGTCGCCGCATCGTCTCCATCAGCCCATACGCGCAACTGGAGAGCAGCAGCCGAAATTGGTTGGCCCACCAATCGTGGCAGCTGGTCCGGTCGCTGAACAAATCCAACTGTTGTTCCTTGATCCGGTTCTCCATCTCGCCGCGCGCGCAATAAACTTCGTCGTAAAGCGGCGGGGCTTCCGTTTCGAGATGGGTCACCACAAAGCGCGGATTGCTTCCTTTGTCCGTGTGCTCCGCCTTGACGATCACCCGCCGCTCGCGATCCCAACTCGCGGCGGCGTACTGCACCGCGTCAAAGAGCCGTTGCTTTTCCCGGGTCTGCTCGTGCTGGGTTTGCGCCTTGTCCATCAACGGCTGCGCCAGGGCCAGGAGCCGGCTGTTCTTGGCCAAACCCATCCCGTAACCCACCCCGTGATCCTCGCACCAGCGCAACCTCCGCCAACGGCAAAAACCACTGTCGGCCCGCACCACGAGCTTTACCTGCGGCCAGGCCTGCCGCAACCGCCGAACCAATAACTTAAGAATCGCCCACGCGTGCCGGGCGTTATCCTGGTTGCTGGGGCGTCAATAGGACCCCAGCACCTGCTCCCCGCAAAACACATAGAGCGGCAGGAACCAGTAGTTGCCGTAGTAACCGTGGAAGAAGCGCCCCTCCTGTTGCCCATGCCCCCGGTCATCGGTGCTATCAAAATCCAAAACCAGTTCCGTGGGTGCTTGCGCAAAGGAGGCGATGAATTGGTTCACCATGATTTCCTGCACCCACCAGGCCACCTTGCGGTCGGCCCGATTCTCCCACCGGCAGAGCGTCGGACTGCTGGCCAGGGCCTCGTCCCGTTCCGCCGCCGTCTGCCAGGCCAGATCCTGCCGCAGATGATCGTGATCGTTCAAATCCTCATACCCCAGGCACAGACCCTAGACGCGCTGCCGCACAAAGGTCAGCAAGGGATGTTGGAGGCGGTCCGGGTCGCGGGGATCGGGCAACACTCCGGCCAGCGCCTGGGTCAATCCGACTTGGCGGTCGGCTTGGCGCAACAACAGGATGCCGCCATCACGGGTCACGTCCCCGCCGGAAAAACTCGCCGAGACCCGGCGCTTTTTTACGGCTGGAAATTGGAAAAATTCAGGGTTACAAACTGTCCCGGTGCCATCGTGGTCTCTTGTATTGATCATACACCCATAGACGTGGGCCGGAGATCACGGTTGCACTTTTTTTCAAGGAAATATTCGGGTTAGTGGGCTCCATGAGCCGCAAAGGCAACTGCCACGACAACGCCACCATGGAAAGCTTCTGGAGCACCCTCAAACTCGACCTTGTCTATCGCCGAAACTTTGTCAGCCACCACCAAGCGCGCACCGAAATCTTCGATTACATCGAATGCTTTTACAACCGCCAGCGCACCCACAGCGCGCTCGGCTACTTTTCCCCAGTTGACTTCGAACTCATAAACAACTAACCCAATGACCCGATTCTTCTCTACGTGTTTTCAATGCAAGCCCACGCCGTATTGCAACCGTCAAGGAATACAAAACGGTACGGGTGCCGGTTGGTTGCCGTGAGAGGATCTTTGCTATTGTTTTTTAGAAACGTGTTGATGTCCGAAACCCTCAAGTCAACATTTGTATTCGGCCCAAGCGCACTTCCGTCCCCGTGACCGAAATAGAAAAAATCCCGGTTGCCGAAGAGTGAGAGATTGTTGACGACCGTGCCCCAATCGTACGAGGTTTGTACCTCGAATGGAGTTGAAAAATCGCCAAGCAAATTCAGGTGAAACGGTTGTTCGATGTTCCAGATTAGTTGCATTAAGTTGAAAAGCTCCTGCGCTCCATCCTGCGATTGACTGAAAACCTGCATGTAGCAAATAACCGCCGTGGTGTTGATGCTGTTCCAAGCCGGTTCAATGAATACTGTTTTCGTGACTGTCTTGGAGGGAGCGAGGCCGGGAGGAGTTACCGTTATGACCATGGTGTAAGACGTACTGGGATTTTGATTTCCGTTGCCGTCTGGGATTTGTTCCACGCGGAATTGGGATTTTTGAAGGGGCATTGGTGTCGAATTTCATCGGGCCAATCACCGGCCATTCGTGCTTAAAACGAGTCGTTGGATGTCTTTCCTTTAGTTGGCGGGCGGGCAAGTCGGTTCGTCGAGGTGGAGAGTGTTTTTGGAATGGGATCGGGACGACTGTTGAGTTCAGCCGCATTGGTCACGATTAGTGGCGTGCGGCGAGAAAAAGACAGATCATTCATCGTCAACTCCATTAATTCTTTTGTCGTTCCTAGAATTTTTACATGCACAGCGGGGTACTCTTCCGCNNTCCGCACAGCGGGGTACTCTTCCGCTCCCCATTTGACATCATAAATGGGGAGGATCGTTTTGTTCGTTGATCCAGGCGGGTCATAAAAGAATGCCTGGCCGACATTTAGTTTGAATTTGCGCTCTAAAGCTGGCACATCCACTGAAACCGCAGACAACCATTGTGTGCCCAGTTGGTGAGCGCGATTGGTATCGATGATTGAGGGTGTTTTTGCCCATTCCTTATAGAGGTCAAATCTTTCGATGTGTTTGTTTCTGTTGATCACAGTCCATAGTTTTCCTTCTTTATAAATTCCAAAGGCAAAGTTAGTCGTCTCGATCATGCCTCCAAAGCCAAGCTTTGGTGGCCTGATGAAGCTTTTTCTGACGTCCGTTATCTGAATTGGATGGGGTGTTGGTAAATTCAATTGCTGTGAAAAATAATTTACCTCGCCCAGCATGAGCTGAATTACGAACAATTTATACGCTACTGAAATATGCAGCGAGGTTCGACATGGCACCCTGCCTCTGCTTAACCGTAACCGCCGGGGACCGTTTCAGACAATCTTAAAGACGGTGGACGACCAGATTAAGGCCAGGCGATCACCCCGTGACGGACGATGATTCTCCCTCTCCNNAGAGGGCCGGGGTGAGGACGAGCTGGCGCTAACTTCTAATTTAACTAAACTCCCAGAAAATTATGAAAACAAGATTATTTGCGTTGGTTTTGTTCGTGATGGTCATTATGGCATCTCGAACTGTCACCGTGGCTCAAGCGTTTGTGAACTTGGACTTTGAGCACCCAATACTACCTTTGGATCCGAATGATCCATTTGGTGTTCCAATCACGAACGCTATGCCTGGGTGGACTGGATACTTGGGAGGAGCACCGGTAGATCGCGTATTTTACAACACCGTCAGCATTGGTGTAGCCGCGATTTCGTTGCAAGGTCCCGCATCCTCTTCTCCGCTGATCCAGGGCAATTACTCGGTGATTCTTCAAGGCCAATTTGGAAGCGGGGGCATGTCCGCCGCAATCGGTCAAACGGGACAGATACCGATTTCGGCCCAGTCGCTGATCTTTCTCTCGGGATCAGAAAGCATGCAGGCCACTTTTAGCGGGCAGCCTATACCGCTTTCTGAGCTTGGCCGCACCTCAAGTTACCTCATCCTCGGCGGAGACATCTCTTTCTTCGCGGGCCAAACAGGAGAACTTCGTTTCACCATGCCCTCCGTGCAATTCAGTTTCAACATTCCCTACCTCGATGACATCCAGTTCGCCACGCAGCCGATTCCCGAGCCGGGCGTGTTTGGATTATTTGCCTTTGGCGCATTGCTCCTCGGCTGGGGATTGCGGCACAAGACGCGGTGAACTTGTCCAGAGACGGCCCTGCCGGTGGTCCGCAGGAAGGTGGCAGTGGCGTTGCGGGCAAGCTGCAATGGACTGGGTAATGGAAATAGTGGTTGGCGCTTCCCAAGCAACAAACCCGGTGCGTCTTGGCCGTCATTGACCGAACCGCGCGAATGCTCTAATCTGACCGCTTGGTCGGAAAACCATTATGCGCGAAATTAAACTCCGCGGGGGCGCCGGCATGAAGACAACTTTCGCTTTGGCGTCGTTGATTCTCCCGTGTCTTGCAGGCCAGGCTTGGGCCGATTCCGATGACTGCTTCGTGTGCGGCCTGCCGATTGGAAAGGTGGCGTATTTCTGGGAAGACAAGGTGGCGGGCGGCAAAAAGCCGGTCTGCGGGAACTGTTCAGAGTTGACAACGGTCTGCTATCTTTGCGGCCTGCCAGTAAAGAAGGATTTCACTGAACTCTCCGACGGCCGGATCTTTTGCGCGCGCGATGTCAAAAGCGCGGTGCTCGACGATGCCGTCGCCCAGCAGATTGGCCGGGATGTCAAGGACGCGTTGATCCGCCTTTTCTCACGCTTCATCACTTTTCCCGAAACGAATGTGACGGTCGCCCTGGCAGACCGGGTCAATTTGCAGGAGCTGTTCAAAATTGCCGGCAACGAATTCACGTGCCCGAACGTTTGGGGTTACTACCAGCCGAAAACGAACGACCACCAGCTCGTCCACGACATTCGCCTGATGAGCGGGTTGCCGCTGACGTCGCTCAAAGCCACCTGCGCCCACGAGTACACCCATGCGTGGATGCACGTTAACGTTCCGCCGCAGCGGCTGAAAGGTCTGAGCGACGATGCCCGGGAAGGCTTTTGCGAGCTGGTTTCCTACTTGTTGATGGAGTCGCAAAACGAGGCGAATCAACTGGGCGTCATCACAAGCAACAACTATACGCGCGGACATATTCAGCTGTATCTCCAGGCCGAACGACGCTTCGGTTTCAACGAAGTCGTTGAATGGGTGCAATACGGCGAGGATGACCGGTTGATGAAGGACGACTTGACGCGCGTCCGCCAGGTCATATTGCCCGGTCGTACGAACGCCGCGGCGACCGTGGTTTCCTTTCCATCCGCTGAACTGCCGCCGGCGCCCAAAACACTCATTCTCAAAGGCATCAAGTGGTCGAAGACCCGTCCGATGGCCATCATCAACGACCGGACTTTCGAGGCGCATGAAACCTCCCTTGTCCACGTGGGCAAAACCAATGTGACAGTTCGCTGCCTCAACATCAGCGAAGATTCCGTCGTGATTCAAGTCGTCGGATCGGGCGAGCAACAAACGCTGAAGCTCAGGACGCCCTGACTGGCAAATCGTGCTTTGGCAGCGCGGGAAGTTTTGATGAGGAAATCCCGCGCACGGTGGCGGAAATGCAAGGGACATGTGCTCGTGACCAAAGACGGTGAGCACGCCAGTGCGCGGCCGGTCAAACGTAGCGGCAGAGGGCCTGTCCTTGACAGGTTTGATTGACATCGGCAAGTTTTCGATGGTTTCCATCGCCCTATGCAACAGAAAATTTCCCGCCGCAAGTTTGTATCCCGTTCGGCAATACTGGGTGCGGGCGTGTCATTGCCCTGTTTCGTTCCCACGGGTTGCATGGGCGCGGCCCAACCGACCGACCCGGAGAAAACTGCCGCCGCGCAGGAGTGTTTTATCCGGCCCGTGGCGCCGCTCTTTGAGATCCCGCCTTACCTGGGCGAGCGCTACGAGGACAAAACTCCCGCCACGCTCGACCTGGCGGAAATGGCCGCTCATTGCATCAATGGGATGACCGGTCCCAGTGATCCGGACAACCATCACGAGCTGTATTTTGTGGTGAACTGGTTTCACAACCCTCCGTTGATGTATCACGAGTTCAGCTCCGGGTGCCAGAGGAAGTTTCTTGGGCCGCTGGTGCTTAACCGAATCATCTCGGGGAGCGACCTGAACCTGGACACCGAGCGAAAAATCATGGAAGCCTTCCTCAAAGGAATCGGCCCAGATGGACTTTACCATGAGCCGATCGCCGGTCGGCCCTGGCACAACCACGGCTGGGACCGCGTAACCTGGGCCAATTTCGGCGCAGCGAAGACCCTGGATGAAGGCGCGGCGAAAAAGCTTAATGCGGCCGAGCCGCCATACGCCGGTGGCAAGATCAATCCGCGCCTCATTGAAGGGCTGCTGATTTACGGCCTTCGCGACAAGAACCGGCTCTGGCGTGAAACCGTCGCAAAGATGATCGAGGAAGGGACCAAGGGCATGGTGGACAAGGGGGACTGGGGATACTTCGGCTCGCCGGACAGCGTCCCGACCGGCTTCAATGCCGACGGCTGGCTGGCGCAAGCCCTGGGGCAGTGCTACCGCGTCACCGGCAACGAGCGTGCGCGGGTCGTCGGAGGCAAGTTCACGCGTTACTTGAGAGACCATGCGGACTACTTTGGACCCGATGGCCGCTTTATCGGGGATGTCAAGTTCTTCGGGCCAGAGAAGGCCAAATATGGCGGCCACTTCCACAATCACACCAATTGCCTCATAGGCATGCTGGAATATGCCCTGGCGACGGGCGACCGCGCGCTGGCGGAATTCACGAGAAAAAGCTATGAGTGGGCGCGAAGCGAAAAAGGTTGTGGGTCGGTCGTGACCGGATTCTTTCCGGAATTTGTCGGCCCCGAATATCCCAATAGCGAGGGATGCCCCGTGGCCGACATGGTGACGCTTGCGCTGATGCTTTCGGAAGGCGGCGTGGGTGATTATTGGGATGACGCCGATCGTTGGCTGAGAAATTATTTCGCGGAAATTCAACTGACGAAAGGCCAGGGCGAAAATCTGGAAAGACTTGCGGCTGCTCAGAAGCAAGGAGACATCCCTTATAATGCGACGGCCGGGCGCGTGACCGCCCGCAACCTCGGCGCGTTCGCGGGGTGGCCCAGCGGCAATGAATGGGTGCATCACATTGGCATCCAGCACTGCTGCACGGGCAACGGCTCTCGCACCATTTATTACGCCTGGGAGAAGATCCTGAAATACCAGGAGGGCGTGCTGAGGGTTAATCTGCTGCTCAACCGCGCCTCGACCTGGGCGGACGTTTACAGTCACATTCCGTATGAAGGCCAGGTCGATCTCAAAATCAAACAGCCGTGCCAGCGGGTCTTGATTCGCATGCCGGAATACGTGGAAGCGAAAAACGACAGCGTTCAGTGCAGCGTTAATGGCAAAGCACGGGCGATCACCTGGGAGGGACGACGTCTCGGGTTGGAAGCCGCGCAAGCCGGCGATCGGATCAGCGTGAAATTCCCGATCCGCGAGCGCACGGTAAAAGACCGCATGGGCGGGGTCGATTACACGTTGACCGTCAAGGGGAACACGGTGGTGGCGATCGATCCGCCGGGCAAAAACGCGCCGCTCTTCCAGCGCGCGCATTTAAGGGAAAACAAAAACCTTTGGCGGACGGTGAATCGCTTCGTCTCCAACGAGCAGATCGATTGGTAATTGGAAAAATAATACCTGATGATTGCATCCGCAGTGGCGAGTCGCGCAAACCGAATCCCCGGTGATGCCCGCGTGGCGCAATACGAGACGCTTCTGTCACCGACCGGGTGAAGCGCGCTGGAATGTTGAAAGTGCGACGCCATCCGGATATGCTGCGACCAGGGACTGGTCGGGCTCTCTCGCAATATCCATTAAACCTGTCATTTACCTGCGGCCGGTTGGGTATTAAGGTTTCGCTGAGTTCCATGACAGGACATTTTCCATTCACGAACCGGACCGGCAAAGACGGGTTCACTTTGATCGAATTGCTCGTAGTCATCGCCATCATTGCCATTCTCGCCGGCCTATTGCTGCCGGCCCTGGCGCGCGCGAAGGCGCAAGCGCTCAAGACCCAGTGCATCAGCAATCAGAAGCAAATCGGCATCGCCTATAAACTTTACGCCGATGATCAGAACGGTTCGTATCCCGCTCACGACGGCTGGGCGTCGGTGGGCGGCAAGTATTGGACGAACGCGAATGTTTCCGGGAATGCCGCCAACTACGGGGGGCGCGTGGCCGAAACCAACCGTCCATTGAACCAGTACACGGCCAACGTCGAGATTTTTCATGATCCAGCCGACCATGGCGATTCCCTCAACACGCAGGTCAAAACCTGTTGGGAAGGCTGGGGCAACAGTTACCTGGTCGAATGGGCCAACGACGCTTTTCGGGTAAAGCAGATCACCGGCGATTCGACGGCCGCTCGCGGAAGCCCGCAGGCGACTTCGATCAAGGATTCGGAAATCGCCCGCAAGCCAACCAACAAGATCATCCAGGGCGACTGGCCGTGGCACGCGAATCGCGACACCACTGCCAGGCAAACCCTCTGGCACAATTTCAAAGGCAAGCGTTACGAAGACATGCTCTTTGGCGACGGTCACGTGGAGAGCTACGTCTTTCCGAAGGCGATGGATGCTTGGATTTCCATTCCCCCTGATCCGAACTTCAGTTGGTGGTGAGGCTGGCGCGCGGTTGCTGAATCAAGCTCGTGATTGCAAGTTGACATGGCCGATTCCTCATCGGCAGGTTACAATGGGGTCTGTGAAGATGGCGATTTACATCGTCCTGCTTTTCCTGCCGGGAGTCCTGGGCGTCGGCGTCGCGTGGCGCGTCCTGCCCGCGCGCGAACCGGTTTATCAAGGCAAACCATTGAGCGCCTGGCTGGAAGATTTGAACAGCACGTCCTTGTACACTCAAGACACGGCGAAGGCGGCGATCCGCCAGATGGGAACAAACGCCGTGTCCGCGCTGGTACAAGTTCTTGGCTCACGCGATTCCCGGCTCAAATTGCGGTTGATGGATTTGGCCCGCAAGCAGTCGGTGGTTCGACTTTGTTTTCGGACGGCGGAGGAACGTCACCTCATGGCAATCAAAGGGTGTCGCGCTTCGGGGCCGCTGGCCCGACCGGCCATTCCCGCGTTGATCGGTTTTCTGAACCATGCCGAAACGGCCAACGAAGCCGCGTATTCGCTGGTGGTCATCGATCAGGGAATTTTTCCGTTAACTCGCGTGGTCACCAACGAGCATTATGAAGTTTCAATTCGTTCCGCAACGGCGGCGCGACTGGCCTCGGGCCAGTATGATGAAACGACTGTGGTGGCGGTTCTCCTTGGCACCCTCCAGGATAAAAATCCGGAAGTCAGTTCACAGGCGGCGCGGGCTTTGGGGGTGATCCATAAAGAACCTGACCTCGTGATACCCGCGCTCACGGAGAGCTTGAGCAATCCGAGCGCTCTCGTTCGCCGCGAGTCGGCCGGCGCGCTCGGTGGCTTTGGGCCGAAGGCGCAAAGCGCCCTGCCGTTGCTTTTGAAGGCCGGCGTAGATGGAGACAGAATTGTCCGCAAGGAAGCCGTCGTCGCGTTGAAAAGAATTCATCAGACGGCAGCGGCAAACAGCCAGTAAGCAGCCCGCTCGCAAACCCCATCCTGGGCGTGACATCCTTGCCACTTTGATTCAACCTCCAACCATGAATTCCACGACTCTGCCGCCACTCGGCTTTCAACGCGTAAAAGTCGTGGCGCTTGCGGTGAATGATTTTGCGCGGGCCAGCCGGTTTTACAGTGAGACGTTGGGATTGCCACCCGCTTATGAAGGCGACGAACAGGTCGGTTATCTGCTCGGCCGGACGATATTCATGCTGAAGAGCCCTTGGTACGCACCGCCAACGCAACAACCCAACCCGCGTATCACCATTGCCGTTGAGGATGCCCGCAAGACGCAACGGGCGCTCGAGGCGCGCGGCGTTGGCGTCGCCGACGCGGTTGCGCTGTTTGACGGTTTTTACGTCGGCAGTTTCCTCGACAGTGAAGGCAACAAGCTTTGGTTCTGTTCGCCCGCTTGAATACGATTTACGGACCGGCACAGTAAATAGTCTGAAAAAAACAACGCCTGCAACCCACGCCCAACCCCTCCCCGAAGGGGAACAATCTACCGTGCGCCGCTCTCTTCCACCGGAGGGTCAGGGGTGGGCCGGCAGCTCGAAAATTACTTCTGCCGGATGGTCGGCGCGGTCGATCCTTCGATCCAAGAGCGACAAGTTTTTCAAAATTATTACTTCATTACCGGACAGGATTGGTTATGAATTATTCCCATGAAGCATAATCCATTTTTCCTCCTCGTAATTTTTTGTCTGACCGTATGGCCCGGGCCACGCTTAAACGCTGCCACGGCGGAATTGCCCGCCAAAGACACCCGCGCCGCCAGAATCAACGACCTCAACACGCCGCGCACGTTTCCGCAGATTACGTCGAAGACCGAATGGCAAACGCGCGCCAAAGAAATTCGCGAACAGATCCTGGTCAGTTGCGGTCTGTGGCCGATGCCGAAGAAAACGTCTTTGAATGCGAAAATTTTTGGCCACGTCGAACGCGACGGTTACAGCATCGAAAAAGTTTATTTTGAAACCTACCCCGGATTTTATTTGTCAGGTAATTTGTATCGTCCACTCGGCATGGGCAACGGGCCGTTTCCCGCCATCCTCAATCCGCACGGCCACTGGGCCAACGGACGCATGGCCGACACGAAGGATGGCAGCATCGCCGCCCGTTGCATCAACTTCGCGCGACAGGGTATGATTGCCTTTTCCTACGACATGGTCGGCTACAACGACACAATTCAGGTCAACCACAAATTCGCCGGCAACCCGACCAACCAACTGTGGAACATCAGCCTGATGGGATTGCAAACCTGGAACAGCATCCGCGCCCTCGATTTCCTGGAGTCATTGCCGGACGCCGACAAGACGCGGCTCGCCTGCACCGGTGAATCGGGCGGCGGCACGCAAACGTTCATGCTCGGCGGCATCGAGGATCGGCTGGCGGTGCAGGCGCCGATTGTAATGGTGTCGCACAC
>PLJQ01000153.1 GCA_003140275.1 Limisphaerales bacterium
CAACTATGACGTATTCAGGCTAAAGATTTGGTGGAGGCTGCGAATTGGTATCGAAAGGCGGCAAACCAAGGTTGTACAAACGCTCAATTCTTGCTCGGCTCTTGTTACTTCTACGGCAAAGGCGTGGCGATGGATTTCGTTGAAGCCCACAAATGGTTCAACGTTTCTTCTGTTCGGGGCGATAAGGACAGCAAGACTTTTCTGGCGGCTGTCGAATGGAAGATGACGCCTGAACAGATTGCGGAAGCGCAGCGTTTGGCGCGCGATTTCAAGCCGCATAAAACATTGGGATCGGCCTCATCTGATTCTCGACCGTCAACCAGCGGCACGGGTTTTTTCATTTCAGAAGATGGATTTTTGGTTACGAACGAGCATGTGGTCAGGGACGCCGAGCAGGTTCGTTTGGTCACGGGCGCGGGTTTGATTTCTGTCAAGGTGGTGAAGGCGGATGCGGCCAATGATTTCGCGTTGCTCAAGGCGGAGGGGCGGTTCGCGGCGTTGCCGGTGGCGGCGAGTCGCGCGGTGAAGTTGGGTGGCACGGTGACCACGGTGGGTTTTCCCAATATCGGTTTGCAAGGTTTCGCGCCCAAGCTGGCCAGGGGCGAGATCGCGTCGCTGTCCGGCGCAGTTGATGACGCGCGGTATTTCCAGATCAGCGTGCCGGTGCAGCCGGGCAATTCGGGCTGGGCATTGGTTGATGAGCGCGGCAACGTGGTGGGCGTTGTGTCGACCAAGTTGAGCGCGCGGGCGGCGCTGGCCGCGAGCGGGGCGTTGCCGGAGAATGTGAATTACGCAGTGAAGAGCAGTTATCTTCTGAGCTTCCTCGAATCTGTCCCCGAATTGTCGGCGAAGCTCAAAGCACCCGAGACGAAGGAACGGAAGTTTGAGGACGTTGTCAAATTCGCCGAGCAGGCTGCTGTGCTCGTATTGGTTTATTGAATGGCGGCCTGATTCAACGCAAAGACGCAAGAACGGAAAGTTTTAGCGACGGAAAACTCCGGGCAAATCGCGGCCACCATAGATGACACGGGCGACATCAATGCCGTGCGTCGCGGGGGTGTAGAAAACCAGGTAGTTTCCGACAGGAAATGAACGCACATCCTCGCCAAGTTCCGGACGGGGACGTCCAATGAGCGGATGCCCGGCCAGCAAATCACACGTCTCTTCCAGGGCATTGAGAAAGTGGTGAGCGGCGAGCGGATTGAGATGGAAAATGTAGAGCGCGATTTCCCCGATGTCGGCGTTGGCGTCCGCCGAATAGCGATAGGAACTCATTGCCCGCCGCGTTCGCGTTGGTGCAACTTCTCCCGCAGGTTCTGGATGGCGGTCTTGCCGTCCACGGTTTCGCCGCGTCGGATTTGCTCCATTCCGCTGGCGATTTTCTCCCGCAACCCGGCGACGTTCGAGCGGATGAATTCCTCCTGCGCCCGCATCATGCCGAGGCTTTGGCTGATGACATCGGCGGCGGATTTGAAATGGCCGCTGCCCACCTGCTCCGCGATGAACTTTTCCTGCTCCGCTGTCAACGTGACCGTCATAGCTTGATATAACCTAAAAAAGTGAATCCGCGCAACCGGGGAAAGCATCGCTTCGTTGCTGAAAATGAGAATGGTTGTGACACTCGCCCTCATCCTGACCTTCTCCCCCAGCAGAAGGGAAAGTTAATCCGCGTTTCCGGTGTTACGAATGATCGTACGGCAAATCCAGTCGCAGGTTTTCGCATGAGGCGGCGAATGATTCTCTCTCCATGGACCTCAAGGTGGGGCGCNNGCGTCACTCCGTGCGCGCCGCCAGCTGCAAGCCACCCGTCGAACGGCGCGCACGGAGTGACGCGCCCTACCAAACCACACAGTTCGTGGCCGCATTGCCCGGTCGCAGACCGTGGGATTCTCCTCACCTCGGCGGCTACAGTTTTCAAGAACGCTGGGCGGCGACCTCCATCCCGACCAAACAGACATCGTCATTGAATTGCTTTTCGAGTGAGAATCTCTGGATTTCGGCCAGCAGTTCATCGAACAGTTTGGCGGGGGGAAGTTTCAGCCGTTTCCGCACCGCCGTCACCAGCATTTGATGATTGTAAAGTTCCTGGTCGGCGCCTTCCACCTCGTACAGGCCATCGGTGAACAGCATGACCAGATCGCCGGGGGACAAAGCGCATTGCGAAGTCGAGTAAACCGTCTGGTCGAACAAACCGAGCGCCGGGCCGCATTTGCCCTCTGACTGGTCGAGGGGCGAGACGCTGCCCCGGTCGCGTTGAACGAGCAGGGGTTTGGGGTGCCCGGCGTTGGCGTAACGCATCTCTCCTTTGGCCAGATCGGCGACGAGGTAAAAAGCGGTCGTCAACATCGGTGAGCCGGTGTTTTTGAGGATGGCGCAGAGATCGTGGTTGAGTTTGGAGAGCATTTTCCCCGGGTCGTGGGCTTGCGGGTTGAGTTCCTCCACCAAAGCGCGAATCATGGCGGTGATGAGTGACGAGCTTACGCCGTGCCCCATGACGTCGCAAATGAAAACGCCGGCTTCGGTATCGGACAGCGCCAGCACGTTGAAAAAATCACCGCCGACATCGCCGGTCGGATGATAACGATGACAAAAGCGCAGGGCGCTGGCGGCAGGTTCGGCGGCCCGTGGGAACGTGGGGTATTGCTGGGGCAGCATGGTGAGCTGAATTTCGCGCGCGATCTTCAGGTTCGCTTCCATCTGCTCATTTTTCAGGCGCAACGCTTCCCGACTTCGGGCCAATTCAGCGTTGGCCCGTTGAATTTTTTCCTCCGCCTGTTTCCGCTCGGTGATGTCCCAGAACAGACCTTGTAAACCGATGATGCCGCCTTGGGCGTCGTAGAGCGGGGTTTTGACCACCTGGACGTAAATTTTTTTGCCGCCGGGCGGCTGGTTTTCCTCAACCGTTTCAAAGAGTTTGCCGGTTTCCATGACGCGGCGGTCATCCTCTTGATACTTGCGAGCAAGTTCAGCCGGAAAGAAATCAAAGTCCGTTTTGCCGATGATTTCGTCGAGAGTTTTACCCAACGTGCGGCAGAACTGTGGGTTGGCGAACGTGAAACGTTCCTGTAAATCCTTGCGGAGGATATTTTGCGGCAGGTTTTCCACCAGCGAATGATACAGGGCTTCCGAGTTGCGGAGGTTTTCCTCGGCTTGCTTGTGTTGGGTGATGTCCTGGACGGTGCCTTCGTAGTAGAGCAGTTTGCCCTGCGCGTTGCGGATGGCCCGCACATTCTCGGTGATCCAGATCACGCTGCCATCCTTGCGATGGATGGGGGATTCAAAGTCCGTCACCACGTCGTTTTCCTGCATAAGGCGGGTGAATGTTTCCCGCCGGCCTTCTTCGACATACAGTTTCCGGCCAATGTCCGTTATGCCCTCCATCAATTCCTGGGGTGATGAATAGCCATAGATGCGCGCCAAGGCGGCATTGGCGTTGAGAAAACGGCCATCCGGACTGGTCTGAAAGATGCCTTCCACAATGTGCTCGAAGATGGAGCGATATTTCTCTTCCGCATCCGCCAAGGCGGCTTCCGCCCGTTCGCGTTCAATGGCGTAACGGATGGCGCGGCCGAGCAAGTGCGGGTTCAACTGGCCTTTCACCAGATAATCCTGTGCGCCTTCATGCACCGCCTCAACGGCCACCACCTCCTCTTCGGGTTGACCCAGCACGATCACTGGCACGTGTGGGGCCTGCGCCTTCGCAAGTTGAACGTTGGACAAACCGGCTCCGTCGGGCAACGAGAAATCGAGCAGAACCAGGTCGATGCCGCCGGCCTTCAGGCGGGATAATCCGTCTTCAAATTGAACGACGGACTCCACGACAAACGCCGCGCCATCGGCCTGCCTGATCATCGCAAGGACCTGACGGGAGAATTCGGGGTCGTCTTCGATCAAAAGAATCTTGATAGGTTGCGTTTCCAAGGTGTATTCAAGGTGTATTCAATCGGCTCAGTGGGCGGCCAGACGAGGCTCGAAGTGATTATCCGGTTTTGTCATTGGCAAATTATTTTGAACGATTTTATAGACGATTCCTCAAAATACAACAGAAGGAATAATATGATACGGGACATGAAGAAAGTGATCAGAAACGTCGCCCGGAGCGCAGTTCCCGTGATGTTGCTGGCCGCTTCCGTTGGGAGATTGCAATCCGCCGAGACCAACGCGCCGATTTTTACCGACGCAAATTTGGAGAAGGCGGTGCGTAAATTTGTCTTTGAGAAACGCGACAACGACAAACCGCTGGTCGAAGCTGACCTCGTCAATCTCTCCACCATTCAGGGCAACGGCTTGGGCATCACCAATCTGGCCGGCTTGGAGAAATGCCAGAACCTTGCCTCGCTCGACCTGGCGAAAAACAAAATCACCGACCTCCAACCGCTCAAGACGCTCGCCAAAATCCAGTACCTGAACCTGGCCGACAACCAAATTGAAGGCATCTTGCCCCTGAGCGGAGTCCTCGCGCTGCAATACATCGAATTGTCGCATAACCGGGTGAAGGATCTGCGGCCGCTGACGGGGTTGACTAACCTCGCTTCGCTCTACCTCTCAAACAATCAGATCAGCGACCTCTCGCCGATCGTCAAATTCCCGAAGCTCGCTTCGCTGTATCTCGACAACAACCAGCTCAAAAGCATTCAAGACATCAACAGCCTGACGAGCTTGACCACGCTCTCGTTGAACAACAACTCCATTTCCGATCTGTCACCGCTGGATGGGTTAAACGGCCTTTACTATTTGTTTTTGGAAAACAACAAGATCCGCGATCTCAGTCCGCTGGTAAACATGGTCAAAAAAGACAACGACGGACCGAAACGCTTCGCACCGTTTATCAATATTTATTTGAAGGGAAATTCGCCGAAAGGCGGCCAGATATCCGCGCTCAAGAAGACCGACGCCAGAGTGAACAACTGAGCGCGGAGAGCGGCTGCGGGTTCGGATGATAAAATCTGCTTGTGAAGGATGGGCGTCCAGCGTAGGGAACCGGCATGAGCACACCATTCTTTTCTTCTTCCCGCCGCTTCACCCGCCGTCAGTTTTTGCGTTCGTCAACGCTCATCGGCGGTGCCGCCGTGTTTGCCGGTCCCGCATTGCTTCGCGGCAAGTCGCTCAATGAAAAGCTTAACATTGGCATCATCGGTGCGGGCGGGCGCGGCGCCAGCAACACGCAGGATGTCAGCGGCGAAAACATCGTCGCCCTTTGCGACGTGAACGAAAATAATTTGAACAAGGCGGCGGCGAAGTTTCCGAAAGCCCGCAAGTATTTTGATTTTAACAAATTGCTCGAAGCAGGCAAGGACCTGGACGCCGTCGTCGTCAGCACGGCGGAACACACCCATGCCTTTGCCACGATGATGGCGATCAAACTCGGCAAACACGTCTATTGCGAGAAGCCACTAACGCATTCGATATGGGAAGCGCGCCAGATAGCGGAGGCCGCGATCAAAGCCAAAGTGGCGACGCAAATGGGCACACAGATTCACGCCGGCAATAATTACCGCCGGGTGGTCGAGTTGGTCCAGACGGGCGCGGTTGGACCGATTCGCGAGTGTCATGTATGGGTTTCGCGCGCCTGGGGCGGCGGTGATCGGCCCCAGGGGGATTATCCTGTGCCGACCTATCTGCACTGGGACCTCTGGCTCGGCCCCGCGCCCGAACGGCCCTATCACCCCGATTATTTTCCCGGCCCGAAATGGTACAAGTATTGGGACTTCGGCAGCGGCACGATGTCCGACCTCGGCAGTCATTTCAACGACCTGCCATTTTGGGCGCTCAAACTTCGTTATCCGTTGACGATTGAGGCGGCCGGCCCGACGGTCAGTCCCGAAACCGCGCCGGCGTCGATGAGCGCCACCTACGAATACGGGGCGCGCGGTGACATGCCGCCCGTCAAAGTCACCTGGTATCAAGGGGAGATGAAACCGCCCCAGTACACGGAAGGCAAAATTCCCAAATGGGAAAACGGCATGCTCTTCATCGGCGACAAAGGCATGTTGCTTTCCGACTACGGCAAACATCTTTTGCTGCCCGAAAACAACTTCAAGGATTTCAAAGCGCCCGAGCCGTTCATTCCGAATTCCATCGGCCATCACGCAGAGTGGATTGCCGCCTGCAAAACCGGCAGCCCCACGACCTGTCACTTTGATTACTCCGGCGCGCTCACCGAAGCGAATCATCTCGGCAATGTCGCCTACCGTACCGGCAAGAAGTTGCTCTGGGACCCGGTGAACCTCAAGGCGAAGAACTGTCCCGAAGCCGACCGCATCATTCATCGCGCGTATCGCAAAGGGTGGGCACTTTAACTTTATCGGCCGGAATTTGAAGTTGTCATGCAGGGAGATGGCAAAAGCATACTCTCATCGTGATTTCTAAAGCTAAAAAACTTGTAACAAACCTGATTCGCCATGTGCCCTTTGGTAAAGCGTCAAAAAAGGCGTTCGGATTAACCATGAAAACAACCATTCTTAAACTCTTGCGCACCAGGCTGTCCGCCGGAGCGTTCTTCGCAGCAACGGCGGCGTTTGCCCTCGGCGAATATGAAAGCAATCTCACCAAAACTTTTTCCGTCACTCCCGGCGGTAAATTGGTCGTGGACGCCGACCGCGGCTCCATTGAGGTGACCACCGCCGACGCGGAAAAAGTCGAAGTGCAAGGCGTTCGCAAAGTATGGGGCTTAAGCCGCTCACGCGCGGACGAAATTTTTGCGGCGCACGAGATCGATTTCGAGCAGAAGGCCGATCAGGTGACCGTGAGCGCGAAATTTCACGGAGCTTCGGGCGGCCTGTTTGACCGTGGCGGGTCCGGCCTGCAAGTGTGCTATCAAATTTCCATTCCCAAAAAATTCAACGTCGATCTTAAAACGGCCGGCGGCTTTGTCACGCTCGCCGACCTCACCGGAGCCGCGCGGGCGCAAACTTCCGGAGGAAGTTTGAAGCTCGGCAAAATCGACGGCCCGGTTTGGGGCCAGACTTCCGGCGGCGGCATTTCGCTCGCGAGTGGTTCCGGCGCAGTGGATATGCACACTTCTGGCGGCGACATTCAGATTGGCGAAGCGGGCGCCACCGTTTCGGCGCGCACCTCCGGCGGTTCGATTCGACTGGACCAAGCCNNAGCCAAAGGTGCCGTCGTCGCTGAGACTTCCGGTGGCTCCATCGCCATCAAAAAATCCATCGGCAAAGTGTCGGCCAAAACTTCCGGCGGTGACATTGACGCCGGTGAAGTCCGCGGTGGCATCGACGCCGAAACTTTCGGCGGTTCCATCTCCGCCAGTTTGACCGGCCAGCCCGCAGAAGATCTTCATCTGAAAACGTCTGGCGGCGGCATCCGGTTGAACTGCGCGGAAAGCTTGGCGGTGGACCTGGACGCCAAAACCAGCGGCGGCCGGGTCGTGACGGAACTGCCGGTCACCGTGGTCGGTGAATATAAATCCAGCGAATTGCGCGGAAAAATCAATGGTGGCGGTCCGACATTACTTCTGCGCACCAGTGGCGGAAGCATTTACCTGAATAGAAGGTAATCGCGCCGCGAGATCAAGAGGAGCGCGCGCCTTTGACGTTCAGAATTCGGCGACCCGATGAATTCATCCGCGCACGAATCATTCGCTTTGCACAGTTTCGGCTTTGCTGCGCCAAGCACATCTTTGGTTGCAAGCAGCGCTCCTGAAATAATGCCATTCGGGTACAAGTCATACGGTTTAATCATTTGGTGCAACGGAAAAGAAAGTCGGCTATAAACGAGCGAAATATAACCGCCACCCAATGTTATGAAATTGCAAATGCATCTCTACGTTGCTGCAGGGTTACTTTTCGTTCCACTCTGCCTCTCCGCGGCGTTCGCCCAAACCGTCAAGCCCTCCTCCAATCGCAGCGGTGCCGCGGTGCTTGTTTACTTCGGTACCTACGCGGGAGCGAAGAGCAAGGGCATTTATGTGTCTCGCCTTGACCTTGCTACCGGCAAACTGACCGATCCCGAATTGGCGGTGGCAATAACCAATCCGAGTTTTCTCGCCATTCATCCCGGCCACCATTTGCTTTATGCCGTGGGCGAGATGGCGAATTTCGGCGGCCAAAATGCCGGTGCCCTCAACGCTTTCTCCATTGACTCCGGCACCGGCAAACTAACGCTCTTGAACCAACAACCTTCCGGCGGCGCTGGTCCGTGTCACCTCGTTGTGGACCAGACCGGCAAGAATGTGCTGGTGGCCAACTACAGCGGGGGCAGCGTGGCTGTATTGCCCATCGGAATGGACGGAAAATTGGGTGAAGCAACCGCCTTTATCCAGCACACCGGGTCGAGCGCCGATCCGCAGCGGCAGAAAGAGCCGCACGCGCACTCCATCAATCTCGATGCCGCCAACCGTTTCGCTTTTGCCGCCGACCTCGGACTTGACAAGGTGTTGGTCTATAAATTCGACGCGAACAAAGGCACGCTTGTTCCCAACGACCCGCCGTTCGCCACGGTGAATCCGGGCGCCGGGCCGCGTCATTTCGCCATTCATCCCAGTCAACGCTTCGCTTATGTGATTAACGAAATGCAATGCACCGTAACCGCTTTCAACTGCGACGCGCGACGTGGGGAACTGAAAGAATTGCAAACGATTTCGACTTTGCCCGACGGTGTGTCGGTGCGGCCGGAGTTCAGCACCGCTGAAGTGCAGGTGCATCCTTCCGGAAAATTTCTTTATGGCTCAAATCGCGGCCACGACAGCATCGCTGTCTTTGCCATCGACGAAAAAAACGGCAAGCTCACTCTTATCGAGCACCAACCGACCCAAGGCAAGATACCCCGCAATTTTGGCATCGACCCAACGGGCGCATTTTTGCTGACCGCCAACCAGGATTCGGACAATGTCGTTGTCTTCCGCATCGATTCCAGAACCGGCCGATTGACGCCGACCGGACAAAGCGTGGAAGTGGGCACGCCTGTTTGCGTGAAATTTCTTACGGTTAAATGAGTCGAGTGCAGCGCGACTATTGCGGCCGTTACTCGACGGACCAAAGCATCAGTTGGGGCATCAAGTAGTCGCATTGTTTGGCAGTCAAGCAAGGCATCGCCCGTTCAAGAGAAAAAACACAGCGACTTTAAAATATGTGGAACAAAGGGGCGCGGTCTTTCCAAAATTCAGTTCACGGATGACTGGTAATTTCGGACCAGTTTAGACCCTGAACGCTGGCGTAAACCGCAAAGGCCCGCTCGTTTTGAATCAATACGGCGCGCACCACGCTTGAATCATCAGCGCGGCCCAGATTAAGAATCGAATCGGGAATGATGCCGACTTTTTTGTGGGCATAGATCAGCGCAAAGACCGCTTCGGCCAGCGCAAAGTAAGGTAAATCCTTGTAGGCCCCTTCCGCAGTGTCTTCCACCGCATCCGCCAGGAATTCAAGCTGGTCAACCAGGTGCGGAAACAGCGGCGCGCGGATTTGAGTAAATTCCAGTTTCCATTGAGGCAGCACTCGGAGCACTTTTTCGACAATGGCAGGCGTGATGGACCCGGCCGCATGATTTACAAATTCAACAATTTCTGACATGACGACACTGTATCGGAAAACCCGGATGATGCAAAACACAAAACGCAGGTTGACGCAGGTCGCCACCAAGCTGAGAAGAGAAAACAAGGCACTTTTGGACAACTGATCACGCCCATATTCAACGCGAAGAACGCTGGAACCACAACAGGGGCGGACAAGATGCCAGAGTGGACAGGGAGAAAAAACTCTGTGATTCTCAGCGTTCTTTGCGCTCGCTTCGTTAAAGAGATGTTTTCCGGTTCGCCGGCCTGAAATCCTGCTCCGACAAACAGTCAAGCTGGCCGCTCAAGGGCTTTATGTCCCGCGTCGAGCAATTCCAGAATCCGCTCGACATCATAAACACAGCCGCCCCACGTGCCGCCGCCGGCGCGTTGTAGCGCGGCCCATAAACGCGTGTCGTTCGGCACGCCCGGGTCGGGCGATAATTCTTCGTTTGGCTTCCGCTTTGCTAAAATTTCCGCCCCTTCTTCCGGCGTGAAGCGGCGACCACATTCGCCCACAAAATCCACGCTTCCCTCCAACTTTTCACGATCCACCACGATGCGCACAACGTCGCCCTCGCGCAGTTTGCCAATTGGACCTCCGGCCAACGCTTCCGGGCCGACGTGGCCGATGCAC
>PLJQ01000489.1 GCA_003140275.1 Limisphaerales bacterium
ATTGTTTCAAAAACGCGCCGATCATGTTTCCATTGGTCAGCGGGAAAGCGTGGTCGGTGGTGAACAGACAAAACATGAAGAAACGCGACTGATCTTCAAATTGTTCGAATACGAAACTCGTTGGGACGTGAATCCCCGCATTGTGCGTATTGCGAACGGGCGTTCGCCCACAGTGTCGATTCATCTCATGCGGATCGCTCAGAAAACAGCCAGTTGTCAAATTCCCTAAAGGACGGCTTTGGCAATCGTGACGGAACGTGTCAATCGTGCGATTGGACAGAACTCGGTCGGGAAAAAATGAATGAATTGGGTCTAACACGAAGCGCTCGCCCGCAAGCCCAAGCAGAGCCGTTTTGGAGCACATCTGTGTTCTTGGATTTGAGAAAACAAAAACGGTCAACATTTATTCTTGTGCAGATGGTGATAGGATTCATTGATCGGGTGCATCGTAAAACAGCGCACGAACAGTTTCCGCCAGACGGTTGCCATTGAAATGGCCGGCCTCTTGGAGAGCGTCGGCTACTCGTTCAACAAGCATTGGCACGTCTTCGTAACCAAGACTTGTTGCGGCACGCATCATACTGTTGCGAAGATCACAGACACGGGCCCTACGCGCCCGGCTGAGTGGCATTCGGGTATTGCACGCGATGACCATGCCAGTCCGCACGGCGTCAGCGATACGACGCACGTGGTTGGCACCAAGCTCGACAAGGTGGGGGTCTAGATCGGATTCGATTACGCCGATAGCACTTCGCAGTTCTGGCAGTTGGAATATATCCTGTGAATTTTGACTCACCATTGCACATCGCTCCAACCCGAACGCTGCGCCACATACCGCGGCACCCGAGGGCTTGAACGCAAGGGGATGCTTTTTTGTAACAATGAGGCATTCAAAAACTACGGTGCCGATTTCGACGAACGTGCCATAAACGTCTCGCAGGAAGATTTCACATCGCGGCCCCGCCGGTTCTTCAGTGCGCACGACGTTGGTCAGGTTGGCCATGCCGGGAATAGCGATCAGATTCTCTTTTGGCACGCCCTCTCGCCTCCACAGGTTTGGGATTTCAGACTGATCGGCCAAGCCGCTTGATAAATCCATGTGACCGCCAAAGTAGGTAATATAAAGCTGGTCAGCGCGGAGGTTTAGCGAATGCTTGAGAAGCGTGAGAACAATTCGCACCGTCCGTTGGCGACAGCTGGCAGCCTTGCTGTGTGACACTGCTTCCAAAAAGACAATCATTTTGAAGGAGGACAAGTGGACGGGGCTGAATCCGATTTTGTCTAAGTCCACATGGCGGTACACCCAATCGCTTCCGGCCCAGCGGGTCGAGATCTCTGGCTTGTTTGAAGCACACCTTCGGACGAGTTCATGGAACGCGCTGGGCGAAAACGTGTCTGGAAAGGCCGGTGAATCGAGACTCTCCGGTTTAGCAGTTTGAAATCCAAGCTCTTTAAGCTCCTTTAGGATCTGATATTCGAGCGCGATGTCGCGCGTGTGTAAATCAGTGTTCATGTGTAAGAAACCAACCACCATCTAAATGGAGAAGACTCCCCGTGAGATTGCGTGCGCTCGACCCACAAAGAAAAGCAATCACTTCAGCACATTCTATCGCACTATTGGGGCGATTAAAAGGGGCTTCCTTGACCAGCCTCTTCCAGTGCTCTGGCTTGTCACGCCAAACTGGACGGCTCATCGGCGTTAGCGTAGGCCCAGGCACGAGACAATTTACTCGGATACCCTCGTTGCTGAGTAGTCGTGCGAGCGGTCGTGTCGCTTCGAGTACGAGACGTTTTGCGTGGCGGTAAGCTTCTTCGCCCGAAAGACGGTTGCTGCCTTCCGGTAGCTTAATATTTTTGTCCTCGACAATAAGCGCCGCGAGAAGCTGCTGCCACGCGCCTGTCATCGAGACTCGATAAGCCGCCGTTGAACCGAGGAAGACGACCGAAGCATCAGGCTGTAGCACAGAACGACAGGCGAGGGTATTGGCAATTGGCGCACAGGCGTTCGTTTGGATAATCCTCTCTGGCTCGTTGATAAATTGACTTTCGGCGGCACAAAGCACCAGTGCATCAAGCTTATCCTGTAACCCATCAAAGATATCGCTAAAGGCATCCGCATCGGTTACGTCGGCCCGGAAAATACGACTTCGCGCACCAGCCGGGAATTGGCGTAGGCGTTTACGATCAACGACAATCACAAACCAGCCTTGTTTGAGCAATACCCGTGCCGTGGCGAAACCAATGCCGGAACCGCCACCAGTTACAAGCGCAATAGGACGACGGTTATTGCGAGTCATAATGTTGCGGCTGATAACCTTCGGGATTCCAGCCTTCCGGCCAAGCAACACCTGAGACGAGTTCGACGAGACGACCATTCAATTGGGTAAGTTGCGGATGGCGATCGACATAAGTCTCCACCAATTTTCGCTCAAGCAGCGAGAGCATCGTTGGCCAATCCGAAATGGTGAGAGCGGAAATTTTGCGTCGGATGCGGCGAGCCATCAACGCGATCAATTCAAATTGGCGAGAGGCGGGGCGCAACCCGCTATCGCACAGCACAAAGCTGCATGCCTTGGCTTGATCCACAAGCACGCGCACATCACCGGTAAAAAGTGCTGCTGTGTCAGGCCGCAATCGGTCTTCGATGGCCGCGTAAAGAGCTCGGCACATGCTAATCTCGGTCAAGTTCGCGCAGCTTTCGTAAACCGTCATCAGGCGCTCCAAACCAAGGGCTGCACCGGCTACAAGGCCGATTCCAGGTTCTACGCGCCAGTCGCCCGCTGCGTTACGCATGAGGCGACGGTCATCGAGAATTAACGTGCCAATCTCCAACCAACGATCCCCTCCTTGAATTGGGAGACGATAGATAATCTCACATTTTGCGCCACAGCGTTCGCCTTGGTTTACGAAAAGCAGGAAATTCTTTGGACCGGGCACCGGAAGCACCGCATTCGATGCTAGTCCATGAGCTTGCCAGAGTTCCCGCCACCTGTCATCGGGTGGCAAGGTGACGCCTGGCAGCACTTCGCCACCACCAAAGACAGTGACTAAAAGACGCTCCTGCTTTAAGCCCAGTTTGGTAATGAGGAAATCCAGTGTATCTGCAACCAACCGAGTTTGGACGACATCCCGACGCTCCGGGGAAGAGATTTCGGCCCAGACCAGCATTTCAAAGAGCGTGGAGTGCCAACCTGAGTCCACTTTCCGCATGTCATTTGTCCGGCATGCGGGGGCCACTTGATACCAACCGTTGGCTTCGCGCGGGCCAAGGCCGGCATTCACTGCATGGTTCAAGGCAGCGTGTTCAACACACCGATTGAACTCCGTGACAAAATACGGAACAATGAGGCCCTGAGGTAACTGATAGCACCAGCCCCGGGCTTGGAGTTTCGCAGTAAAGTGGGCCCATGCAGACCAAAATGATGAGTCAGACATACAAACCTATTTGGCCTTACGCGTCTTCGCCGACAGTCTGCGGCTTCTCGTCTTTTTTTTCTTTCGGAGAGCGTAACACCATGTCTCCTCCATCCCCTTTAAAGCCACTCTGTCCAAGGGCTCCACCACCCAACCGTCAACGGGCGGTTTTTCCGAAGTGAGCAGACGGCCAACGCGTCGATCCAATAGCACCTCCGGAGAGATTTCTTCGGTTTCTTCATTGAACCTTCCGGCGTGATCACAGAGGCGAAATGAGACATTTACCGGATGTCCATAGGCATCGCCGCGATTGCCTTCCCGGTTATCACGCACAGACTCGATCGCCCGAGTAATTGTTCCAGATCCCATTGCGAGAGCACCAGGCACTCGAAAGAGACCTCTTTTTTGGTAATCCTTTTTAGCCAAGCCCAGTTCCTTACCAAACTTCCTGAGAAACCTAGAGGTCATTCCACCCAATGAAGCCCTATCGCGCGACCGCTTTGAATCCTCATATAAACTCATTAACGCATTCGCGAGAGCCCATGCTCTTGGTGCCCAATGTTTGGGATATTTCTTTCGGTTCCAATTTACACCTTCCAAGAGCATAATTTCGACAGCAACGAGAAATCCGTCGCCGGTCGATTTTAGGGCATATTTGAGTTGGTTGGCATCTTGGCCTAACCTTAGCAGTGAATCCCTAAAGATTTTCCCAGCTCGTTTGCGTGTGCTTGCCATGAAGTTAAGATTCTCCTTCGCGATCTCGTCACCGCGGCCATCTAACGTGAGACCGCTTACGATGTATTCATCAATGTGATTTTGGAGTGTGGAAAAACCACGCACGTCGCAAACTGCTGCCAAAAGAAGACACTCGCGGGTTTGCTGGGTGCCGGTTGCAGAGGTTCGCTGACTCATATCGTCTTCAAAGTTTCAATTTGAAAAGAAACCAATGTCTTAGGGAAGCTAAAAACCGAAATACTGCGTCGAGAAGTATTGCGATAGTGAAGAGCACTGCCACGCCGCCAATGGCATCGGCTATGCGATACCGACCGGCGTCCAATAGGATCGTGTAACCCAGGCCACGCTCGGCGGAAATGAACTCTCCAAGAAACGCACCGAGGAGTGCCGCGATACCGGCTGCGCGCAGACCGGCGAACCATGAAGCCATGGTGTTCGGCAATGTATGGTGCAAGAAAAGGGGCCACGATCGGGCACCGTTGCGGCGAAGATAGATATGATATGATCCGCGGCTGTTTGTCACCGCGTCCAGAACGGCAAGAGCAACAAATGGAAATGCCGAGCAGGCAGCAAGAGCAATCTTCATTTGTTCCCCAATTCCGAACCAAATAATAAATGCCGGTGCGAGGACAAAGAGCGGCACAGCAGTGAGACCAACAAAGAGCGGGCGCACGGCACGGCTGAAAAGCTCCACCAAGCCAGCAAGATAACCTAACAACGTGCCTACAACGAAACCAATACTGAGTCCGAAAAGACATTCGCGCAGCGTTACCCAAATCTGGGCTGCAAAATCAGTGGTCGCGATACGTTGGAGCAAGCGGGGACCCCAGTCGTGCGGCGGCGGCACGAAAAAAGCGAGATGTGGTGACAACAGCACGACTGTCTCCCAGACAACCGCTAATGCGAAGAGCACAGTTGTGAGAATCACCCACGACAGCCAGCGGGAGCCGCTGAGTTGCCGAGGTTTCACTGTTGGCGAGGCCACATTGGCTGCTGTTATGCCGTCGTGAAATTCGGGGGGTATGGAAGCCGATCCCAGTGCTGCAAGGAGGCCGTTCATAATGGCGTTGGGACCGTTTTTATCACTAGTCAGGTCAGAACGCGGACGGTCAGCGGCGGTGACGCTTTGCTCTGATAGCACACGTAACGGACGCCCACCTACGACGAGGATACGATCAGCTACGGCAAGGGCCTCCAACAAATCGTGAGTAACCCAGAGCGTTGCGGTGCCAACTTCCCGGAATCGGGCACGCAAGGCCCGCGCGATTGCCAACCGCTGAGGCTGGTCAACCGCAGCCAGCGGTTCGTCGAGTAAAATCAAAGGCACGGGTCGAGCCACGGCACGGATCAACTGCACGCGTTGTCGCATTCCGGTTGAAAGTTGGTGGGGGAAAAGTGAATGAGCCTCGCGAAGGCCGGCCAGAGCGAGCAAATCAGCAACACTCTCGCTCTTTGGCGTAGAGTTTGTTTGGCAAAGGTCGAGTTCATAGCGGGCATTACCTTCCACGTTTCGCCACGACACTAACTCTGGATGTTGAAAAGCAAATGCGTAGTGGGTGGGTGCGATTTCTGCATCTACGCGCTTTGAACTCGTTTGCACACGCTCTCCACAAGCCCCNNGCCTCGGCGAGCCGTTGAAGAAGTGTAGTCTTTCCACAACCGCTGGTGCCAAGCAACACTGTCACCTCGCCGGCACGGCATTCGATAGAGAAGTGGTCGAGAATGCGCCCGACAGGCGGGCCGAAATCTAGGCTGACTGACGCGCGCAATACGACCGATGACTGTTTGCCCTGTTCCGCCATTCGCGGCTTAGTGCTGGCCTCCATCTGAGGCTGCTTTTTGTGCGAAGGAATTGTCCACATACTCGCCTATGGGCTGGGCTGGTTTAGTAAGGTCGCCAGTGTCGCGGCGCAATTGCAACGCGGCATCCCAAGCTTTTTCGCTCACGGACAGGACTCGCGGGTATATCTTATCTGAGCGCATGCGGCTAATACCCGTCTTAAGCTGTTCCGGCTTCTCATCGGGAAAGTGCTTCACAGCTACGCGGAGACTGCGTTCTTCATCGCCGTAGAAAATCTGCACCGCTTCAGTGAGCGCCAGAACAACATTCTCAACTGTAGCTGGGTCTTGCTGGATTGTCTTCATGTTGCTGGTAAGCCCAGTCAGTGCGAACTCCGGGTAATAGTCTGTAAGAGAAAAGGCAACATGTCCGCCGCTCTGGACCACGCCGGAAACCCAAGGTTCAATCAGCAAAGCGTAATCCGCCTCTCCAGCCTGTAGCGTCGGGACAAGTGCAGGTGGGGCTACTTGACGAATTGCAGGCAGCAAGCCGGCACGTTCATAAAGTTTCTTCATCAATGCATACGACGTTGATGGAGCCGGCACAGTTGCGACCGTTCGACCTTTTAGTTCAGCCGGGGTTTTGATAACCGGCTTGTCTGGTGTAAGCGCAACCCCATAGTTCGGCATACCATTGATTATTAATGCTACCACTTTTCCAGACTGACCTTGTTCTTGGGCGATGGCCACGAATGTCGGGTCGGCAAGGCCAAAGTCAGCGCTGCCGGACATGACCGCAGCGTAAGTTTTGTCGTCGCCACCTGTGGAGGCTATATGCACGTTCAGCCCGTGCTTTGCAAAGAGACCTTCGTCGGCAGCGATGTAGAGCGGCAAATAAAGTAGCAGATCACCAAACTGCGCGATGGTCACTGTTTTCGAAACCGGAGATTGTTTACCAGTTTGGTTTAGGTAAAAGAATGTTCCGATAACAATGGCAACAATTATCGTAATGAACACAATCACGCGGATCGACCTTTGCTGATTCGAGTTCACAAAAGTGTTTTGAGTATTCATGCTTTGTTATGTGATATTTAATGGTTACGACCCCTGAGGCGAGAGATCATTCTAAATAATTAAGGCATCATCACCAAATCCTATCAAACAATAAGAGATTCGTCGAGACGACCGCTTTCATTCTACGATTTCCTACACAATCAAAGAAGAAAAACCCCCATCCGGCAGGCCGGATGGGGTGTAGTAAACATACATGGCATAAATCCCGCAAGAAGCAATGATTCCGGTTCACTGGCGTCTCATAGG
>PLJQ01000314.1 GCA_003140275.1 Limisphaerales bacterium
CTGGCGTCCGTGGAAATCACCCCCGCAGTCTCAGCATTGCGTGAATCATTCAGCTCAATGCCGAGAAAGCTCAGATTCTCACAGATGCGCGTGCGGACGAGCGGCGCATTCTCTCCGATGCCTCCTGCGAAGACGAGCGTGTCCAATCCACCGAGCGCAGCAGCGAAGGAGCCGATCCACTTTTTCGCCTGATAACAAAACAGTGCAACGGCTTCCGCCGCCCGCACGTCATCGGCTTCCTGCGCGAGCAAGTCCCGCATGTCGGAGCTGATCTCCGAAACTCCGAGCAGCCCCGACTTGTGGTTGACCATTTCGTAAAATTGTTTTGTGGTGATCTGCTCGGTGCGCGCCAGGTAGGAGACCAGTCCCGGATCCAAGTCCCCCGAGCGACTGCTCATCACCAATCCCGCCGTCGGCGTGAAGCCCATGCTGGTGTCGATGCTCTTGCCGTCGCGCACGGCCGCCAGGCTCGCGCCGTTGCCGAGATGGGCAAGGATCACGCGACCCTTCGTTGCCGCCGGGTCGCCGAGGCGTGCGAGTTCCTCGATCAGGAATTCATAAGACAAACCGTGAAAGCCGTAACGGCGAACGCCCGCCGCCTCGTAGCGTCGCGGAATCGGCAGCAGACTGGCGACCCGCGGCATGGTGCGGTGAAACGCTGTGTCGAAGCAGGCCACTTGCGGCAGTTTCGGATGACGCCGGCGGAACGCCTCGATCAGTTCGATCTCGCGGGGCAGATGTTCGGGGTCGTATGGCCTGATGCGGTTCAATTCTTCGAGCAACTCCGGCGTGACCCGCTCCGGTTCGCTATGCATCATCCCATGTACCACCCGGTGTCCCACGGCTTTGACCGAAGCGAATACCTGCTGCGTTTCGAGCCAATCTAGTAGAAAAGCGACCGCCGACAGGTGATTATCGATCTCGATGTTGCGACGGTCCTGTGGTTTTCCGGTAGAGTCCTTGAAGGTCAGATTCGTGCCGCTTAGACCGACGCGATCCACTTTCCCAGCCAGCCGCCAGCGCAGCAGTTCACCCTCCTCATACAGCGCGAACCGGATGCTCGACGAGCCGCCGTTTATTGCCAGAACAGAAAACGGCTCGAGGCTTGCCTTCACGGTTTTGGTGTCGTTGGCCAACTCAGCTTGGCTTGCTGAACCTATCAGGTGATTATTGATGCTCATGTTTGAAGCGGGTTCATCACAGGCTGGGCAGCAATGGTCACAGTTGGCGGCGGGGCCTTAAGACTGTGTGATCGCCACAGATAATATATGGCCGGATAGACCAGCAGTTCCATTATGGTGGAGGTGACGACGCCACCCATCATCGGCGTGGCGATGCGTTTCATCACGTCTGCGCCAGCGCCGTGACTCCAGAGGATGGGCGCAAGGCCCCCAATGATTACGCAAGCGGTCATGGCTTTCGGGCGGACGCGCTTCACCGCGCCATGATAGATGGCATCGCGCAGGTCGGTGACATTGCGCATCCGGTCTTTTTTGATCCACTGTTCGTAGGCGATGTCGAGATAAAGCAACATGACAACACCGGTCTCAGCGTCGAGACCTGCCAACGCGATGATGCCAACCCACACGGCGACGCTCATGTTGTATCCGAGCCAGTGGATCGCCGCGAATGCGCCCACCAACGAAAAGGGAATGGCGAGCATCACGATGGCGGTCTTGACCGCCGAACGAGTGTTAAGGTAGATGATGAGCACGATGATGAGCAGCGTGAGCGGCACGACGATCATCAACCGCGCTTTGGCTCGCTGCATGTATTCATATTGGCCGCTCCAAAAAATGGTGTAGCCGCTAGGGAGATTGATTTGGCCTTTCGCAACGGCTTCGTTGACGGCGCGCATGGCCTTTTGCACGTAGGTGCCGACGTCAATGCCTTTCACGTCGACGTAAATCCAGGCATTGGGCACCGCGCCCTCGCTTTTAATACCCATCGGGGCGCGAACCGTTTCGATTTTCGCCAACTGCCCGAGCGGCACTTGCGCGCCGGTGGGCGTGGGCACGATGATGTCGCGCAAGTCGCCGAGGTTCTCGCGGAAATCGCGGCTGTAGCGAAGATTGACAGCGTAACGTTCCAAGCCCTCGACAGTGGTCGTAAGCGGCATTCCGCCGAGCGCAACTTCGAGCACGTCCTGCACGTCGCCGACGCGCAGGCCGTAACGGGCGATGGCGTCACGGTCAATCGTGATTTGGATATAGTTTCCGCCCATCGTGCGTTCGGCAAACGCGCTCAGCGTGCCGGGCACGGCTTTTACCACCGCCTCGACTTCTGAAGCGACGCGCTCCAATTCCGCCAAATCCGGCCCGGCGATCTTGATGCCTACCGGCGTCTTAATGCCGGTAGCCAGCATGTCCGTGCGCGTCTTGATCGGCATGGTCCAGGCGTTAATGAGGCCGGGGATTTGCACTGCGGCGTTCATCGCGTCCGTCAATTCGTTCGGCGTGCGGCGGCGGTGGGCGATGACTTTGTCGGCAGCGTCCTTGATGTCCACAACCGGCCATTCTTGTTCCGGTTTGAGCATGATAATGGTTTCTATCATGTCGAATGGAGCGGGGTCAGTTGCCGTCTCGGCGCGGCCAACTTTGCCAAAAACATGATGCACTTCGAGAAACTGGTGAATGATTCGGTCGGTGGTTTGTAGTACCTCACGTGCCTTCGTGGGCGAGATGCCTGGGAAAGTTGTCGGCATGTAGAGCAAATCGCCTTCGTACAGTGGCGGCATGAATTCGGAGCCGATGTTCTGGTAAGGGAAAAACTTCCCGGCTTTCAAGGCCCACTCTTGCATCTTGCCATCGGGCAAGAGGCGCGCGGTAATTGCGTTCGACGGAAAGAATACCCAAACAATCAGCAATCCGGCGGTAGTGACGACGGCCCAGCGCCACTTGATGACGAAGTCAATCGCGGGATGATAGAGCCAGACTAGAAAGCTGTTGATGGGGTTTTTCTCTTCGAGTGGAATTTTGCCACGGATGAAATAACCCATCAGAACCGGGGCCAGCGTGATGGAGAGCAACGCGGCTGCAGCCATTGAATAAGTCTTGGTGAACGCGAGTGGCTTGAACAGCCGGCCTTCCTGCGATTGCAACGTAAACACGGGCAGAAAGGATACGGCGATGACCAGCAGCGAATAAAACAGCGTCGGGCCGACCTCAACTGCGGCGTCGCGGATAATCTCCCAATGCGGCCTCTTGCCCTGATCACGCTCCATGTGCTTATGGGCGTTCTCAATCATGATGATGACTGCGTCCACCATTGCGCCGATGGCGATGGCGATGCCTCCCAGCGACATGATATTCGAGGTGATGCCCTGACCAAACATTACGAGGAAGGAAATCAGCACTGCAATTGGCAGGATGATAATGGCCACGAGGGAACTGCGCAGGTGCATGAGGAAGGCGAGGCAGACCAGCGCCACGACGAGGCTTTCCTCAAGGAGTTTCCCTTCGAGCGTTTTGACGGCGCGATTGATCAGCGCGCTGCGGTCATAGGCGATCGTGTATTTCACGTCCGGCGGCAGTCCCTTCATCGCCGCGTCAAGCCTTTTCTGCACATCGAGGATCAACTGCCGTGCGTTCGCGCCGTAACGGACGATCACAATGCCGCCGACAGTTTCCCCTTCACCGTTCAAGTCGGCGATACCGCGGCGCATGTCGGGACCGAACTCGACGTTGGCGAGCTGGCTGAGGAGAATCGGAACTCCTTTGTCACCAACACCCACCGCCACTTTGCGCAGATCGTCTAGGTTTTGCACGTAACCCTTCACGTGCAGCATGAATTCCTTTTCCGACAATTCGATGGAACGTCCGCCGACCTCGCCGTTGCTGCGCTTGACGGCCATCGCCACCTCAGAAATCGACAGGTTGAAAGCACGCAGCTTGGCGGGGTCCACCGTGACTTGATATTGCTTCACGAAGCCGCCGAGGGAGGCGACTTCGGACACCCCCTCTACCGACGCGATTTGATAACGCAAATACCAGTCCTGCATCGAGCGCAATTGGGCGAGGTCGCGGTTGGTGGAATTGAGCGAATACATGAAGGCCCACCCAACGCCGGTGGCGTCCGGGCCAAGCGCGGGTGAAACGCCTTGCGGCAATTGTCCACCCATCCCGTTCAAATATTCGAGCACACGGCTTCGCGCCCAATACGGGTCAGTGCCGTCCTTAAAAATCACATACACAAATGAGAAGCCATAATATGAATAACCGCGCACGACCGTTGCGTTCGGCACAGAAAGCATTTTAGTCGTGATGGGAAAGGTGACCTGGTCCTGAACGATTTGCGGTGCCTGGCCGGACCACTCAGTGTAGATAATAACCTGCACGTCTGACAGGTCGGGGATGGCGTCGAGCTGAATGTTGCGCACGGCATAGACGCCGCCGAGGACAAGCGCGAGCGTGCCGAGAAGAACGATGAATTTGTTCCTGATGGAAAAATCTATGATGCCTTTGAGCATGTTCGTCTTCTAGTTCTTGTGGCCGGGCGTGACCGGTCCATCAGGCATGGTCATACCACCGGCGCGAGTTTTCGAACTTGAAGGAATGTTGGTAGGAGCGGCCGTGGCCGACGGCAGCGGCGGTGGTTCACTGATCGGAATCAGCGTCATGCCGCACTTGGGGCAAGTGCCCGGTTTGTCCGAACGCACATCGCTGTCCTCAGGCATCGGGCAGGTGTAGTATAGAATCTTCCCGCCAGGGTGGAGTTTTTTCAACATCGCTTGAGACACGGGCACGAGTGTCATACCGCAAATGGGACATTTGCCGGGATGATCATATTCTATGGAGACATGCTCCGGCATCGGACAGATGTATTTCACGGCCTCGGCGGTCGTGGAGGGTGGAGTGTTGGTGGCGTTGGGTGTGGAAAACACGCCGGCCCTCTCATGCTCTGACGACTTCTGCGGTTTGAGCATTTTCTGAATCGCCTCGCGAAGCTGGCTTTCCGAATCAAGCATGAACTGGCCCGACGTGACAATCCGCTCCCCTTCACTCAATCCGCTGAGAACCTGATAATCGTCGTTCTCCGCCTGCGGTCCTAGCGTAACGGTGCGTGGGTCAAACTTTCCGCCGTCCAACGCCACGAAGACGGTGGTCTTCTCGCCGCTGCGCAGAATGGCCATGTCAGGAATCAGCAATACGGCAGTCTCCAGTTCGGAGACGACCTTCACGGTCGCGAACATACCGGGCTTGAGGAAGTATCCCGGATTGTGGAACTCCATGCGGACGTGAGCGGTGCGAGTCTTCTCATCCACGTTTGGATAGATGTAAGTTACGCGCCCGCGAAACTCGCGGTCCGGCAGGTAGGAGAGCGTTACGTTCGCCTCCTGGCCCAGCTTGATATACGCCAAGTCCTGTTCATAAATGTCCGCCTGCACCCAAACCAATCCCAAGTCTGCCAGACGGTAAATCTTCATACCCGCGTCCACCATCTGGCCGTTGACGACATTTTTCTCGATAACAAATCCGTCTTGGGGTGCAAGAATTCGCAGAGTTTTCTGTGGCTGCCGGGAGCGCTCCACCTCGGCAATTTGTTCATCGGAAATGTCAAAGAACTTGAGTTTGGTGAGGGCGCTGATTCGGATTCCCTCTGCGCCAGCCGTGGCGTTCGTAGGTAAACCAACCGCAAGCAGATACTCGACCTGTGCGCTGTAAAGATCGGGCGAATAAATTTCAAACAGCGGGTCGCCGCGCATCGCCAACTGGCCCGTGGCATTCACGTAAAGTTTTTCAATCCAACCCTTGAATTTGGTAGCCACCTCGCCCAGCGTTGTCTCATTGTAACCGATGACGCCAACGGTACGGACGGTTCGGCGCAACGGCCCGCGCGTGACAACGGCGGTGCGGATGCCCATGTTCTGAATTGTCACAGGGTCAATGGCGATAGTCTGCGACTCGGCGGCAGCGGCTTCGGCTTCATACACCGGCACCATGTCCATACCCATGCTGTCTTTGCCCGGCGTTTGCCGCGCTTCGCCCGGCGCCATCGTGGATTTATAGTATTTGATTTTGCGTTTGCCGGGTTGGGCGCTCGTGTTTCTGCTTGTGTTTTCGATACCGGTTTGTTTGCGAATCGGCATCAGTTTCATGCCGCAGATGGGACAATTGCCGGGATGATCTTGAATCACCTGCGGGTGCATTCCGCAGGTGTAGAGGGTCTTTTCTTTCGTGTCGCCTTCAGTTGGGGCGGTAGTGTGGCCGCGGCTGCAACCGGTCAGCAGCAGCTCCGCACCGCCGGCGGCAGCCAGGCCCAGGATGAACAGAAAAATGAGTTTTACAGGTTTCATTTGAAATCTCTTGGAAAGTTCAGATTCAGTTTCCGTATCGTTTACATTTTGCCCGAGCTCGTTTTCTTCGGTGAAGATTGGGAACCGCGATTCATTCGCGCGGTGCCAGACCCCATCGGTGCGCTGGCCGGAGGCATGCCTTGGATAATCAATGAAAGTTCCGCCAGAACCACCTCTCGTTGCGTGGCAGCTCCTACCCTGTCCAATTCAAATCCGAGCAACGTGCGTTCGGTGTCGATTAGATTAAAAAAATCGATCTGGCCACCCAAGTAACTTGATCGGGCCACTTCAAGCGATTGGCGCGCTTTGGGCAAAAGCTGGTCATTCAGGAGCGCCAGATTCCGGGTCGCCTCCCGGTAAAGATAGGATCTTTGGGCAAAATCGACCGCCAGCGCAATCTGCTCGTCCGATAACCGCGCCTTAGCCGAACGCTTGTTCGCCTGCGCCTCGGCAATTTGCGCCGCGATTTTGTCGCGCCAAATGGGAAGCGAAAGCGATCCCAAGGGGCGATAGAGCGTGGGATTCACCTGCACGTCGGCCATCAGTCCCAAGCTGAAATCAGGCAGGCGCGACCTTCGAGCCAGAATGAGGGATGCCTCGGCAGCACGCACATCAGCTTCCATCTCTCTGAGGCGGGTATTTTGTGCGAGAGCGGTCTCGAACAACTTATCGGCGGAAAGTTCCAGTGGCGTCGATTCGAACCGCCCGGGCATGGCCGGTGTTGGGCCATCGGTTCCCAAGCCGAGCGCAGCCTTGAACTGGGCAAGGAGCGGATTGCGCGAGTCCTCCAGATTGGCAATCTCGGTTTTGAGCTGGTCCTGTTCGATTTGTGCGCGCAGTACATCCTGCAAGGTGACTTTGCCCACTTCATTCTGCGCGCGTGCCAGCTTCTCCAGTTCGCTTAGCAGGTCAAAGTTATTTTGATTTACACGAATCTTTTCCGCCAAAAAGTAAAGTTGATAGTAAGCGCGTTTCACCTCATACGCGCTGTCGAGGACGGAGGATTGAAAAGCGAAATACTTGGCCTGGCTTTCGGCTGATGCGATTTGTGCCCCAACCCGGAGCTTGTCTGGCCAGGGGATGCTCCCCATGAGTCCGGGCATGATCGAAGTAACGATGTTCTGGATGTCCATTTGGAACGTCACCTGTGGATCGGGCAGTGACCGCGCCTGCGTGATGCGCTCGATGGAAGCTGCCCAATCGTAGAAAGCAGCCTCAACCTTCGGTTGGCTGAGCATGGCAAAGGCGAGATAATTGCTGAGGCTGGAATCGGCCGTCAGGACCGGGAGCGGGGGCTTTTGGTCATGCGGCCGATACACGGCCGTCACTGCTTGAGCGTGTTGACGAGCTTCTTTCTCGCTCTTGGTGGGTATGCCTTTGCAGCCGGCGAAAAGCAACCCGGCCAGCAGCAGACCTGCTGAAGGGGCAAACTGGCGGCAGACGAAGGAACTGGAATTGCGTGAAATCATGTTGCTAGTGACAGGGACATTGGTGGCCAGTGGCTCATGGAGCGGAATCATTCTTCCGCACGGCGTCCTAGCGTCCGCCTTGGCCTGTAATATTGCGCTGGCGGAGGCGTCCTCGCTATGGGGTGTTCACCCCACTAGAGCTTTCATCAGGTTCTTTGCCGGTCCTTAACATCTCGTGAACGGTTGCGACCAACTTCTCCGTCCCGTCCTGTTTGGATGCGAAGCCCGAAGCATCCGCCGCGCGGGCAAGACGTTCGGTTCGGCGCACGTTGAACATCGTGGTTGCTACAAGCGGAAGCGCCGGTGATTGCGCGTGGAGAGCCTTGATCAGATCCAAACCGCTGGAGGACTTGAGGTGGATGTCGGTCAACACGAGATCGGGTTGTCGTGCTCGAACGCCTCGCCGGTGATGAGGCATGGCTCAACGCATACGGCTTCGCCGTCACGCCGTGCGAATGGCCGGAGTAGTCGTAGCCGTCACTGGCGCAGCCGACGAACAGGATTGTAGTCGTACCAGCAAACACAGCGAGCGCGAGAATCATGGTGAATGTCTTCATAGTTTTTGTTTTTGGTCTGCGGTGATTCGCCGTCAACACGACGACAAAAGTGTCTCTTGTTTTCGCCGGTCACTTCTTCTCCACCAGCTTCATGCCGCACTTGGGGCAGTTGC
>PLJQ01000234.1 GCA_003140275.1 Limisphaerales bacterium
GCCGGCTTGCAGCGAATAATCGCGGTTCGTTTCGCCCTGGAGGGTGAGGCGGGCGGGGCCGGCGCTGCGGTCAATGCCCAATTGAGTCGGTTGCGCGTGGCACCATCCGCCGAGGATCATGCCGGAAAAGAAGAGAGCAATGAGCTTTTTTAGATGCATGGCAGGGTAGATTAGCAGCAGAGGAGGCGATGAACAAACTTTTTTGCATTTTTTCTCTTCGTTTTTCTTTGCTCCTCAGATCGGCGGTTGCCGTTTCCGCACAGGCTCTTCGCCGGAACCATTCAGCTAAACAGAACGCTCGCCCTCACCCCGTCCCTTGTGGCCGTGCGCAAGCACCCCGGAGAGAGGGAGAACCTTGCGGGCGACTTGGAAGGCTCACCGTTTAGTGACATTTTCCAGCGCGGGAAATGTAAGTTTCGTCTTCTGGGGGGAGAGGGTGAGGATGAGAGCGAACCCATTTTCTGCTGCATCGTCAGGGCTAAATCGCAAGCACGCGGTCAATTCGCTGGAGCACCCGTTCCTTGCCCAGCACTTCCAGGAGATGGTAAAGACTCGGCCCGGCTGCGCTTCCGGTACAGGCCATTCGGGCGGGATGCACCAACGCTCCGGCCTTTACGGCCAGCTCGACCGCCACCTTTTTCAGAGTGCTTTCAAGGGTTACAAAGTCGAAAGTGGAAAGACCCGCGAACGCGGCGCGCAGCCTTCCAAGCCGGTCGCGATTTTCCGGCGTAAAATCTTTTGCTGCCGACGCGGGATCCAGCTTCACTTCATCGGTGAAATAAAAGCCGGCATAAGCGGCGAGTTCGCCAAAGCGTTTGATCTTTCCTTTGCACGTGTCCAAAGCCGCTCTGAGGTAGCCGGGAGAATATTTCTTGGTATCATAACCGGCCCGCGTCAACGCCTGAGCAGCCAGCTCACGAAATCGTTCGTCGCCCATTTCGCGGATGTATTCCCCGTCGAGCCAGTGCAGTTTGTCGATGTCGAAACGGGCGTTATGCCGGAGGACCTGGGGCAGATCGAACAGGCGGATGACCTCGTCGAGCGTCACCTTCTCACGGTTCTCCTTGGGCGACCAGCCAAGCAGACAAAGGTAATTCACCAATGCTTCCGGCGCGTAGCCTTCCTCCAGGTAAGTCGTGAGTGACGCGCCGTGGTCGCGTTTGCTCATCTTCGTGCCGTCGATATTCAGAATCAGCGGAATGTGCGCATACTGCGGCGGCGCAACGTCCAGCGCGCGGAAAAGCGCGATGTGCTTGGCGCTGTTGGTCAAGTGATCCTCGCCCCGAATTACGTGCGTAATGCGCATTTCCAGATCATCGATCACATTCACGAGATGGAAGACCGGCTGGCCGTCCGAACGAACGATGACAAAATCCGGGTCCAGCTTTTCGCGGTCGGTAAGTTCGCGCGTGACGTTCCCAACGACGAGATCGGGAATCACAATCGGCTTCCGCTCCATTTTGAATTTCACGGCACCGTCGTGGTCGTAAGCCAGGCCCTTGTCTTTCAATTCCTGCACCCGCTTTTGGTAAATGGGGCCGCGTTGGGATTGAAAGTAGGGACCACAGCGGCCTTTGCCGGGGTCGCTCACCGAGCCGATGGTTGGGCCTTCATCCCAATCCAGCCCCAGCCAGCGCAGGCCGTTTAGGATGACTTCCACCGCTTCCTGAGTATTGCGCGCGGAATCGGTATCTTCGATTCGCAGAATGAACGTCCCGCCGGTGTGCCGGGCATAAAGCCAGTTGAACAACGCCGTCCGGGCGCCGCCTATGTGCAGAAAGCCGGTCGGGCTGGGAGCAAAACGTACGCGAACGCTCATGCGATATACATTAATTTCCGCACCGGAGCGATGCGATTGTGTGGGGAGCGCACGCGGCTCGCGTACTGTCGTCGCCGGCCCGGCGACGACCTCCTGGCTCTGACTTAAGGTCGAACCAATCGGTACAACGTGGCTTACCGCACGAAGTGTTCGGCGAGCCGCCGAACACGGCAGGCCAGCGGCCTGCGCTCCCCGGATCAACTGCATCGTTCCGACTAAGAACACGTACGGAAATTGTAGCAGCCGACGTCAGGCGACGGAGCAGTCTCATAGTTCTGGCGCGAAGAACCGCCGCCTCACATCGGCGGCTACGACCGTCAGGCTTTTTCATACGCGCTCTAATTTGCGCACCACGTTACCGGGGACGGCGCGCGAGTTGCAAGACTGCAAACAAAAATCATCCGTTCGCAGGCTGATTATGGCGGAGGCGTTGGCTTATGCCCATTCCAGGTGAAAATCGGTAATTGCCAAAGGATGCGCGGCAGAACCTGTGGCTAAACTCCGGAGAGACAATGACCGGAGTCCAAACACTTTCAGAAAGGGATCGAAAAGTCAGGGACTCGTGTAACTCATCCTTCCGAATCGAAGGTTTTGAGACAGACTCTGCCACGTCGCCAGTTCCCACCCAATAACACTGGTCATTGGCACGAGAAACCGGTGAAGCAATAAAAAAGGCCCGCCTTACGGCGGGCCTTAAATGCATCAACTCACGACTGCCTACGGATTGATGATGCGGTAGAATCCCCGGGAGCTTGATTTGGGAGTAATTGTGGAGGGACCCGATAAGCTGGTCGCAATCGTTGCCCACGCAATCGGAGGACTTAGCGAGGCGGTAGTCTGCAACGAGTAGTTCGGATAGGGGCCGGTCCACGAGATCGTCACATTGCCGCCACCACTATTAACGATGGAGGTGATTGTGATTGGTCCCAGCCCAATTGGAATCGAGAAGTTAGATGTATGGATGCCGGCTCCTGTCGCGCCAACAGCTGTTCCAGTGAGCGCAGTATCGGAGTAATTGGCCGTGACAGTTATCCAGTCACTCCCAGTCAAGCCCAAGTTGGCCCCCGTCGCGCTAATGTCAAAATCAAAGACGCCAACCGCCGGATTGAGGTCATACGGACCATTGTCCCGCAGCGAGCCTACATACGTTTTGCCTTCCGCAAACCCGTTCGTCACACCGCCGACCACCAATACTGGTATATTGAGCGTCCTACCGTTGACCCAGCCCTCCGGGTCCGCTTTATAGACGTCAATGACGATGGCACTGTCATAGGGCGAATTGCCCGGCGCACAGGAGCCTTTCAGATGTGTGCTGGAACTGCTGGCAGACAACAGCGGATAGAACGTATTATAATCTCCCGTTGGCACCATGAATTGAGCTTCGATATTGGAGTAGGTAGTGACGTTTAGTCCACCGTAATAAGTAAATGGCGGCGTCTCCATGCCGACAAACTTGTTTCCACGAACCGCCAGCACGTCACCCGGATCAATGTTCGCAAACCGAAACTTGCCGTTGAAACCGGGAACGGCCGGATTGGGGTACAAGGTGGCGAACGGATAATTCCAAGAAATTACGTTGGCTTCAAGGGCATCGCTAACGCCATTGAAGTCCGAGCCGAATTGTGCCGTGACGGGTATGGCGGCCCCTTGGAAAGTCTCGACCAGTTCCATCACTGGACCGCCGTTGGTGAAGCGGGTGATGCCATTCACACCAAGACCAAAGTAATTCCCGGCGATGACATAGCTTGTCGGCGAATTGCCATACCATTCCAAAAAGCGGTTGTCGCCCGAGAGGGTAACGCCGCCAAACACGTTCCGTTCCTCCGCGTCATTGAGACCATCGCCATCAGTGCCGATCGTGACCCCCGCACCAGCAGTGCCTTGTTCATAAAAGGCTTCCATGGAGTGATCCATAGTGCCGTCGTCGCTGTTAACAGTATAGTCAGTATTGCCATCCGGATAGATGTTAAAGAAATTGCCGCTGATTCGGACAGGGCCTGGGGCATCACCAATGATGGAAATGTACATGCCCATGAAAATGTTGAACTGTGCCCGTGCCCCAGCCGCGTCAGCCGGCCCCGCAGCAACACCGATAGTAAGATTATCAACACCACCAGAGAAATAGGCAACTCCATCCTTGAGCCGCGCGACGGTGACGTTATCCGGGTCCAAGCCAAACCGGCACCCGCTGATATGGCAATTGGCAGATAAGCCGTCTCCACCCAACGCAATCGCATACTGGGATTCGGCGGGTCCGGGGGTGTCGTCGGTTGGGACCGGCAGGGCAGCCCAATCGCCTTCGAAACAAATGCCACGGACGGTGCAGTCGCTTGCGCCGTTATTAAAAGCCAGTAATGCTTCCTCGCCATCCGTAAAGCCGGAAACGCCCGCGACGGTCAGGTCAATGAATCCGACAACAGAGCCACTTGTTACAGTAACAGCGTCCGGGCCGGTTCTGGTGTCGCTTCCCTTGATCACTATCATGATCTTCGCATTATTCGTCCCGAGAATTGTACCGGTGTTAACCGAAGAACCCGGCTGGGTATAGCCATCGATGGTCACGCCGCTCGCCGTTATGATGGCGAAGCCGCCGACTGGCGGAGTGATGACTCCANNCAATGTGGAAGGTAATGGTGTCGTTATCCGCCAGGGCAGAAATGGCAGCGTCCAAGCTGCCCGGACCGGTGCTGGCGGCGGTGGTTACGTCGTGTATGGCTGCCTGAACAGCCGAAGCTGCGGCCAGCAATCCAACGAGATAAACTAGGGATGGCTTTTTCATAGCGTTACTTGTTTGCGTTGCTCGAATTTTAGGTTGATCAAGGTTGATTTGCCAGTCGCGTTATCGAGGGTCACGCCCCCGTGGCAAGTTCACAGATAATGAAACACATCGAACGAATGAAATCAACGAATCATCACGCCCAATAAAAAAAGGCCCGCCTTGCGGCGGGCCGTGAGATTTCAAAACTTTGCGAACTTGGAGACCGCTCAGGGTATCAGGAATGAAACTGCAAACGGTGAAGTTTGGCCGCCAGCCGAACCAATGGTGGAAACAAGGCGGTAGAGTTTCAAGGGGTTGGCATCTGGGATGACCGTGCTGGTACCGCTTGCCAGTTGCACGAACGTCCACGGACCATTCGGGTTGGTTGCCGACTGAACGCTGTAATTTCCAAGCGGGTAGTGGAGGGTCGTAGTACCGGCAGCGCGACTGATCGACGTGATTACGATGCCTTCTGCATACGTGACCGTAAGCGTCACCTTCTTGCCCGACAGGCCCAAGGCGCTTATGTCGAAGGTAAATGCTCCCACCGCCGGGTTGGCATCGGCCGCCGAGTTATCCACGAAGGCGGCGCGCCACGTCTTCCCCTGCGGATTCCCGGCGGCATCACCCGCTGGATCCGACTCGTAAAGATCCACTGTCAATTGGTTGAAAGGCGCACTCACCGGTTTCCCACAAGTGCCCATCAAAGTGCTCGCAGTTGTAGTCCCGCCGATCACCGGAATAATATCCAAGGTGCCGTTCGGGCCGCTCACATCAATGAAATTGGTATAGAGATTCTGGCCGTCTGCCGCCGTCTGGCCGTCGCCGAGCGGAGGTCTCGATCCGTTTGGGGTGACAGTGTTCGTCAGGGAATTCCCGCGCATCAAAACCCAATGCGATTGGGTACCGGCGGAAGCGGTATCATTGTCAAACAAAACCGCGTCGGCCACCGTGTTTGCCTCCAAGGCATCGCTGACACCGTTGAAATCGCTGCCGAAACGCACCTCGCAGGTGGCATCGTGATTAAAATGGTGGACCAGCAGGCTAGATTGGCCGACGTTAAACGAATTGCCGTTGATGTCCACTCCGAACGTATTCCCGGCAATCACCGTCTTTCCTTGGCCGCCGTAGTAATAGATGTCAACCCCGCCATTCGCGTAAGAACCGAATAGGTTCCCTTCGTCGGCATCATTGACACCATCGCCGTCCGTGCCGATGAGAATGTCCGTAGAACTACCGAATTCCATGAACGCATCGCCTTCTTGAGTCCCCCCATCGAGAACCGAAATGTCCCCCAGAGTGACGCCGTCGGGGAGCACGCCCCAGAAATTCCCGCTAAGCCGATGGGGACCCCCTGTGGAATCATACCCGTAACCGGTCACAAAGACGTTGAATTCGGCCCGCGGGGTTGCGGAACCCGCAGCCACACCACAGGTGTAGAAGCCAGGGTCGTTGCTTATGTTCGGAATGACCCCCGGCTGGATGCCGTTTGTGCCGGTTGAGTAGTTGGCGATGCATATCGTAGGGGTGGCCACGGTAACGCCATCAGGCATGTACGCCACTTGCTTCGTCACCGGATCTATGCCAAACCAGCATCCGCTGACATGAAAACCTTGGCATCTCAGATTGCTAACATCGGGGGCATCAGGAGCAATGCAGATAGTCTTGCAGTCGCCACCCGCATAGTAGCTGCTTGTTGTTGTGGGAGAAGCTTGGAAACACAGTCCCTTGATCCAAACGTTAGTGCCACGAAAGATACCCAAGATAGGCATTTCACTATCGCCAAAACCAAGATTGGGGTAATCGGATCCCGTAGCAATGGTGACCATCGTAAGCATGGAGCCAGCGTTGCCGTTTGTCGAAGTGAGAACAATCTTTAGGGTGGCGTTGTTAGGCGCATGGATCGGGTGCGTATTGGGTGAAGCACCTCCTTGCGTGTAGCCATCAATGGTGATGTTGTTATTGGTTATCAGCGGATATGCATCTAACGGCGTCTGGATGTAATGCACCTCCCCAGCTTCGGGAGGGATGTGAAAGCTAATGGTTTGAGGAAGGCCGCTTAAATCGCCGTTCACGGCGTTTATCGCAGCGGTCAAACTGCCTGGACCCGTCGCAGTCTCGGTGGTTACTACTTGGTTTGCTGCCTGAGCAGCCGAAGCGAATGCCAGCAATCCAATGAGATTAAATAAGGGGAGTTTTTTCATAATGACCTGTTTGTTTTTCAGTTATTCGATTGAAGTGAAGCTAATTTGCAGCCACGGAAAAAAACATGCAAGCTTTTTTTTTATTTTTTTAGGGGAGGGCGCGGTGATCTTTTTTGCGCAATGATTTTTGGGAGGGTAATGAATAATCCCAAACACCAGAACCGTTGAAACTGTATGATTATCAATCCCATTCAATAGCGATAATTGCAAAACTCTTCCGACATGAGAAGAACTTCACCAAGGGGAAATTGGAGCTTCGTCACCTTGAACTTGGGCGTAGCGGCGTCTCGGCAGAGTGCCGCCACCTTTGAGCGAAACGGTTTGCGGCGCTCTGTCGGGACGCCGCTACGCGAGCGGGGTTCATGGTAGCGGAACAACCGCGAATTTCCGCATGGAAAATCCGCCTCCTGGCCTCGGCGGCTGCTCGCCCCGAAAAGGGTGAACCAGCCAGTTATCACCCACGTCCAAAACTGATCACGACGTTCCGGAGCGCGGACGAACTTCATGCGAAGCGGGTGGGAGACAACCCGCGCTTCCTGGTGACCAACCTACCGGCCCAAGGG
>PLJQ01000132.1 GCA_003140275.1 Limisphaerales bacterium
ACGTCGCTCATCCTCGACATTTTTGCGCAACGCGCCCGCACGCGGGAAGGCAAGTTGCAGATCGAACTGGCGCAACTCCAACATCTGTTGCCCCGGCTCACGCGCTTCTGGGGCCACCTCTCGCGACAGAAGGGCGGCATCGGCATGCGCGGNNGGCGAAACGCAATTGGAAACCGACCGCCGTCGCGTGCAGGATCGCATCGCCAAAATTGCACGCGAACTCGAAGTGGTACGGCGCCAACGCGCCACCCAACGGCAGGGACGCCAGCGCAATAACTGGCCGCTGGCTTCAATTGTTGGCTACACCAACGCCGGAAAATCGACCTTGCTCAAGGCGCTGACCGGCGCGGCAGTATTGGTGGAGGACAAACTGTTCGCCACGCTCGATCCGACGACACGACGTTTGCGTCTGCCGACGAACCAAAATGTTTTGTTGACCGACACGGTTGGTTTCATCCGCAAGCTGCCGCACGCTCTGGTGGAAGCTTTCAAAGCGACGCTTGAAGAAGTCGTTCAGGCCGACCTGTTGTTGCACGTCGTGGACATCAGCCATCCGCAGGCCGAGGAACAAATCGCGGCGGTGAACGCCGTGCTGGAAGAGATTGGCGCCGCCGGCAAACCGACGCTGATGGTATTCAACAAAATCGACAAGCTGCCGGGGATCGAACGGTTGAATAAATTCCTCGAACGCTTCCCCAGCGCAGCGGGCGTCTCGGCCAAGAACGGCGACGCGATTCCGTCATTGTTGGCGGAGTTGAGCAGCCAACTGCGACCGGCGCGCGAGTTCGTGGAGTTGGCCGTGCCACACGAGGCGTCGGCGGTGATCGCGCGGCTGCACGCCGTGACGCAGGTGGTGGAACGGGAATACGAAGGCGTTGCGGCGCGTTTCAAGGCACGCATACCGCCGCATTTGCGCGAGGAGTTCGCGCCCTTCATTGTGTCGGAAATCAACGGCTCGATCCGTGACTGAAGTAGTTTTCTCCGTGCAATCCCCGGCCGGAGGCTGTAAGAAGCCAGCGAACATGAGCGTCAGCCAGCGCATCAAAGACCAACCTGTCAGCGAGCGACCGCGCGAACGATTGGTCGAACAAGGTCCCAACGCGCTGAGTCCCGCGGAGTTGGTCGCCATCCTAATTCGTACCGGGCTAAAGGGCACCAACGCGGTGGAAATCGGGAAACAGCTCATGAGCCGGTATAAAACGCTTGAGTCGCTGGCCCAGGCCTCGTTGGAGGATTTGCGAGAGGTTAAGGGCATCGGCCGCGACAAGGCGGTGACGCTGGTGGCGGCATTCACGCTGGCGCGGAAGATGGCGGAGGATTTGCGGCGTGAATCGCCTGTGCTGGATAACCCAGAACGAATCGCTGACCTGCTGCGCGAGGAGAATCGTTCTTATCAAGTAGAAAGCTTCCAAGTGCTCTTGCTCAATACGCGGCGGAAATTGATCCGGATGGAAAAAATTTCCCAGGGAACACTCGACACGATTTTAGTGCATCCCAGGGAAGTCTTTAAATTAGCCATCGCCGCCAATGCCGCCGCCGTCGTGCTGGTGCATAATCATCCGAGCGGCGATCCGACACCGAGCGAGGCGGACATCAAAGTGACGCGCGATTTAATTCGCGCGGGACAGCTTTTGAAGATCGAAGTGCTGGATCACATCATCCTCGGCCGCCGCACCGAGGAGCGGTCAAAGGATTACGCCTCGCTGCGGGAATTGGGCTATTTCTATTCGTGATTTCGTAGCAACGGACACAAGGAGGTTCAGCCCGAGTGTTGAGCGCCTAAATGAAATCAGGGCCTCCCATTGTCGGCTGCCACAAACCTCAAGCTGTTTCCTGCTTTCAATCAGACTCCTCTGTGCTCATCCTTGAACGCGTAATGATTCACCCGACAGCGATCATCCACCCAAAAGCGCAGCTCGATTCGACCGTGAGTGTAGGGCCTTACGCCGTCATCGATCAGCACGTTGCGCTGGGCGCGAATTGCGTCGTCGGGCCGCACGTGCATTTGACGGGCAACACAACCATTGGCGCACACAATCAATTCCACACCGGCTGCGTGATTGGCGACGCGCCGCAAGATCTGAAATACAACGGCGAGCCGACGCGGTTGCGCGTTGGCGATTATAACATTTTCCGCGAGCATGTGACGGTGAATCGCTCCAACAATCCGAAGGAGGAAACTGTACTCGGCTCGCGCAATTTTCTGATGGCGAACAGTCATGTTGGGCACAACGTATGTCTGGCAGACAACATCGTGCTGGCGAACGGGGCTTTGCTGGCAGGTCATGTGGTTGTAGCCGACCGTGCGTTTATTTCCGGCAATTGTTTGGTCCACCAGTTTTGCCGCATCGGAGAACTGGCCATGATGCAAGGCGGTTCAGCCATCAGCATGGATTTGCCGCCCTTCACCGTGGCCAGCCGCACTAACGACATGTGCGGGCTGAATACGGTCGGGTTGCGCAGGGCCGGTTTCACCGTGGAACGTCGGCAGGAGTTGAAGCTGCTCTATCACGCTTTGTTTCGCAGCAACAGGAATTTGCGCGATGCACTGGCCGCAGCGAGGCAAGAATTCACCTCCGCGCCCGCAAAGATCATGCTGGGATTTATCGCTGCTGCAAAGCGCGGCGTTTGCTCCGATGTGGGCGGCAACCGGGGTTTTTGGGACGATATTTAGCGGCAAATTTAACGCAATTTCAGCTTTGACTAAACGCCTGATCCAAGCTATGGTAACAAGATCTGAATGGGTTTTAGAGCTACAAATGCGTTACAGAGGCTTTATGCGGCCCTCCTTGGAATCGTGTTGAGTTGCTTGGCAACCGGCACGACTTTCGCCCAGCGGGGCCAGCCAATTGAGTTTTCCTCCCCTCAAAGCGGGGTGATGGTATCCAATTTGAACCAACTTAGGGCGAAACAATCGGGCCAGAAGCAGTTGGAGGAGGACCTGTCCCGACCGTTTGAATCGTTCAATCCCGATAACTCGCTGGGTCCAGTGTTCACCGCCCCGTACCGTCCGCCCACTCGTCCGAGGATCCCAACCAAACAGGAAAAAGAACGGGATGACCTGCGCAAAAACTGGGTATTTATGAACCCTGACGATTTGAGCAAGGGGCCGTCGCCCGAGAAAATTTTCGGGCTCAAGGATTATGATAAGAATGGGGAGGAAAAGAAATCCCTCACCGCCGCCGAAAAATATTTCCAGAATCTGGAGCGCAAACGCGGCGCTGCAAATGATGGAACTGATGACCCCGGCATTAACGAGGACAAAAACGCGTTCAGCTCATTTCGCTCGACCGATCGATTGGATACATTGGGCGAAAACGCCGACAAACCAGATCAATTATTGAGAGGTATTCTAAATTCGGATTTGGACAGCAAACTGGGCGACGGTTCGACAACGTTCAGCGGCTCGCCCTTTTCCGACCAGGTGAAAGCGGGGGGATTTCAAACCGACCGGGATAGCACCCGAGAGGTGCGGATGAAGGAATTCAATCAATTAATGGAGTCTACCGCCACCCCTTCCATCACCGCCCCGTCGCTTACCCCCGCGTACAGCGATCCGACGCGACGTGATTTAGCAATTTCTGCGTTGGGTGGACTAAATCCTGGCGCTCCTTCTACGCTTGGTGTCTTGCAGGATGCGAACACACGAACGCTCGGCCTGCCGAGTTGGACACCCCCTGTGCAGCCATCGCCGCTGCTGAAAGCGCAGAAGCAGCAAAATTTCACGTTTCCGACGCGTCCGTTCTAGCCGGTAGGTTGTCATCAGTCCCAGCGCATCACAGCCACGGTAGCTCCCGCTGCCAGTGTGGTGTTGGGCGGCACGTCCACCAAACCGTTGGCTACCGCCAGCGAACTGAGGCAGTGGGACGTTTGCGTGCCGGCGGACCTAACTCTTCCCTCGTGATCGACTGTGACCCGCATGAAATGTCGCCGCTCACCCCGGTTGGTCAGTGGTTCAGCCCCCACGCCGGTATGCATCGGCAGGCGNNGCGCCAGGGCCGGTCGTGCCAGCAACAGAAACGTGACCACTGCGGAAACCGGGTTGCCGGGCAAACCGAACAGAAATTTTTCCTTGCATCGACCAAAAACAAAAGGGCGGCCCGGCCTAATCGCGACTTTCCAGAATTGCAATTTGCCACCCATTTGTTCAAAAGCGCTTTTTATGAAATCCATCTCACCCACCGAAACGCCGCCGGAGGTTATCACGGCATCACATTTTTCGAACGCCGTTTCCAGCGCGTCGCGCGTCGCAGCCAAAGTATCTGGCACCAGCGGGAAAATTTGAGGGATTCCGCCTGCTCGGGACACGAGTGCTGAGAGACCGAGGCGATTGCTTTCGTAAATCTGGCCAGGCGCCAAAGCCGGCCCCGCTTCCCGCAACTCCGAACCGCTGGCCAGCAATCCAACCACTGGCCGTCGGCCCACGTTCACTTCCGTCATTCCCACTGCCGCCAACAAACACACGCGGCCCGCCGTGAGATAATCGCCCGCGTTGCCCAAGGTCACACCGCACTTTACATCCTCACCGCGCAACCGGACATTTTCCCACGGCTTCACCGGTTCGAAAAACAAAATCTCCTCCGGCTTGTTGGCATCGATTCGCGTGTCTTCCTGCATCACGACGGCATCCGCACCATGCGGCAATGACGAACCGGTGAACAGACGCACACACATCCCCGCTCCGACTTCGCCGTCAAACACCGTGCCCGCCGCTGCTTTCCCGCATAACCGCAACCGGACTGGTGAATCGTGACTGGCGGCCGCCGCATCCTTNNCCGCATCCTTGGCTCGGACGGCGTAGCCATCCATGGCAGAATTATCAAACACCGGCAGGTCAAGGGGCGAAAGGACTTGCTCGGCCAACACGCGTCCATCTGACTGAGCGAGTGGAATCCGCTCCGACTCAGGCGCGGGGAGGGCGGAGAGAATTCGCGTCAAAGCCTCTTCAAGTTCGAGCATAACGATGACGGGGCAAAAGTTGTGACCACCCGGACGGGCGAGCGCGACATCGCTCAATTTGCGGCGGCGGTCAGGACCAGCACCTGTTCCAAAGTAGAAATGCCAGCGCGCGCCCTTTCCAAAGCCACCATGCGTAAGGTCCTCATCCCCTCTCCGATGGCGACTTTGGCCAAGTCCGAAGCATTGGCATGCAAAATAACCAACTTGCGGATTTGATCAGTCACCGTCATCGCCTCGATGATGGCGAGGNNGGCTCGATCACCATCACCTTGGCGCCTTCGGCCACCTGCGCGTCGGCCGCGACTGTGAGCTCGGAAACGGTGCCATCGATCGGCGCGGTCAGCGTATGCTCCATCTTCATCGCCTCGATGATGGCGAGGCGTCCGGCATAACCGGAATTTTTACAACGCTCGCAACCACGCCCGCGGAAAAGGACGACGCCATCGAAGAGACTCGGATCAATGTTGAGGTCTTCGTACATCTTGGAGGGGTACGTGACCGGCTCTTTGCAATGTGAACAAATGCGCCGCATCAGACGTTGCGCACAAGCCAGGATCACCGACGACGAAATCAGGAAGGGGGCGATGCCCATGTCATCCAACCGCGCGATGGCGCCGGCGGCATCGTTGCAGTGCAACGTGCTCAGAACCTGGTGTCCAGTCAGAGCAGCTTCGATGGCGATCTCGGCAGTTTCAGCATCGCGAATCTCACCGATCATCACGATGTCCGGGTCTTGCCTCAAAATGGAGCGGAGGGCATTGGCGAAGCTCAGACCAATCTCCTTTCTGACCGGCACCTGGTTGATGCCCGCGATCTGATACTCCACCGGGTCTTCCACAGTCACGATGTTGAATTCCGGGCTGTTGAGTTCGTTGAGCGCGGAGTAAAGGGTTGTGGTCTTGCCGGAACCGGTCGGGCCGGTCACTAGAATCAATCCATGCGGAGCGTTTATGGCGGACTTGAACTGCTGAAAGGTATCGGGGTCCAAACCCAGTTTGTCGATGCTGGCGGAGAGAGTGCTTTTGTCGAGCACGCGGAGCACGCATTTCTCGCCATGCACGGTGGGCAAGAAGGAAACACGCAAGTCAAAATCTTTGCCGCCTACCTTGACGCGCATGCGACCGTCCTGCGGCAAGCGGCGTTCGGCGATGTCAAGATTGCTCATGATCTTGAGACGGGAGGTAAGGGCAACGGCCATTTTTGAGGGAGGGGGCGTCATGTCCACCAGCGAACCATCGATGCGGTAACGCAAACGAACCATTTTTTCGAACGGTTCGATGTGGATATCGCTGGCACGGTCTTTGATGGCCTGCACGAGAATCAGGTTGGCCAGTTTGATGACGGGACCTTCTTCACTGGAGGCTGCCAGTTGGTCGAGGTTGACTTCTTCAGCGGATTCTCTGGCGACTTCCAGATTATCGGCTTCAGCGTCCACATCCTCCTTCTTTTGGGCGTCGAGGATGATGTCCTCCATGCTGCCGCCCTTGACGGTGTCCAAGTTGCTCAGTTTGTCGAGGATCGCCTTTTCTGAAGCAATCATTGGCGTAACCTCAAGCCTGGTGATCCGCCGCACGTCGTCCATGGCAAGGACGTTCATGGGATCAGCCATTGCCAGATACAGCTTGTTTTCCAGCCGCGATACCGGGACAACTTTGTGGTTTTGCGCTACGTCACGCGGCAAAAGGCCGGCCACATCAAGCGGAATGCCAATCCGCGACAGGTTTATGGGAGGCGTATTTAACACACGACCCATGGAGACAGCCAGATCCACCTCGCTCACGTATGCTTTTTCAACGACGAGTTTGAGCAGGCGGATGCCATCTTTCTTCTGCTGTTGCAACAACTCTTCCACCTGTTTGGGCGACAACAAACCGTCCTCCACCAAAGCCTCGGCAATGCGTTCTCCAAAAGATTTAACCGGTGGCATAGGGCAAAAGTATTTAGCGAAAGATTTTTTGCAGGAGGTTGACCAGATCGGCGGGAGAGGTCAGGTACCACAACAGCCGGTTGTGGGTGGCTTCCTGGAGCTCCTTGGCTGCCCGGCGATTAAAAGGGTTGGCCGTGGCTACGAGCACGGATTTGCTCATGCGATCGAATGGCAGAACACACCAGCGCTGGCAGGTTTCAGCCGGAAAACTGCGCGCCAATTCCAAGTCGATTTCGTAATTATTCAATGGCAAATAAGCCAGCCGAAGTCTGTCGGCAAGAATTTTCACGCATTTGTTCGCCGCCATAATTCCCTTGGTTTCCAAAACCTGAATGAACGGCTCAATGACTCCGTGGGGCCGGCTGAATAAATCGGACTTGGTCCAGCAGAGGTCAAAATCACCGGCGGAGATGATCTTGGTGTCCACGAAAATCTTGTACATTTCCTGCCGGCCATCTTCCAGCTCCGCCGCCGGAGCTATGCCGGCAACTTTTTGAGGCTTGAGGGAAGGGGGCTGCAGCTTGGTCAGCGCCGCCGGGTCAGCCACCGGGGTTTGGATGGCCAGTTTGTTGGACTTGTTTTCAATTTCCTGCAGCGCGGACCGAACGTCTGAATCATCTGGAAAACTCTGGAGGATGGTTTCATATTCTAGAATGGCCGAAGAGAGTTGTCCCAATTGCACGTACGCCTCGGCAATCCGCTTGGACGTGCTCGCCACATCATTGTCACGGCCCAGCTTGCAATAAGCTTCCTTTAGAATTTCCAACGATTGATAATCCAAGGGCTGCGATTGAGTGATGACTTCAAACATCTCAATCGTCTGGCCCAACTGGGCTTCTTCACTGGTGGTCAATGTGCCAGCCATGACAATTTTTTTTACTCAAACCTTTTTGCCGCACCGGGCTACCGCCCACAAAATACGACAGTTGGGCTTCCGCAATTAGCTTAAATCCGAAGGTAGGGAATTGTCTCAACTAAAGCAACTCTCCTTTTCCAAACTGCCCGACCTGCGGAATTGCAATCTGTGTCCGGGTTGAGGATGCTCGGCGCGTGCGTGGCCGGGAAGCCGGCTCAACGAATCAATTATGCACCAACTGTCGCCAATCATGATTCCCTCCGCGGGCAAACGCCAGCAGCACTTCGTCGGCGACCGCGTTCGCTTCGCCCTGCGCGACCGGGAGGGCCGAGCGTTGCCCGCAGGCTGGCGCGCACGGCTACGAACCAATCTGGGCCGCGCCGAACTCCTGCGCGACGAAATAATATTTGCCCACACCAAACAACTGCCGCTCGCCGGCGTTTCCTGGCGCGATCTGCCGATGACGCAACATCAGCAGGAATGGCAACTGGAATTACCGCTCACCGAGGTCGGCTATTTCAAGGCCAAGGCTTACGCCATGGATCCCAAAGGCTGGCAGCACTGGCCGGAAGGTTCGGACATCGGCATTTCCGTTCATCCCGACAGCTACCGCACCGCAAATACGATCTACTGCGCGTTCACGCGAATGTTCGGCTCCACTAAAACTTTCGTCAGCACTCAGGATGAAAAACTGGAAAACCAATTCCGCCAACTGGATCGCCAAGGCTACACCATCATTCCGCCTTCGGGAAAACTTCGCGACCTTATCCAGCAACTTCCGCACATCATCGACACGCTCGGTTGCCGCATTCTGCACTTGTTGCCGGTCAATCCCACTCCCACGACTTATGCTCGCTTCGGCCGCTTCGGCAGCCCTTATGCCAGCCTCGACCTGACCACCGTTGATCCGGCGCTCGTGGTTTTCGACCGCCGAACAACTGGGGTGGATCAGTTTTGCGAACTGACTTACGCCATGCATCTCAAAGGTGGGCGCGTCTTTCTGGACATCGTCATTAATCACACCGGCTGGGGCGCCACCTTTCAAGATCAACTTCCCGAATGGTATTTGCGAGATTCGGCCGGTAACTTTGTCAGCCCGGGCGCTTGGGGCGTGGTCTGGGAGGATTTGGTAGAACTGGAGCACCGGAGCGTTGCGTTGTGCGATGAACTGGCCGAAGTGTTTTTGATTTGGTGCCGTCGCGGAGTGGACGGTTTCCGTTGTGACGCCGGCTACAAAGTTCCCTTTCGGGCCTGGCGATATATCATCGCCCGCGTGCGCCGGGAATTCCCGGAAACGCTTTTCCTGCTCGAAGGACTGGGCGGTGCCTTGGAAACCACAGAGGATCTACTCACCGAAGGCGGTCTGCAATGGGCCTATTCCGAACTGTTTCAAAACCATTCCGGCCAGCGAGTGGCGCAGTATCTCGATTACGGTCTAAAACAAAGCGAGCGGGTTGGCGCGCTTATTCATTACAGCGAGACGCACGACAACGACCGCCTCGCATCGCGAAGCCGCGTCTGGTCGCTGTTGCGAAATCGCCTTTGCGCCTTGGCCAGCGTCAATGGCGGCTACGGTTTTACCTGCGGCGTCGAATGGCTGGCAACGGAACAAATCAACGTCCATTCCTGACGCGGTCTGGCTTGGGGTAACAAGGACAACTTGGTTGTTGAATTGACGCAACTCAACAAATTGCTCGCGAACCACCCCTGTTTTTTCGACGGCGCGAAATTGACGCGACTCAGCTCGATTGATTCACCGGTATATGCGTTGCGCCGCGACTCCGCCGAAGGCAAAGACTCCGTGTTAGTGCTCGTCAACAACGACGCCGAAAATCAACAAAGGCTCTCCCTCTCTCCGCCTGACGGGACGGGCGGAGGGGTGGTGGGTGTGCCGTTTTCCATAAAGTTTGATCTGCTCGGCCAATCTTTGCCTGAACTGAAACAGAGCGATGACGGGAAAGTTATTTTTGCACTGAAACCCGGCGCAGCGTTTTGTCTCTCCGCCACCGACGCGCCGCAGGGCCTCAACAGCGATGCCTACCGCATCGCGAGAGCACAAGCCGCATGGGCGGTAACTGCTTTGACGCGCGTGTTAGCGGTCGAAGAGATCAGCTCGTGCGATTGGCGGGCGCTGGCCCAATTGGCAAACCTCAATCCCGCTGGCTTTCTCCTATCAATTTTCCATCTCGACCGTGCGTTAGCCCGCCTTGATTTTCCGGCCGCGTTACAAAAGGCCGCTCGCGAAAAACACTTTCCGCAAGTCGTAACATGGACGCTGCCAGAGCACAAACGGATTACGCTCGTTCCGCCGGATCATTGGTTGCTGATTCACGACTCGGCACCGTTTCGCGCCGCTTTGAACCTCAACGATGGCGCTCCCCCGCAGCGCGTGCAGTCGATTCAGACCAGGGATGGCCACGTCGTTTGCTTCGCTCCGCGTCAGACCGCCGCCGACGCCGAACTCGTGCTGGAACGCTACGCGCTCACCGACCAGCACCTGAAAACCGCGGTTCGTTATTTGGCGCCGCTGCCGGTGGTTTCGCGCTCTGCACTCGGCGCTCCGCATGTTGACGATCTTGTCTTGCTGACCAATGGCATTGGCGGCATGGCGCGAATGTGCGTCGATCTTGGGTGTGTGAAATCCAAATACGATTGCGTGCTCGCCGCGAATCTTCATCCATCGCTACCGGTTGACCGCCACATTTTCGTCAAACGCGTTCGCGTCTGGGTCAACGCGGACGGCTTCAACTCGCCGTTGGATGGCGAGAATCTCGTAGCCTTTGACGCCGGGTCACCCGCCCGCTGGCGGTTTGTTGCCAATGCAGGTGACGGTCGCAGCATTGAAATCCATCTCACCGCAGACATGCTGCCACAACGCAATACCACTGTGCTGCATTTTCATCGGCCTCAATCGTCCCCGTCGTCAGGCAAAGACCTGCCGGAGCACTGCGATGTCCGGCTGACCGTGCGGGTCGATGTCGAGGATCGAAATTTCCACGCGGAAACACATCGCAACGGCGGCGCGGAACATCACTTCGCCACCAACACGCGCTCGATGGAAGACAAAATCGGCTTCGCTTTCACGCCGGCCACTGACCGCCAGCTTCGCGTGTTCGCCAATGGCGGCTGTTATCATCACGCTGAGGAATGGTGCGAAAATATTCCCCATCCCGTCGAACAAAGTCGCGGCCAGGTCGGCAGCGGCGACGCCTACAGCCCTGGCTGGTTCGATCTCCCATTGACCAAGGGCGCGAGTGTGACCGTGGTGACCACCGCGGAGGCAACTGATCCGGCGGACAACGAATTGCAGATTGCTGATCACCCATCACCCATCACCCATCTCGACGATCCCTTCGGCCAGCAACTCTCACGCGCCGCGCGCGGTTTTGTCGTTCGGCGTGACAGCGGCAAAACCATCATCGCCGGTTATCCGTGGTTTCTGGATTGGGGACGCGATTCGCTCATCTGCGCGCGCGGCCTGCTTGCCGCCGGCATGGTTGGAGAAGTCGCGCAGTTGCTCGTCACCTTTGCGCGCTTCGAGGAGAACGGCACGTTGCCGAACAGCATTCAAGGCGACAACGCTTCGAACCGCGACACCTCCGATGCCCCGTTGTGGTTTGGCGTGGTGTGCGAGGAAATCGCTGCGGTGAATGGCGGAAGATTTTACGAGACGGTGGTGGACAATCGCGGTCGCACGATGGCCGACGTTTTGCGCAGCATCGCAGTGAATTATAAAAACGGCACGCCGAACGGCATCCGCCTGGACACTGCTTCCGCCCTCATCTGGAGTCCCAGTCATTTCACCTGGATGGATACGAATTTTCCGGCCTGCACGCCCCGCGAAGGTTATCCGGTGGAGATCCAGGTGCTTTGGATTCGTCTCTTGCGCCAATTGGAACGATTAGATGTCAAGCCCGACGGTGAAAATTGGAGCACATTGGCCAGGCGCGCTGAATCATCATTGACCAATTTCTACTGGCTCGAAGACCACGGTTATCTCGCCGATTCACTCGCGGCCACTGCCAATCAACCGGCTTGCTCCTCGCCGCAGGACAATTCGCTCCGCAGCAATCATCTATTGGCGGTGAGCCTCGGGCTGGTAACGGGCGAACGGGCGCAACGTTGCGTCGAAGCCGCGTTGCGCTATCTGGTCGTGCCGGGCGCGTTGCGTTCGTTGGCACCGCTGCCGGTGTCGCCACCCTTGACGATTCACAGCCACGATGGCCGGTTGTTGAACAATCCCACCGAGCCGTACTGCGGTCGTTACGAAGGCGACGAAGACACGCGGCGCAAACCGGCCTATCACAACGGCACCGCATGGACGTGGACATTCCCGATTTTCTGCGAAGCGCTGGTGCGGGCATGGGATTTTTCACCCGCCGCCGTTGCCGCCGCCAAAGCCTACCTCGGCAGCACGGATCGGCTCGTGGCCGAAGGTTGTCTCGGGCATCTTCCCGAAATCGTCGATGGCGACACGCCACATCAACAGCGCGGTTGCGACGCGCAGGCCTGGGGCGCAACCGAAACGTTGCGCGTGTGGAAATTGCTCCACAACCTCCCCAGATCACCTCAGTCGCCGGAACAATCTAACCACTTGAAGTGAGGACCCGGGCTGTCGATGAGAATTGGTGTCACTGGGCCGGAGTTTCAATACTTTTGAATAACCGGTTCGCGTTCCGGCCTCGGATTGGGTAACTCTTCATTTTTGAGTCACGGCGGCGAACGTTGCCGATGGCGCCAGCGGTGCACTTTTGACTTTTAGACCGCGTTCTTCTAGTTTGGTGGCCCATGAACGTCCTCCGCTACACCGATGCCGATTTTGCCGACCGCCGGCGGGAGTTGACCGCGTCGTCCAGCCTGTTCGATCCCGTGATCGAGCAACGCGCGCGCGACATCCTCGCGGCGGTGAAACAGCGCGGCGACGCGGCGTTGCTGGAACTGACCGAACGGTTTGACGGCGCCAAGCTCACCACCGATCAACTCGCGGTGACGCAGGCGGAAATCATGACCGCATCGGTCAAGGCGGACGAATCACTTCGTGCGGCTGTGGCCGAAGCGGAAAAGAACATCGCCAATTTCGCAAAAAAATCCCGGCGCAAGGATTGGTGGATGAAGAATTCTCACGGTGCGTCGGTGGGCGAAAAGTTCGATCCCTTTCAGCGCGTCGGCATTTACATCCCCGGCGGGACCGCGCCGCTCGTCTCGACGGCGCTGATGACCATCACGCTGGCGAAGGTCGCAGGCTGCCAGGAAATCGTCGTCTGCACGCCGTGCGGCCGGGATGGTGGAATCAATTCCGCGCTCCTGTTCGCGGCGCGGGCGGCTGGCGCGACGNNCAGGCGATTGCGGCGATGGCTTACGGCACGAAGACGATTCGCCGAGTGCGGAAGATTTTCGGTCCGGGCAACGCCTACGTCGTCACTGCCAAGCGATTGCTCGTCGGTTATGTAGCGATTGATCTGTTGCCCGGCCCGAGCGAAGTGCTGGTCCTTGCGGATGACACGGCGAATCCCAAGTTCGCCGCCGCTGATCTGTTGGCACAGGCGGAGCACGGCTCCGGTCACGAACGCGTCTGGCTCGTGACGACTTCAGACAAAATTCTAAAAGCCGTGGAAAAAGAAATCGCGAACCAGTTGCCGAAGCTCGTGCGGCGGGAATTCATCCAACGCGCGTTGCAAAACAACAGTTG
>PLJQ01000337.1 GCA_003140275.1 Limisphaerales bacterium
TTGCTGGTGGTGATTGCGATCATTGCCATCCTGGCGGGACTGTTGTTACCGACCTTGTCCGCTGCCAAGGAAAAGGCCCATCGCGCCGCCTGCCAGAGCGCCCTCCGCCAGCTTGGGTTGGCGTGTCACATGTATGGCGACGATAGCAACCAAAATCTCCCGCCCGGTGTGCGCGATGATGGAGCTACTCACACCATTTGGGTGGGCACCATTACCTTCAATGCCATCAAATATTACAGCAGCAGCAACATGAGCAGTTGCCCCAGCTTCAGCGGTCAATTCCAATATTATGCCCCCGGAATCGGCTACGTCATCGGCTACAGTTACAACGGCGCGTGTAAAAAACCGTGGTCGGGTGAGCCGAAACCGCAATGGATTTCCCCGCAAAAACTGACGGACGACCCCAAACTGGTTCTGGCGGCGGACTTGAACGCGTGGGACCAGGAGCCAAGCGGCTGGACTCTTGCGCCGCACGGGCGCGGCGGTCCCATCAAGCAGCAAGGCAATGTCTTTATGTTTGTGGGCGGGAAAACATCCAGACAAGTCGGTGCTGCAGGGGGCAACGTTGGTTATCTGGACGGCTCGGTGGCGTGGAAACCGATCGCTAAAATGACGAATTATTGGGCCTTCCAAGGCGGGATTTATTACAACGCTTGGTGATTAGCTGGCCGCCAAACGCATCGCGGCAAAGAAATCCTTCCCGGAATCGACCGTCACCGGTTGCTTTGCCTTTTCATCCGCCAACTCCACCAGCTCCGGCGGCAATTCCTTGAGAAACGGCGACGGATGGCACGGCATCAGTTGCCCATACTTCTTGCGGCCGCCGCAATGGCTGAGGGTCAATGTCTGCATGGCGCGGGTGATGGCGACGTAAAACAGCCGGCGCTCTTCGTCCAGCGTCCCTTCCACCTTCGACCGGGAGTGAGGCAATAGACCATCCTCCAAACCGACGATGTAAACGTGTGGAAACTCCAATCCCTTGCAACTGTGTATGGTGATCAGCGTCACGGCCTCGCCTTGATTTTCCTTCTCCTCCTCGCGATCAGCATCGAGCATCAGATCTTCCAAAAACGTTTCGAGGCGATCAACCGCTTTGTAGGAGCCGACGTGAGGAGGCTCTGACTAAAANNCTCCTCACGTCGGCTCCTACGATCAAAGGTGTGGGCGTTGCCATCCAGTGTGGCCACAAGCTCTTTGAGATTGCGCACGCGATTCTCAGCCGTCTCGAGGTTCTTTTCCGAACGCCGCAATTCGTTCCAATAGCCGGTTTCCTCCAGCAAACGTTCCGCCCAGGCCTGCAATGAAACCGTTTGCTCGTTGGCTAAACTCGCCCGCGTGGTTTCGATCAATTCAATGAACGCCTGCAAACTCTCTCGCGTCTTGGAAGTGAACGTGGCCTGCACTTCGGTAAGCTTCATGGCGGCATAGACGGAGCAATGCCGTTCCTGACTGGCTGCGAGCAGCCGTTCCATCGTTACATCGCTCAGTCCGCGCGCCGGAACGTTGGCGATGCGCAACAGGCTCACGTCGTCGTGCGGATTGACCAGCATTTTCAGATACGCCAGAAAATCNNGCAAAAAAGCTCTGCCCGCCAATCAAATGATAACGGACGCAAGCCTGGCGCAGGGCCGTTTCCAGCGGACGCGACTGAATGTTCGTGCGAAAGAGGATGGCCTGTTGCGACCACGGAATACGCTGCGCGATGCGGGCATAATCAATTTGCTCCACCACCGTGCGCGCTTCCTCTTCATCATCGGTGAAGGCGTGCAACGTGATCTTGGTTCCCTGGCCCTTTTGCGACCAGAGATGTTTGCCGCGGCGCCGCGCGTTGTTTTTGATCACGGCGTTGGCGGCGCTCAGGATGGTGGCGGTGGAACGATAATTTTGTTCGAGCTTGATGACTTTGACTTCNNCGATCTCCACGCCGCGCCAGCCATAGATGCTCTGGTCGTCATCGCCCACGACACAGAGGTTGCGATGCTCCACCGTCAATTGATGCACGAGCTTGAACTGCGCGGCGTTGGTATCCTGGTATTCATCCACCATCACGTAACAGTACTTGGCGCGACTGCTCTCGAGCGCGTCGGGATGTTCGGTAAACAGTTTCAACGTGAGTAAAATCAAATCGTCGAAATCCACCGCATTGCAGGCGCGTAGCGCGGTTTCGTAACGGGAACGGACGTGCTCGGCCAACGCGGCCACGTTCGGGTCGCTAAACGCCGCCGCCTGGGTCCCGCCATTCTTGTAGCGACTGAGCAGACTCAGGACGGCGGCGGGGTCGGTCTTCTCGCCTTTGGCGGAAATGTGGCTGAGAATCTTTTTGATGGTGCTGAGTTGTTCCGATTCGTCGTAAATGACGAAATTCTTTTTGTAGCCGAGCCGATGAATGTGCCGGCGCAGAATCCGAACGCAAAGCGAGTGAAACGTGCAGACGGTAGGTCGAGAGTCGAGAGTCGAAGGTCGAGGACCAGAGTTTTCATTCTGCACGCCGTTTTCCGATCTCCGCATTTTCCTGGGCATGAGTTGATTCACCCGCTCCTGCATTTCGCGGGCGGCTTTGTTGGTGAAGGTGACGGCCAGGANNATCACCCGCGTCTTGCCGGTCCCCGCGCCAGCGAGAATCAAGAGCGGGCCATTGATCGTCTCAACGGCGAGGCGCTGCTGGGGATTGAGCGAACTTAAATTCAACATGCGCGGCGGAGTGTAGTGCGCGGCAAAGTGAAGGCAAGGAGAAGTGCTCGTCACCATCTTCCCGATGGGTTCGCTGCCGCCGCGCCCTCACGCGCATTTCACGTGGAGTTCACATGCAACAATGGGGAACGCAATCATGCGTTTGCGCAGCCGGCCCCACCACCGCTCCGTTTGTTCACGAGGCAATCACCGGCGGCGCGGGGGAAACAGCTTCGCGCGACCAGAGTCGCCACCAACGGATGGGCCGTTTTCCTGATTCGAATCGTTGCGTGGCCAAAGAGCGGAAACTCCGTCGCAATTTGTGTTTGGCCCGCGCGCAGAAAATTATATCGGTGATTATCGCAATCAAAAACCAGGCGATGATCGGCGTATCATTGTTGCTGGTAAAGTGTCGTCCCGGCAGTTGGTCCACGGTTACGCCCACGACGTAAAATATCACCCACGGTAGAACCAGGATTCGTCCGACGGCTAACCCGGCTGCCCGGTTGGTGTTCTTGGTTTTCAACCCCAGCCACATGCTCACCCAACTCAGCGTATAAAGATCGGCAATTAAAATCACCATGCCTGCCTGCCAGACTAATACCCATTGGTCATGATCTCTCTGGCTCAACAGAAACAACATATCCACGAGCAGCACCACGACAACCGGATAAAAAAACTGCCGTTTCAGCGCCAGCAACTGGCCGCGCAGAATTTCGGTCACGTTCAGCGGCGTGGACAACAACAATTCCAACGCTCCGCTTTGCCGGTCCTGGTTGAGCCGCTGGCAGGCTTCCGAAGCGAGCCATATTTTTAGGACCGTGTGTAACGCCAGCGCCGTCATGACATAAACCGCTTGTTCGAGCCAATCATTCTTCAACTCGGCAAGTCCCCAAAGCCAGGCGAGAGCCATCAACCCCAGGAATCCCCAGACGTAAGCCGGCTTCAAGCGGTCGCGACCGGCGAGCCAGAAAAACGGGTTCACGTTCATCAAGCGTTCGCGAAAGGCGTTTCGTTCGGCGGGGCCGCCGTAACTCCACTGCTTCCACCGCTCCTGCCAGCGAACGGATGTAAGGCTTGCCGGTTTTTCCTGCCAGGCATGTGGCAGTCGGGCGCTGGCCAGCGCCAGCAATCCCCAACTCAGCAAATGGGTCGTGAGCAACGACCACCAAAAATTCGGATCGATGACCTGCTTAAACCACGTGGCAATCGTAAGGCCGAAGGCGTAAGCGGGGCTGGGCAACAAGGCGAAGATGGGCGGTCCATCGTGGGGTGGTGTAAGGAGATAATAGTCAAACCATAGTCCACACAGCGGGATGCCCCCGGTAATGAACAGAACCAAAATGATGGTGGCGCCCACCGTCTTGCGCTCATGGAGGCTCATGCTTGAAATCCACATCCCCGCAGCGAGCGAGAAGAACAGCGTGTTCGTCAACACCAGCACCATGCGCCAGAATTGGACGCCGTCCACGCCGCCCAGCAACAACGGGAGGCCAGCACGGGAAAGATGGCGAGCAGTCCGTAAAACGAATTCAGCGACGTGGCGACCAGTTTGCCGAGCACCACGTCGTAACCCTTCAAATCCGTGAGAAACAACAGCCCGAGCGTTCCTCCGCGCTTTTCTTCGCTGAGACAATCCGCCGTATTACGCGCGCCAGCCACCAAACAGTAAATGAAGGCGAAGCTGGAGAGCATCATGAAAATGCTTTGGCTCAATTCGGACGGGGACTCCTGCCTTCCGAGATTCGAGACGGTTAACATCCAAACTGCCGCGCCGATGGCAATCGACGCGGCGACCACCCGCGTCCAATAAGTGCCGCGCCGACGGGCCGCCACGCGCAGTTCACGCTCCACTATCGGAAGAAAAGTCATGCTTAGTAATCCACCTCAGCATGTGCGGAGCGAAGCGAATTGGCAACCCTTCAAGCTTGCGCGGCGATCAGGTCCAAAAACTCTGTTTCTTCCCGGCAGACTTTCTGGCTAACTGGCGGCGATGGAAACCGCCTTGCCAACGCTCACGCCCGGCACGCTTTATCTCGTAGCCACGCCCATCGGGAATCTGGAGGACATCACACTGCGCGCGCTACGGACGTTGAAGGAATGTGACGTCGTGGCGGCGGAGGACACCCGTCATACCGGGCAACTGCTCAAACATTACGGAATTGCCAAACCGTTGTTGAGCTACTTTCGATTTAACGAAGCCCGGCGTAGTGAAGAAATCCTTGCGCGGTTGCAGCGCGGTGAAAAGGTGGCGCTGGTGACCGATGCGGGCAGTCCGGGCATCAGCGATCCGGGCGAACGGGTGGTGCGCAGCGCGCGGGCGGCGGGGTTGCGCGTCGAAGCGGTGCCCGGCGCGTGCGCGCTGGTGGCGGCATTGACGGCCAGCGGTCTGCCGACGAATGAATTCCATTTCATCGGTTTTCTGCCTCACAAATTGGGTCAACGTCGCAAGCAATTGGAGGCGTTAAAGACATTTTCCGGAACGCTGGCGCTATATGAATCGCCTTACCGGATTGAGAAACTGCTGGGCGAACTGGCGGAAATCTTCCCCGGGCGGACGGTGGTATTGGCGAGAGAGTTGACGAAAAAGTTTGAGGAATTTCTGCGCGGCACACCGATGGAATTATCGGCCATTTCCCGACCACGTTCGCTTAAAGGTGAGTTTGTGGTGTTGATCGCTGGTGGGTCAAATCCGGGTTGATACCAGCGGAGTCGCGACTGCCGAAACCAATCGCACGGAAAAAAGACGTTTCGCCGGCGGGTATCTCATTCAAGCTTGCCAAATGCAGTCGCATCCCTAGATTTGGCGCTCGTTGATTGATAACAAACTATGAATTTGAAGATTGTAACCGCAATTCTGGCCGACGCGAACGCGCCGCAGCCAACCCAAAAACCCGCACCGATGTGGACCAATATAGTTCCGCTTCTCCTGATGGTGGTGGTGTTTTACTTTATCCTGATCCGCCCGCAACAGAAGAAGGCCAAGGACCATAACACATTGTTAAAAACCCTCCGGTCGGGCGATAAAATCGTCACTTCCGGCGGCGTGGTTGGGGTGGTCGTAACGGTGAAAGAAAAGACTGTCTCCATCCGCTCGGCGGATACGAAAATGGAAGTCCTGAAATCCGCCGTGGCAGAAATCACCGAGCGGAGTGGTGAATCCGGCGAAGCCTGATTTTTTTTGTCATGAATCGAAATAATTCCTGGAGAATTGTCATCGTTGTTCTCGTCGTCGCCTGGTCCATTTACGAAATCTATCCCCCCACCGGTCGTGACCTGGCCGTGGTATTTCAAGAGCGGGCCGTGAAACACGATGCGGCCTATACCAACATCGTCGAACAACTGCGACCGTTGCAGCAGAAAACTCCCGAACGCGCGTTCGGTAATCTGCTGGAGGCGATCACCACCAATGACATCACCCGTTACTTTCCATTTTTCGAAACCAAACAGGAAGTCAATCCCACGCGCGCCATTCTGAATCGTTTGCAGCGCGAGGCGGCGGGCCGGATCAAGTTGGGTTTGGATTTGCAAGGGGGCACGTCGTTTTTGGTCGCCGTGGACCTGACTAAAGCGACAAGAGAGACGAATGCTGTGAGCGCTGGCGCCAATCAATTGAGCACAAACGCTCCTACGCAAGAGGCGACGGAGAAGAATGAAAAGATTTTGTCACAAGCGGTCGAGGTTTTGCGCCGGCGGGTGGATAAACTCGGAGTAGCCGAACCGCTCATCCAGCCGGAGGGCACGGACCGCATTCTGATTCAACTGCCCGGATTGTCCGAAGCCGAAAGGGAGAACGCCAAAAAACAAATCAAAAAGGCGGCTTATCTGGAATTTCGACTGGTGCATCCGGAGAGTGATGAACTGGTTCTCCAGGGAATTAGCGAGCCGGGCTACGAGTTTTTACGGCATCCCCATAAAACGCGAAACGTACAAGATGTGCCCGGTTATCTCGTCAAGAAAAATCCCGAACTGACAGGGAAATATATCAGGAACGCCATGGTCATTAGCAACCCGATTAACAACACGCCGGAAATCGATTTCACCCTTAACTCCCAGGGCGCCGAAATATTCGCGAAGGTCACGGAGGAGAATGTCAACCGGCAACTGGCCATCGTTTTGGATGGCGAATTGCGTTCCGCACCCAACATCAACGGACCAATCCCCGGCGGTCGTGGTCAAATCACCGGTGGTTTCACACGGGAGGAGGCCCAGGAACTGGCCAACGTGCTGGAGAATCCACTGGAAGCGCCGGTCGACATCAAAAAGGAAAGCAGCGTCGATCCTTCCTTGGGCAAAGATTCGATCCAGAGCGGAGTGCGGGCGGCGATCTATGGCACGCTGGCTGTCTCCGGCTTCATGCTCGTCTATTACCTCATCGCCGGGATGGTGGCGAACGTGGCGTTGATCACCAACATCATCATCCTGCTGGGGGTCATGTGCTCGGTCGGTACCACGATGACCTTGCCTGGCATCGCGGGCATCGTGTTGACCGTCGGCATGGCGGTGGATGCGAACGTGCTCATTTACGAACGCATCCGGGAAGAACTGGCCAAAGGGAAATCATTGCGTGGGGCAATTAGCGCCGGTTACGACCGCGCTTTTGGCACCATTTTTGATTCGCACGTCACCACGCTGATCTCGTCGGTCATTTTGATGTTCATGGGCACCGGCTCGGTCAAAGGTTTCGGCATGACGCTGACGATTGGTGTCGCCGCCAGCTTATTCACCGCCCTGGTAGTCACGCGGCTGATCTTCGACTGGTTGTTGAACCGTGGTTGGCTGAAATCTTTGCCGATGCTCCACTTCATCCGGGTAACCAAACTCGATTTCATGAAGCTGGCCAAGCCGGCGTTTATTCTTTCCTGGACAATTATTCTCGTGGGATTGAGTTACGGCGTGTTCGCGCGCGGGTCGAAGTTGTTTGGCGTCGATTTTGTTGGCGGTGACACCACGACTTTCAGTTTTCAGCAAAGGGTTGATGTCGAACACCTGCGCTCTGCCCTCGCGAAAGTGGGCGAGAAAGACTCACTCATCCAGTATCAAAAGGATTTCCGTGGCGACACGGAAACACTTCGCGTGACAACATCGAAAGACTCCAGCGGAAAGGTTCTGGAGGAGCTTGTTAAAGAGTTTCCTCAGGCAAAACTCAAGGACATAGGCCACGAGAGCGTGGGGCCGACCGTGGGCCGGGAGATTCAACGAACGGCAGTCATTGCCTCCTTCCTGTCATTGTTTGGCATTCTGATTTACGTAGCGTTTCGTTACGAGTTTTCCTTCGCCGTGGGCGCGGTAGTGGCCGTTATCCATGACGTGTTGATGACCATTGGCTGTTACTGTCTAGCCAACGGATTTTCCGGTCGCGAGTTTAATGCCACGGTGGTGGCCGCTATTCTAACCATCATCGGTTTTTCGATCAACGATACCATCGTGATCTTTGACCGGATTCGCGAAGACCTGAAAATGGGTGCGCGCGGTTCCTTCAAGGATGTCATAAACCAGGCGCTCAATCAAACCTTGAGCCGCACGCTCATCACGTCCGGCACAGTCTTCTTGGC
>PLJQ01000365.1 GCA_003140275.1 Limisphaerales bacterium
TGCGGCTGCGGCACGACGATTGACGCAGCGGAGAAAAATGGCCGCAACTGGATTGGCATAGACATCACGCAGCTTGCCACTTCGCTCATCAAGAGCCGCCTCCGCGATACGTACGGCAACCAGATTGAAATCATCACGATTGGCGAACCGACCACGCCGAATGAAGCCGCCACGCTCGCCGAGCAGGACAAGTATCAATTCCAATGGTGGGCGCTCGGCCTCGTCAACGCGCGTCCGGTCGAGCAGAAGAAAGGCGCGGATCATGGCATTGACGGCAAAATACTTTTCCGCGACGACCTCAACGCCGCCAAGCCGGAGCAAATCATTTTGCAGGTCAAAGGCGGCAAGACCGGCGTGAAAGACGTGCGCGATTTGCGCGGTGTGCTCGACCGGGAGAAAGCCGCCATCGGCGTTTTGATTTCGCTGCAACCTCCCACACGCGAGATGCAAGCCGAAGCCGCCAGCACCGGTTTTTACGAGCACAAAATGAACCAACAGAAATATCCGCGCATCCAACTCCGTACCGTGAAAGAATTGATGACCGGCAAAGGCATCGAACGCCCGTCGAATGTCGCTGCTGTTGATGAGACCTTCAAGAAAGCGCCAACTTCAAAACGTAAATCAGCCGAAGATCAGGCATTGCCGGGAATCTAACGTGAGAACTGGCTGACCGGCGATGGCTCTGCGGGTGGTCTGCAATAGCGCGGCAGCAGCGTTGCGGGCGACTTTGCATGGCCAGATGTGCTGGAGCAGAGGCACGTCCACCGCAAGTTTGAGAACGCACACCGAGGCAGGTTTGAGTTTGAGGGCTGAGGTGGAGAAGTTCGTTGCAACCGGGCCAGGAAACATTATTCAATCGGGAATTATGAAGACACGATTCTCGAAACACCTGCGATTCCTTTGCCTGTTGAGTCTGACGGTTTGGGCGAACGGTCCACGGGCCTCCGCTCAGACACCGCCCGTGCTCGGTATTCAACTGTATGCGGGCCTAAGCATCACGGGCGCGGTGGGCGCTGTTTACTCGGTGGAGTATGTCACGGACCTGGCGTTAACGAACTCCTGGCGCTGTCTAGAGTTCCTGCAACTGCCCGCCAGCCCCTATTTGTGGGCCGACAAGTCCGCGTCGGCGACCGGCAAGCGGTTTTACCGGGCGGGTGCATTTGCAGTCCCCACCAACCTGGTGTTCATCCCACCCGGAACGTTCCGGCTGGGCAGCCCGACGAACGAAGTGGACCGCTTTACTGATGAAGGCCCGCAGACAGCGGTGACGATCAGCCGGGGGGGGGGTTGGATGGGGAAGTATGAAGTGACCCACGGGGAGTATCTGGCGGTGACGACCAACAATCCGAGTTCCTTTACCGGCGACACGAACCGGCCCGTGGAGAGTGTGAGCTGGTTCGACGCCACGAATTACTGTGCGATGCTCACGCAGCGGGAACGGGCAGCGCGGCGAATTGCGACCAACAGCGTGTATCGGTTGCCGACGGAGGCGGAGTGGGAATATGCGTGCCGGGGGTGGACTTCGGATCGGCGGTTCAGCTCCGGGGATGACCCGGGCTACACCAACCTCACGAACTACGCGTGGAATTCAGGGCCGCCAACGCATCCGGTGGGGCAGAAGCTGGCCAACCCTTGGGGATTGTATGACATGTATGGAAATGTCGCGGAGTGGTGCCAGGATTGGTACGGTACCTATCCCGGCGCGATTGCAGTTGATCCGCAGGGGACTGCAACGGGTCCGGGCCGCGTGTTCCGCGGCGGCGCCTGGAATACCGGCGCCGGGGGCTGCCGGTCGGCGGCCCGGGTAGCGGGTCCTCCTACATCGGTTTCCGGGTTCTGCTCGACCCAGGTCAGCCCTGAGCGGGAAGGGTCAGGCGGAGCGACGCGCGGAGTCTGCCTGCGGAAGGGCCGCGGAGCCAGCATGAGAACGTGCATCGACTGAGAAAGAGAAAAAATAGTAAAGAGTCCTTACCATTGACAGAAGTTCCGTTCGGTTGTTTTTGCTTTGGCCATGTGCGTCTCCACTTCTCCTAAGCCGAAGGGGACTCGCTTTCGTCCTCTTCCTTCTCTTCGCTGATCACCGGCGCAATGGCCTGGAGTTTGTCCTTCGCGTCCAAGTTGATGAGTTTGACGCCCTGGGTGTTGCGCCCGGCCTCGCGGATGTCCTTGACCGCCGTGCGCACCATCTGCCCGCCGACGGTGATGAGCATGATTTCGTCGGCGTCGCGCACGGTGAGCGCGCCGACCACGTGGCCGGTTTTTTCATTCGTCTTCATGGTGATGATGCCTTTGCCGCCGCGTGACTGGACCCGGTATTCGTCAAAACCCGTTCGCTTCCCAATGCCATTTTCGCCCGCGACCAGCAACGTCGCGTCCGGCACGACGACCGCCTGCGCCACCACCGCGTCGCCTTTGTCCAACTTGATGCCGCGCACGCCGCCGGCGGGGCGACCCATGGAGCGCACATCGTCCTCGGAAAAACGGATGCTCTGCCCGTCGCGGGTGATGAGCACCACCTGATTGTGCCCATTGGTTAGTTTGACTTCGATCAATGTGTCGCCGGGATCGATGCCGATGGCGATGATGCCGCCCTTGCGGATGTTCGCAAATTCGTCGATCGCGGTTTTCTTGACCGTTCCCTGCTGCGTGGCGAAGAACAGGAAATCCGGCTGCTGCCAGGTGATGTCTTCGTTGTTCTTGCCGGACTTGGAAATCACACGAATCAACGCGGCGACTTTCTCGCCTGCCTTAAGCTCGAGCAGATTGGCAATGCTGCGGCCTTTAGCGGCGCGGCCCATGTCTGGGATTTCATGCACACGCTCCACATAGACGCGGCCCGTGTTGGTGAAAAACATCAGGTAATCGTGCGTGCTCGCCGTGAACAGATGCTCGACGAAGTCCTTGTCTTCAGCGGTCTCGCCTTCACGCGTGGTCATGCCGATGACGCCCTTGCCGCCGCGTCGCTGCGCGCGATATGAACTGACGTTCGTGCGCTTGATCAGGCCGTTATGCGTGAGCGTGATGATGACGCCTTCGTTGGCGATCAAATCCTCGATGGCGATCTCGCCTTCATCCGGCACGAGATCGGTCAGGCGCGGTGTGGCATACTTCTCTTTGATCTCGCGCAATTCCTTCTTGATAATCGTCATCACGCGGACTTCCTTGGCGAGAATGTCGAGCAGGTCCTTGATTCTTTCCAAAAGCTCCTTGTATTCGTTTCTGACCTTGTCGATTTCCAGACCGGTCAGTTGGTAGAGGCGCAGTTCAAGAATGGCGTTGGTCTGGGCCTCGCTAAATTCGTAACGGCCATTGTTCAAGCGCGCCTCGCTGCGGATGAGGATGCCGAGTTTCTCGACCTGCCCGCGGGTGAAATCGAATGCCAGCAGCTTGATCTTCGCTTCCTCACGATTCGCCGATTTGCGGATGATGCGAATGAATTCATCCAGATTGGCCAGCGCGATGAGATAGCCTTCGAGCGTCTCGGAGCGTTCTTCGGCCTTGCGTAATTCGTATCGAGTCCGACGCAGAATTACTTCCCGGCGATGATCGATGTAGGCTTGATTCGCGGCTTTTAGCGGAAGCAGCTTGGGCCGGCCGTGATCGATCGCCAGCATGTTGACCGCGAATGAGCTTTCCATCGCGGTGTGTTTGTAAAGGTTGTTGATGACGACCTTGGGGTTCGCATCGCGCTTCAGTTCCATCACGAGCCGCGTGTGTTCGTCGGACTCGTTGCGCATCGCGGAGATTTCCGTGATGATTTTTTCGTTCACCAGTTCGGCGATGCGTTCGACCAGCTTGGCCTTGTTGACCTGGTAGGG
>PLJQ01000483.1 GCA_003140275.1 Limisphaerales bacterium
CACGTCCGCAAAAAACTGGAGCCGTGGCGTTCCGCAAGGAACGATTCGGCAGCCGACTTCAACTTGAATGGAAAGCGTGTGGGTGAACTGAAAAGTGTTTCTGGACCGGGCCGCGGCGTTGGATCGTGGCCCTGGCAAGCCGGTCGAGGTCTGGGGTGCAACGGCACAAGGCTCTGACCGGCTCGATCGAGTCCGTATAGGTGTTTAGCCGGACGCCCAAGCGTTCGAGCTGCCAAGCGAAATTAAGTCGGAGCACCCGTTCTGGAGACGCATAACCGGAAAAGAAAACTTTTCCGGGCCGGAGTCATTTTGCCTATTGACCGTTCGGGCTTAATAGGTGTTTAACTTTGCTTTGGTAAAAGGGAGTATCTTTCGCGGTCGGGTTGTGGATGAAGCCGGAAACACTATTCCCAAAGCCGTTGTCAGGACTGATTATGATTTCAAGAACCAAATCGCGGCTCGTTTCGCGTGGCAAACAGAGACAGATGCGGAAGGTGGATTTGAATGGGATTCCGCACCAGCGGAAGAAATTTGCTTTTGGTTCGAGGCCGATGGTTACAGTGTAATTCGCAGCCTTCCGCTCCTGGCCGACGGCAGCGAGCACGAAATCAAGCTCAAGCGAAAAACCAACGCAGACTGACGAGTTTTGCTGCTCTTAAGGGCGTCGTGACGCGGATAACCTCACGCCAGCACCGCCTTGACCACCTCACCGGCAACATCAGTCAAACGGAAGTCGCGGCCACTGTAGCGGAAGGTAAGCTTTTCGTGATTCATGCCGAGCAGGTGCAGGATCGTCGCGTGGAGGTCGTTGATGGTGACTTTGTCCACCGCTGCCTTGAACCCGACCTCATCGGTTTCGCCAAAGTGAACGCCCCCTTTGACACCGCCGCCAGCCAGCCAGACGGTGTTGGCGTGCTGATTGTGGTCGCGACCGGGCTTGTCGCCGGGTTGTGAGATGGGCAGCCGGCCAAACTCGCCGCCCCAGATGACCAGGGTGCTGTCGAGCAGGCCGCGTTGTTCAAGGTCGGTGAGCAAGGCGGCGATGGGTTGATCCGTCTCCCCGGCGAAGCCGGTGTGGTTGCCCACGATGTCCTTGTGGCCGTCCCAACTGAGCTGGTTTTCCGTGCCACCACTGTAAATCTGGACGAAGCGGACACCGCGTTCCACCATGCGGCGGGCGAGCAAACATTGCTTGGCGAAATGGGAGCAGCGTTTTTCGTTCAGGCCGTAAAGTTCCTTGATGTGGCCGGGTTCGTGGTCGAAATCGATCGCTTCCGGCGCGGTGACTTGCATGCGGTACGCCAGTTCGAAGCTTTCGATGCGCGCGTTGAGTTCGTTATCACCCTGCGGTTTGAGATGCTCGCGGTTGAGTCTGGCCATCAGGTCAAGCTGCGCGCGCTGCTGTTCGTCGGACATGTCGGCAGCGCGGACGAGGTTGTCAATCGGTTCGCCTTTGGGACGCAGATACGTTCCCTGATAAATGCTGGGGAGGAAACCCGACAGCCAGTTTTGCGCATAGCCCTTCGGCAGACCGCGGTTGAGCGGGTCGGCCATGACGACGAAGCCCGGCAGGTTCTGGTTTTCCGATCCCAGCCCGTAACCGACCCACGAACCGACGCACGGAAAACCCATGCGCGTCACACCCGTGTTGATGGCGAAGAGCGCGGGGCTGTGGTTGTTGGATTGGGTGTGCAGCGAATGGATGAACGCCATCTTGTCCACGTGTTTCGCCAGGTTTGGGAAAATTTCCGAGACCCAGGAGCCGCTCTGGCCGTGCTGGGTGAAGGCAAACGGCGATTTCATCAGCGGCCCGACTTCGTTGGCGAAGAAGCCGGTGAATTTGTCGATGCCGTCGAGCTTCTGACCGTGGCGTTTGATGAGTTCGGGTTTGTAATCCCACGTATCCACCTGGCTCGGCCCGCCGTTGATGAACAGCCAGATCACGGATTTGGCGCGCGCCGTAAACTGCGGCGGCTTGGGCGACAGCGGACTGAGCGGCGCAGCCGCCGATGCGGACGGACACAGCAGACCTTCCTGATCCAGCAAGCCGGCCAGCGCGAGCATTCCGAAACCGGCGCCCGCGCGCTTGAGCGCTTCGCGCCTTGACATGCCGCGTTGCCAGTTCCTAGGGTTTGTGTTCATAATCAATCCTTGGAAAAAACTGCAATATAGCGAGATCGAGAACGATCCTCATTACCGTGCGCAACTGAGAGAATGAGCTTGGAGCGCGTACGGAAATGTGACGGCGAGCAAATTCTACCGTTTGGTGTCCACGCTTTAGCGTGCGTTGGCCGTGCTGGCCGGCTAAAGCCGGGACACCAAACGGCTTTTCCGTAAACGCTCTTAGAGGATTGGCTCGCCCTCACCCCCTCCCTCTCCCCCAAGGAGAGGGAGGAGTTGGCTACGTCACCAGGGGATTCGCGCGTCGTGGTTGCCGCCACCGACCCTCTGACGTTCGGTTCAAAGCGCGTAAGGCCACCAGGAACATTCGTGCCGTCCGAAAGCAGCGAAGAATTCTCCCTCTCCTGGGGGAGAGGGCCGGGNNGCCGGGGTGAGGGCGAGCGTTAGTCATCATCTTCCGCATCAATTCATCATTCGACATAAATGAATTCGTTGAGTCCAAACATCGCCTGACAAAAGTCTGCGAGTGCCAGTTCGTCGGCGTTGGCTTTGTTTTTGGTGCGATATGAATCACCCTGTTGTTTGATAAAGGCAACGGAATTTTCAAGCTCGGTCGAGCCTGGCTTTCGACCCATCGTAATGCGGTAGCCTTCGGTGACCGCGTCAGCCAATGACGTGTCGGACGCGGGTTTGAGTCGTCCGGCCAGCGCGCGCGCATAATCGCGGATCTGCGGATTGTTCATGAACAACAATGCCTGTGGCGCAATCGTCGTGGAGACGCGGCTGCNNGCCGACGCTGACCGACGGATCGGGCGCATCGAACAGTTGCAGAATGGGAATGAACTGGCTGCGTTTGACAAAGAAGTAAATGCTGCGGCGTTTCATGGTCTGGTCGAGCGTGCCCGGCCCGAACAGGCGGTCATCGAGTTGGCCGCTGACCTTGAGCATCGCATCACGGATCACCTCGGCTTCGAGACGGTGGCGGTCGCGATGCCAGAGGAGTTCGTTGTCGGGATCGATCTTGGCGCGCGCGTCATCGTGCTCG
>PLJQ01000336.1 GCA_003140275.1 Limisphaerales bacterium
GGAACTAGCCAATCTACGCAAGCCTTGAAGGCACTCTTGAACCGCGGGCTGGCGGCGGCCACAATGTCTAGTGGTCGGTAAAAGATCACCACTGCGTGGTAGGTCGCCGAACCTTGAGATATCGTGCCGTGTTCCCACATTACGCGTGTAGCAAGCGCACTCGCTAAATAGAGGATCAATGTCGTCATCATGCAGGCCGGAATCCAAAAACACCAGCGTGTCTCGCTTGGCTCTGCTGGATTTTCTGCGTGCGCTTTCATGCGGTAAGCCTTACGTCGCCGAACCTTTAATATGCGACCGAGCGTGCGTGACATCGTGCATCGTTGTTTTCGCTTTGCCTTTTGTCGGCATGGTTTTATGCAAGCAAGCTAGTTATTTTCTTTCAATGTTTATCACAGAAATTGTCTTTCTGGTTTTTGTCTCCATCCTACGGGACAGTTATTAGACTATTAAACAAGGTTAAGCGGCAGGCCGGGGCGCTTGCGCGCCTCCGTCCTGCCGCCTTCACCGTGTTCTTCATGTGACTAATTGCGCTTCTTTAATGACGAGCCGCTTGTCCCGTTCTTCCCAGCGCAGCACTTTAAGCGTGACTTGCTGGAATTCCGGCANNGAAACTCGACGACGTTGTCGCCGTCCAGCTTCACCTTGCCGTCTTTCAGCTCCGGGTATTCCTCGAATACCGCCAGCCCAAGTTGCAAGGCGATCTCATGCCGGATGCAGATGACTTGCCAACCCTGGCTGCCGCAGATTGAGGCGGCGGTGTCGGTCGGACTGAGTGCCCAACGCATTTATCAGGACCTGGTCTGCGACCACGGCTTCGTTGGCAGTTAACTCAGTGAATCTCCTGCTGCTTGCGCAGCACTTCATCCACGATCGCGAATAACTCGCCCTTGCGGGGATCATCTCCGTCTTTGAATACCGGGCCGATTTCGACCGTCGGCTGGTCCGTCAGCGAAGCTTGGAACCGATCGTCGGTGATCCCCTGCAATCCCTCCGGATGCTTGTCCACGACGAACCCCCACGGCCTCACGCGCACCCCGTTGATCGTGATTTTCTCCAGCCGCCCCCCATCCTTTCCCACAAGCCAGCAATCCGTCTTGGAGAGCTGGTCGCGCAGGTCTTGGGCGCTCAACGTCACCGCCGTTCCGCTCTTGCGCAGATAGATCGCCACCTGGTCGATCAGGCTGTACGGGTCCGTCAGCAGCCGGGCGCTGAACCAGCGGCCTTGGTTGGGCGCCCCCGGCGGATGTTCCACCCATTCGCCTTCCACCTTGAACACTTTCCAGTCAATTTCTCCCGCCTTCCAGGCCGTGAACACCGCCCGCCAGAATACATTCACGTTCACGTCTGCCGACACGTCCGTCGAGGCGGCCGCCGCGTAAGCTACCATGAACTTCCGGTACTCCTCCACCTCCTGCGCCGTGTGGCTCTGAAACAATTCTGCTGCCGCCGCCCACGACGCGTAAGCCACCGCATGCGTCAGGCGTTCCCTGGCTGGCAGCTTCGCCAAGTCCTTGTGGTTAATCCAGGATTCAATCTGGCTCATCACCAGCTTCACAAATTCCTCGCGCCGCTCCATGATTTCCCTCCAGAAAATGAACAAATATTTGTCGTGCGCCATCAGCCAGTCGTGATGATTGTCCAGCCGCTTGTTCTCGCTTACCAGCATATGCACGTAACGCGAGCGGGTCGCCGCGTCGTCGGAGGTGCTCTCCCCGCTCACCAGCAGCATCGTCCGGATCACCCGCTGAAGACCGTCCGGGCTCCACTTGGTCGCCAATTGCCGCCCGTAGGCGTCGCGCATGATCGCCAGCTTGGCCTCCCCGCCCTGCAGCCGCTTCAATTCCGCGGCCCGGAACTCGTCTGCCCACACCATCAAGTTCGAGTAATTTTCCAACTGGCACATCATCCCAACCGCCGTCACGTTGCTCGAGACCATGCCCAACCCGGCACCGATGCGATGCTCCTCCCCGTCGGTCACACGCTGACCTTGGAACGACATTAACCAGGAACTGTACGTCGTCTTGCCGCTCCCATACTGGCCGGAAATCTGTACACCGGGAAAACATTGCCAGTGGGCGAAAATCTCCGGGGCTGCGGCAAACCCAAGCACGCCCCCGATAGCCATTCGCCCCTCTTGACCGCCGGCCGCCTCCACCATGAGCCGGCACACTTCGCGGTAAAAACCCCCTGAAGGATTCGTCTCAAACAATTTCTTCGCCTCGACATCCCAGCCCTCCGTGTTCAGCTTCATCGACTCGATGGTAATTCCCGGCTTCATCGTTGGCCGGCCATGCGCGAATTCCTGTTCCCGGCCACGCCGCGAAAGCGCGTAACCCTCGCCGTCATGCCAGAAAATGCCGTCCTCGTCCGGCCGGATCTCCTTGCCGTTGACGTAGGCGTTGCTGTCGTAAAACCAGATGCCCGGAATCGTCACTTGCCCGTCAGCCGCCCCGGCGTCGGATGCGTGTTTCGGCAACGCATGCCAGCCGACGTATTGGACCAGCTTGATCACGCGATACGCCGCGTCATTACTCACGTCCGAGTGCAGCTTTTGCAGATCGAGATTCCCGGCGCTGCTGCCCACCCCAAAGTTGAAGTTCCCCTTGCTTAGGCAATACTGGCGAAATTTATCCGCCCCGGCGAACATGTCCTCCGTGAGCACGTCCGCGTGGCCCACCTCCCGCCCCTTGCTCTCCTCGCCCCGCATGTTGACGAATTTAATCAGCCGGGTCACGTTCCCGTCTGCGCCGCGAAGCAGGTAAAGGCATTCCATTTTGAAATCGGCGACCATTTCCGGGATGCCCTCGAGCAGAAAATCCGCAAGCCATTGTTTCCGGGCATCCTTCGGGAAATCCTGCCTCATCTGGTGGCAGGCGCAGAACAAATCCTTGTTCTTGGGTGTGACCCGCTTGCGCGAGTAGTACGCCCCCGGCAGCGTCAGAATCGAACCGTCCTTGCGCCGGATCCATTCCCGCTTCGGCAGCATCTGCTCCAGCGCGCGCGCGTAATCCCGCACCGCCTGGTTGATCACCATGGGCACCGTCTCCCGCTTGAGCTGCTGCCGCAGGTGGTCCCATAGTTGGCGCAGCCAACGGCGCTCGCGATTGCCCGCGCTCGGCAGTTTGGGCTCATAAACCATCCGCTCCACTTCTTGCCGGATGTACGCTCCATCTTCGTAGGGAAAGGGGTCGCCAAGCTGCGCTGGCGGCACCGAGGATTCCTCAACCTCAAAAAATTCCGCTTCGTCTTTGGCCCAGCAGCCAGCGCGATACGACGGCGCCGACGGCACTGGAGTTGTTGGTTCGTCTCGAATCATAGTTGGCTCCCATCCCTCACGTATTCTTTGTGCAGCTTGACAAGCGCGCCGTCGAAATCAGATTTGCCCTTCTCGTCGCGCCAGCGCTCCGGCAAAAGGCAGACCCGCGTGTGGAGGTGCAATTTCTGTTGCAGGTCTGCCGCCAGATACTCCGCGTAGATCCGCGATCCATGCCGCTTGTGGAGCGGCTGGTCTGACTTGTCCTCGGAATCGAACGCCACGATGACCTCGCCGCATTTCACCATTTTGAGAAGGATCTCCAGGTCGCCGCGCATCTCCGGGTTCCTGCCATAGGTGATGCCGGGGAAGGTGCAGACACCGAGGGTCGGCAATTTAGACTTGAAGCCGTCGGTTGATTGCCATTGCAATCCTGCGCCACGGACCTGCCAAACCGCCGCGCCCTTGAATTCACCCTCACAGATCATCACGCGGTCGAATTGCTCTAGCTCATCCATGCAGTGGCGGTAATTCCTCGGCACGTACAGCCGATCTCGTCCGTTGGCTGTTCCCGCCGGCGCGCCGCCCTTGTGCGGGCGCAGTTTCACCAGGTCGCCATATTCGTTGAAATAGGGGATCAAAATCGGTTCGCTGGGTCCCCACCACCATTTGTCCTTGTTTTTCTTCCGATCCGCCGGCGCTTTCTTGCCGATCTGGCCCACGCCCATGAACTGCGGATTCGGCCGGCGCCCCACCTTCCGAGTCGGGTCGGCCTCGAGCCACAAACCCGACTCCCTAAGCTCCGGCCATGAAAACAAATCCGGCATCTGGCGAAGCAGACCCTCGTTTGAACTTGGATTTGCCATGAACCCCAGGGCCGCAGTCGTCTCGGGTGTCTGCGCGCGCTTGATCAGCAGCGCCTCCGGCCTCCATTTCAGCCGGGCAAAAACACTCCTTGAAATGGGACTTGTCACCGGTTCGCCAGATTCCAGATAAGGCACCATTTCGCAAGTGGCCGGAGTCAGACGATCAAAAAACCACCGCAACGCCGCCAGACCCGGCGCAACTTCCCGTTCGATCGCGCCGTTTTCCTTGGCCGCAATATTGATGTTGCGTTCCGCAATCGGAATCGATCCCGCCCCACCTTTGTCCGGCGCAGCCTCGGTGGACACGCCGGGTGCAGCAGATTCCGGCAGGGGGGAAATCGGCGGCAACCCCATCAGAATCTCTCTATTCGTGGTCCCTTTTGAAGGCCCTACGAGCCCTCGCCTCTGAAGCTCATCCATGATTCCGACGGCCCGCGAGTAACCCAGGTGAAGCTTGCGCTGGAGCAATGTCATTGTTGCCTTCCGCTCGTTTCGTATGACAGAGGTAGCTAGTTTGATCAGTTCCTCCAGGTCGTTCTCAACAGGCGCACCCTCTGCGGAGGGAGGGGCGGCCACTCCACTACCCGCCGAGGCCACCGCCTTCGGTGTCGGATCAAGAGGCGCACTCGCTGGCTCCGCGGGTGGTAGGGCGGCCACTACGCCGGCCGCCGCAGTCATATCCTGTTCGACCTTTGGTTTGGGCTCCTCCCAGCAGCCAGCCATTTCCAGAAGCCGTCGATAAGCCGGGCTGGCACCACCCTCGGCGGGTTTGACGTCGCTCAAGCCTAGCCGCATTTTGATATAACCCATCTCGGTCAACGCCCCGTTGCCGGAAGAGCAATCCGTATAAAAGCACTTGAAGAAATCCGTCCCGTGCCGCGTGAATACACCGCTGCAACCCTTGTTCTTACAGAACGGACATTCGGGCAGGTTCTGCCATCCGTGATCGTGCTCCGGCGCATCTCGAAGCAGGCGCATCACACCCTTCAATCCGCCGATTTTTGCCCGCACCGAATTAAAATCAGTCATGTTGTCTTTCAAATAATTCCACCCCGCCAGTGCCACCGACGTTGTCGTTGGTGGACGATCCGTCTTTGGTCAAAAAGCTTTTCAAATAATTCATCAGGCTGTCGTAGGAAATGAGTCTGCAGCCCTTGAGCTTGCCCCGTTTTCTCAAGCAAATGCTCTGCACCGGAGGTCGGTAGGAATTCTCCGCGGTTGGGAGGATCAATCCGTTTAAGGTAGATCGAGTCAGGCTGCTTAGTGGGCACAGTGTCCCCGGTTTCGGGAGACGAATCCACTCGGGTTTGATGCCGGCGCCGTGATCCTTCGCAGGCACAATCGGCGCAGCAGTCATTGAATGCAGTTCGCGTTTCAAGGTTGCAACAGAGCACACCCCTTTTTCGCCACTTTTTCTTATGCGAATGGCAGAACCACACTCCTTCGAAGCAGTCCGGAAGCTAAACCCTGGAGCGGGTCAGCAGCCCGGAAGCAAAACGCACGTTTTCAGGGTCGCGCTTTTTCAGGGCGAGAATCTAAATGTGCAGACTTTCATCATGATTTGTAAGTTGCACAAAGCCAAAATCTTATGTATGATTCAACGGCCACATTTTTCCAATCTTGGAAAAAAGTTGACAAGTCGCGCCTGCGGAAGTTTTTGGGTAGAAGAGAAGCTGCAGGCGGCTAAGCGATGAAACCTCTTGCGTACGAGTACCGCGCGTTGTTCCATTTTTCGCTAGCCGCTTTTACAGCCAGTTTACACTTTTTTGAAACCGCTTTCTCCAATGCCGCTATCTGTCTGGCCGTGAACTTTTTTATTTTCGCCTGCTTTCGCTGGCCGCGCGTGCCATTCAATGATTGCGTGGCTTTGATCTGCTTCTTTCGCTGGCCAATCGCTCCATTCATTGATTTGGTGGCACTGAGGTCGGCCTTAAGCCATGCCTGAAACAGAAAGGCTCGCTCGAGGAAATCGAATTCATCCACGGGTGCCTCAGAGTGTTTTGAGGACTCGTCAATAGCTCCAGCCAAGTCCAATCTTTTCCAAGCCATCAGGAAATGGCGATAAGACTTTAGTCTTTCTAACCGACGTCTTACCGGCAGCATCAAATTGAAAAATTCATCCAGCGACACGGGATACTTGTAAGGCTTGGGCAGCTGCTCGCACAGTTGATCGAACTGAGAGGGATGCCGATTCTCACGTCGCTTTTGGAGTTCCTTGGCACAGGCTTCCCACAGATCAAGCGCATCTGAAGCCAGCGACGGCTCGAAATGCGTCGCTCGCCGCAACAACCCAGCGATGAGGGCCAGTTCCGTCGTGGTCGGTTCGCGGGTCGTTTCAAGTCGCCCTGGATTTGACGCGCGGTCTGCGTCAGCGCCCTGGGGTCGGTTGTGCGGCTGCTCTGCAGACGGCGGCGGCGGGTCCGCCGGCGCTGCTAGGGCGATGGCGAAGTGTGGCAGGCGCGCAGAGTAATGGGTACTTTTCGCGCCGGGGACCGGTTTCGTCGTGGTCGGTTCGCGGGTCGCTTCGAGTCGCTCTGGATTTGACGCGCGGTCCACGCCAGCCCCTGGGGTCGGCCGATCTGCGGAGGGTTGCGGCGGGTCCACCGATGCTTTTTCATCCACGGCAGTGTGGCGGGGTTTGGCCTTTTTCATTTGGTAATGTCCGGCAGTTTGTCGATGGCAACTTTCGTATCGTCCGCAGCAAGGTGCGTATAGCCGCGCGAGACAACTTCGGAATCGTGGCCGACAATCATTTGCGCCATCGCGTTGCTTGCGCCGGCAGATTTCAGCCACGTTGTGAAGGTGTGCCGCAGAGAGTGGAAGGAAAGTTCGCTGGTCTGCCGCCGGGCGTCGCGTCCCTTGCCGCCGATCCTGGCGTCAGCTTTAGGCCGCGTCTTCACCAGTCCGGCAGGCGCAAGAATTTCATCGTAAAACTTGGTGGAGATCGTGCCGGTGTGCTTTTCGGCCATTGCCCCCGCTTTGGGAAACACCCAGGCGTCCGGCTGGTCGCTGGACGGCAGGTTTTCCAGGTAGTCTGCCAGTGGTTTGGCCATGTAGAAGGACAACCGTTTGCCGGTTTTGCTCGTCACAAAGGACATGCATCGCTTGGCCAGGTCCACCTGTTGCCATGTCAGCCCGGCCACATCGCCAAGCCGTTGTCCGGTGTAAAGGCCGGTCAGAATCAAGCCGCGCCACTCGCCACCAGCTTGGTCGCAACGTTTCAAAACTTTGCCGACTTCGGCCAAGGTGAAGCCGCGCCGTTTGCTTTCGCCGCGTTGCTTCAAGGTGTCCACCTTCGTAGCCACGTTCTTTTCAACCAAGTCTTGTTTCTGTGCGGAATAGAGACAGGCGCGCAGGACTTTCAAATCCATGTTCGTGCTGGTGGCAGACAGCCGTTTGGCGACGTAATCACGGAAACGCAAAACGTCATTCANNTGCAGCAAAACGTCATTCACTTTCAGGGCGTCCAAATCTTCGCCCGACTTGCTTCCGAGAAACGCCACAAAACGTCGCAGGCTGGTTTTGTAGCGTTCATGCGTGCGCGGCTCGGCTTCCAGTGCCTTCGTTTCCAGCCACCGCTTGCACCAGTCGCGGAGGGTGGCCGTCGGCAGAGTTTGACCCGATGCCAATAAGACGTTGGCCACCCCGCCAGCGATGACGGCCCGCGCCTTTTCCGGGGTCAACTTGTCCCCGAGAAGCGCCGCCTTGGCCCAAGTATCGCAAATCTGCCGCGCCTGCCGCTTGTCGGTGGTCTTGGTGCTTCGGAAGTGCCGGGCGCCATCGGGCGTTTGGAAGGCGCAATACCAGAAGGGCGATTTGCCACGAGGTTCTTTATGCAGGCTGGCCATACAATGGTCATAAATATAGTCATAACGTACACCCGTGTCAACAGTGTACGTGGATGTTGTATTTCTTAGGAAAACGCGGAATTGTTGGCCGGCATTCGAATCGATGGTTCGAATCCATCACCAACCACCACTTCAAATTATCACTGGCAACTCCGGCGGAACTGGGAAGTTGGAAACCGGGGTTGCGGAAATGAGAGCGGAAGAATTATAAGGGGATCAGTCCTAGAATATTTTTCCGTGGGACGGCGCCATAAAACCGGCTGTCAGCACTATTCCAGCGATTGTCGCCAAGGACGAAGTAACCATTCCCAAACAGGATTAATTGCTCTTCCGGCCGCGAGAAGGTGGGCGTGGTTGTTCCGGCATTGAGATAAGGCTCTACCAACTTCTTGCTATTCACATAGACCTCGCCATTTTTGAATTGGATCGCTTCGCCAGCGGTGGCAATGATCCGTTTGACGGCAAAGCCATGGTCTTCCGGATCTTTAAGCACGACCACCTCACCGTGCTGCGGAGCGCGAAAGAGATAAGGCCACCGGTTGAGCACGTATTGCTCGCCGTCCTGCAAGGTTGGCGTCATGCTGACACCTGTGACCTGCACTGACTCCAGAAAAAAGTGGCTGAACAGATAATAACTGGCCGTGGACAACACCGCAATGATGACGAGCTGGCCGAAGGTTTGTTTGGCCGGGATCCTTCCGGCTTTCCGCGTCCGGTTTGTCGGCAAACAAGGAAGCGCCGTCGGAGCTGTTTCCTGACCGGGTGCCATTTCGAGCTTAAGATTCATTCTGCGGCCTTCTAACTTTGCGTCATTGGCACAAACTTCATCATTTCGTTAACTGAACTGTTCTACTATTAGCACATCCAGTCACACCTCGCAAAGAAAAACTCAATTCATGTCGGCGGGAGTTCAAAAGGAGAAACTTTAGAGAGAGTAATTTCCCAAGATTTCCGGCCAGGTATTTTGGGGTGGGAGTGGCGCTTGTGCCACGGCCCAGAACTGGCGTAACGGATGATGGATGAGGGTGATGGTGGCTCGTTGTGTTGGAGCAATGGGCCAACTGCGGCCCAAAAAGTCTATCGGGTGGTCGGCCTTGACCCGGCGGCGTAAATGGAGCGCCAGAGGCAGGGTCCAACAGCGCCGCTGGCGGGCAAGGACGTAGGGCCGTACGCTGCTCCGCCAAGGGCCTTGTCCCAAGCGGCATTGGGACTGAGGCTCGTGGTGCGGCAAACGGTGGCATTTTGATGGGCGACTTGGCGCTCCAAGACGACTTGAGCCGTGAGGTAATCACCGACGTGTTCGTAAGCCAGGAGCGCTACCAGGCGCTGTTGCAGGGTACCGAAGCGCCGTTCGATCTTGCCTTTGGCTTGCGGGCTGGGGGCGACCAGCGTGGGTCACGCCCAGGGCGGAGAAAGCGCGCTGGAACTCCGAAGAGGGATCGCGGTCATCGGCCATGGAATCGTGGCCAAAGAGGCTCAGGCCGTCGGTGTACACGACCAGCGGCAAGGAGTGCTGGAGAAAGAGCCGGCGAAAATGCTCGAAATGATTCCAAGTGGTATCGGTGGGGACAAAGACCGCGCCCAAGAGTTTTCGGGAATGATCATCGACGGTCANNTCGCTGAGGCGGGAGCGTTCCCAGCGGCGGCGGGCCTTGGGGCGCGGTTCTGGCTGGCAAATGAGGTTGGGGAAATGCGCGCGGACAAAGGCGGCGACCGATTGACGATGGCGCTTGAAACCGAAGCGAATGGCCAGTTCATCAGCCACCAGTTGAAAGTTGGGAGGTTTCTGCAACGGGACAAAATCCTGAAGGAACTGGCTGGCTTCAGGCGGCCAAGCTGGCCAATGACCGCCACCGGAGAGCTAGGCGCTGAACTCAGCGCGGTCTTGCAGCCAGCGGGTGCGGAGGCCGGTAAAGGTGCGCCTGACTGATCTGAAGGTGTTGGGAGGCTTCTGCGCGGTCGATTTGCTCGTCGTTAAACTGTTGGAGAATGTGTTGGAGAAAGGGGCTGGTCAGGCGTTTGGCCAATTGTTTTTTTCACAGTTCAGAATGGAGTCCGAGTGTCCCTTGGTCGAGGAGCTTCGTCGGCCTCCTCAGCCCCTCGACCAAGGGACAGTTCCCCAAGCCAAAACCCTATTCTCCTTTTGAACTCCCGCCTTTCTCCTTTTGTTCCCGCCCCGACAAGAAAAACTCAATTCATCGAAAGATCCTCCGGTATTTCGGCCAGCAACCGGTATTTGCCGCCTTTCTGGCGCAGGATCAGGGGCCAGAGTTGCTCCGGTTTAGTCTCGAAGACAAGTTCGAGCGAGGCAGGGTGAGTCAACCAGGCTTCGCGTTTCATTTCTTCTTCAAGCTGGCCCGGACTCCAGCCGGCGTAGCCCGCGAACAGCTTGACCTTTTTGGTGGTGGAAAAGGATTCGCCGATATCAATGAGCCTGTCCCGGGAATGGCCGAGGTCCAAATTGGGCATGACGCTGGCATCGGGAACAAAATTATCCGAGTGCAGAAAACTCAACACGCCTGGCTGCACCGGCCCGCCAAGATGCAACGGCTGTTCCTTGAGTAGTTCGGGCAGGTCCGCCGCGAGCGCATCGCCCACCTTGTTTCCACTGGAACGGTTCAGCACCAGACCGAACGCGCCCTCGGCATCATGCTGGCAGATTAAAACCACCGAGCGGTGGAAAAACGATCCGCGCAATTGCCCGCCGTCCAGCAGCAATTGGCCTTTCAGATATTTCGGCGTGTCCGACATGCAACCCGTGTTTCGCTTCAATTTGCATCAAGCTGGCCCGGTTGACAATTTCGATTAAGTTCAAATCATGACAAGAATTATCCTGCTCTTGCTTCTGGCCGTGTCCTTGGTCGTCGGGGGTTGCTGCACGCACTCAGGTAACCGTGAGTTCATCCCGGGCCAGGGCTGGGTGCCGAATGACTGACACCCATTACCGATTCTCACAGGAAGTTGGTATGACTCGCAGTTAAGGCGAAGCGCGGCGTCTTCGGGCCAGGATGGCTTGCGCGTGACGACTTAAGGCATCCCGATCAAACAATGAACCCGAATGATCATGAAACGAGTGCCTTGACCCTCTTCACAATCGCAGCCGCATCAATGCCGTACTTGGCCAGCAATTCTTCCATTTTGCCGGAGCGAGGAATTTCCGTGACGGCCAGCTTGTGAACCCGGATACCGTCGGCGCTGAGTTCGCCGGCAACAGTGTCGCCCAGCCCGCCTTCAGGATAATGGTCTTCCACCGTCAGGACGGTGTTGTTCGTCTTCTGCGCGGCGGAGCGAATGACATCATTGCCGAGCGGCTTGATGCTATAAGCGTCGATGACGGTAATGCCAATGTCCTGCTTGGCCAACGCGTCAGCCGCTTTCAACGCTTCAAACAAGGTCACGCCGGCCGCGACCACCGTCACTTTGTCGCCGGCGGATTGCTTCAGCACTTTGGCGCCGCCGATGGGAAATTGTTCATCGTTCTTGTAAATCACCGGCGTCTTCGGTCGCGAAGTGCGCAGGAAAGCAATGCCTTTGGTCAGCGCCATTTGCTCGACCAGTTTTTCGGCGCACACGGCGTCGCTCGGATAAAGCACCACGCTGCCGGCGATAGCGCGCATAATGGCGAGGTCTTCCAGCGCCATCTGCGACGGACCGTCCTCGCCGATGGAGACACCGCAATGCGTGCCNNAGGTTCGCCATGGAAATGCCGGCTACACGAATCTGGTCGACCGCGCGCTCGAAAAAGCAGGCGAAGGCGGAAGCAAACGGAACTTTGCCGCGCGTGCCGAAACCGGTCGCCACCCCCACGAGGTTTTGCTCGGCAATAAAACACTCCGTGAAACGATCCGGGAATTTTTTGTAAAACTTTTCCGCAAAGGTTGAATTCTTGGTGTCGCCGTCCATCGCGACAATCCGTTCATCGGCTTCACCGATGCGCACCAGCGCGTTTCCGTAAGCTTCCCGCGTAGCCACCATGTCGCCGAGTTTGTAAGTAGTCGGCGGATAGCCGGCGGGCGCTTCGTTTTTCGGCAGCGGTNNCTTGCCGTGCCAGCCTTCCTTGTCCTCGATAAAGGAGACGCCCGCGCCTTTCAGGGTCTTGGCGATAATGGCCAGCGGTTGTTTCCCCAACCCGACCGCCGCCAGAACCTCCACAATTTCGTCCATGTCATGACCATCAATCACTTCGGTTCGCCAACCGAACGCTTCAAAGCGTTTGCGATAAACCTCAAGATTGTGGCCAAACGCGGTGGGCTGACTTTGACCCAACCGGTTCACATCGACAATGGCGGTAAGATTATTGAGTTGATAAATACCCGCCAGCGACGCGGCTTCCCACACGCTGCCTTCAGCGCATTCGCCGTCGCCGAGCAGCACGAAGGTGTTGTAGTCCAGATTATCAAGGCGCGCGCAGAGCGCCATGCCAACGCCGACACTCAATCCCTGACCGAGTGAACCCGTCGCCACATCGGCGAACGACAGACGCGGCGTCGGATGACCTTCCAGATCGCTGCCAAGCTCGCGCAATTTCAACAATTCCGTCGCGGGAAACAAACCGGCCTCCGCCCAAGCGGCATATAGCAACGGCGCGGCGTGGCCTTTGGAAAGAATGAAACGATCGTTATTGGCGAAGTGCGGATTTTTCGGGTCATACCGCATGTGGCCAAAAAACAGCCCGGCCACAATGTCCGCTGCGGAACAGCACGAAGTCGGATGGCCGCTACCCGCTGCGGTTGTGGCCGCGATGGAGTGAATGCGTAATTGATTTGCGATGCCGGACAGTGTTTCAACAGAGATATCGTTCATTCGTCCGGTGACTGTAGGGGACGACGACTAAAAGGAAAGGCTGAAATCGAAAGGATGCTCGTGATCGAGAAACGCGGCGACTTGCCAGCTATTGCTTCGGGAGCGCGTGACCGGGCATATTGCAAATCGGCGCCAAGCCAACAGTATTGAGTGTATAAATACCTCCGGCAGGACAGACTGGCATGGTGTTATTCTTGAAATACCGTGCGAGTTCAACTTGATTCACCAGTGCGGTGGCTGGTTTCCTGTTTTCCAAGGCCCATTGCTGTTTCGCGCCATCAATCTGGCGAAGATTATTGATGCAGGCGTTGGCCAGTGCCAGCGCCGGGTCTTGTGCGCCTTTGGGAGTCAGTCCGGATAACGCGTTGGTGCGAAGCGCTTGAGCCAGCGACTGGGCGGCTTGCGCCTGCGCTTGGGCCGTCTGAACCTGGACTTGAGCGCTTTGGGTCTGCCTCGTCAATGTCAGCTTTTCCTCACGCAACTGGCGGACCTCATTGCGCAGGCGGGGCAGGTCGACATTGTCCTTGCGCAGTTGGGCCAGTTCATCGCCTTGCCCCTGAAGTTTTTTAAGCTCTTCATTTTCCGCGCGCAGAGTTTGCAATTCCTGAACTTCCGGCCGCAGTTGCACCAGTTCAGTTTCCTTTTGCGAACTGGATGCGTAGAAAAAATATGCGCCAGCCAACGCGCTTACAGCGAGCAACCACGGAAATAAAATCTTGATTGATTTCATAACAATACAGCGCCCGGAACAACATCATGCGCTGGAACGATCAACTCAAATAAAGTGGTGCGCGTGGCGGGAGTTGAACCCGCTTACCGCAATTCGCGTTTGTGCGTGAATAGTGATAAAACCTGCGCTACTATACGGGATTGTGCGCAATGTTGTCCGGGAGTCAAGACGCATGTGAACGCAGGAAAACACCGTTTGACTGTCCCCCAATTGTCCCCAAAGTTTTT
>PLJQ01000471.1 GCA_003140275.1 Limisphaerales bacterium
GCCACGGCGTGAAAGTCCGCGCGTCAAGCCTGCTGCGAAGGTGAAAAAAGGCGGCCAACCCCCTCGACCCAACCGGAACTGGCCTGCGAACCCAAGCAACCCACCGCAATTTTCCGCCGCGGCGGGCGCATTCCCAACCATCAAAAATTGTAAAACTGCCTTTAATCAGCGTTTCCCTAACAGTCTCGGATGCCATTGTCGCCATTGTCGATATTGTTCCAATGCCCGCTTTGGACCATCACCAAACCAACTATAACCATTGCGTCGCTCTTGGGAGAGTTCGCTGACGTTGTCGTGAATGCTTTTATCCCGGTCGCCAAAGACCGGACGGTCGCTGCCGATTTGATAATACCTCGCCCACAGCGGTCCAGCTCCGAGTGACGCAACCAGTTGTCTGCCTTCGTCACCGACCGCTTTGAAAGCGACGTCGCGAAGTTGGGTTCTCTCGAACCACGCGGCTGCATCATGCACCGCGGCGACGAGCTTCAGATCGGGATGGGGCAGCCGCATCAAAAAAATCATGATGCCGGCGCTTTCGCCGCCAACTTGCGCCGGCATCTCATAGTTGCGGGCTGAGGTTGGCTGAAGCGTCAGCAAGTCATGTTGTTGACACCAGACGGTTCTCGTTCCGTGGGCGTTGACCTGGGTGTCCAGAATGCATTCGATGCCACGCTGGACTGCGGCTGCGGCCAGGGTGCGGGTCGCGGCCGGGACGAAACTAAAATCCTTCGCTCCATCGGCCATGTCGTTCAGGAGTTGCAGCACGTTTATCATGGCGTCGTCGTTGTAGGTGATGGCGTCGTGATAGCCGCCGGCGAGCGGCCACACCTGGGGCCAGCCGCCGTTCGGGAACTGCGCCGCCAGAACGTAATCAATCCCGTGCAAAAACGCGCGGCGATGGGGAGAATCCAGTTCGGAGCCGATCGCGTTGATGACCTTGGCAAGAAATCGCAATTCAGTGATCGTGGCGTCGTTGTCGAACGTGCCCACGTAACTCCAACTCAGCTTTTGAAGAGGGTCGAAATCGGACGAACCGGCGTGTCTGGCTGGCGTGTCGCCGTTGAAAAGTTCGCCTGGCGCGCGCTGGCGTGTGGTCAGGTCCAGGTTTTTGCTCCACCCTCCGGCCGGAGTTTGGAAAGAGATGACGATGTCGGCGATCCGTTGTCCTTCGGGGCCGGCGTACCACGAAGTTGCTTCGTTTAGCGGAAGCCGGCTTCGCTGCTTGCCCGGCGGTGGCGGTGGCCGATGCCTGGGACTCGCTTGCTTCGCTTCGTTGAGGAAGAAGTCCCGGTCAGCTTTGGACTGGCGTAGAGAATTTTCCAGATACTTTCTCCACGCCGGCTGAAGTGCCTCCGGCAGGTACCCGACTCGCTCGATGGTGAGGGGTTGCGCGGGTGGGTTGATGCCAATGATTCTAGCCGACAACAACGGAGCGGTCGTCAAGGTGAGCGCAACGCAAAGTAAAAATCTGGGCGTCAAGTAGGTTTTCATCGCTTTGCTGACAGACGTTGTTGTCGGGAAAGGAATGACAGGAATTACCCACCTTGTCGCGCAAATACAGGCGACCTTCGCTGGTGACGACCAGCCGCCGATTGTGCAAAACTTCGAAGCATGAATCCAGGAACGCAAATGTTCGCACCGGCCGCCAGCCAGATCCGTAGTTGGATTGCCATCGGGTTGATCTTGATGACCCTTGGGATGGAGGCGGCATCGTCGCTTGGGCCGTTCATGCCGCGGCCGGAAGATTTTACCCTCTTGTGGTGGGCGAATGGCCCGCAACGCTTCCATACCATGAAAGCACCACCACCCGAGCCGGTGCTGTGCCTGCAAAACGGCACGCTGGGTCTGGTCTTGGATACAAAGAATCTCCGGCTGTTGCACGCGGGTCGATTCGTCCGACGGCAGGATATGGACACCGCCTTGCGTCTGGTTGACACAGCCCTATTCACCCTGCCGCCGCTCGCGTTGGAGTTGAGCATTCAGAGTCAGGGGAAAAAACTTGTGTGCGTCGGACGAGGTGAAATACCGAAGGACGATTTTTATTTTCCCGTGCGGTTTATCGAGAGCGGACGGTTCTTCCAGCACGTGGCGATCGAAGCTCTGGAGTTTGAAGACGCCACCGGAAAGCGGCTCGCGACCAAAGGCGTCCTTGAAATCGCCTTGTGGCCGGACCGGGCGATGGTGTCGTTCGACATTGACCGTGGCGGTGCCGACCTGGAAGGCGAGTTGAACATCGTGGCTGGATCGCGCCGAATTACGAAACCGCTCAATGCGCAAGCACCGGCGGTGTTGGAATTGTTCGAACCGGCCAACGCGAAATGTCCGATCGTTCAAGCCGGATCCACGTTACTCGTGAGCCGGCCCGGCGAAACCGGCGGCACCGTGCTCAAGCTCCCGCCACCGTCGTGGAAAAACAGGAACGGCACTTATTACCCCGAGGAGGAACTCGATCGGCTCGACNNGGCTCGACCGCTGGCGTTTCAACGTCCGCAATGACAGCGAGCGCGAGGCAACCCTGCCACTGATGTTCGTGGACGAGCATCCTCCGGCGATCACCGGATGCACTCCGCTGCTCTGCGATGGGGCAGGCAATCCCACCGGCATCCCGGTGCAGATTTCAAAGAACTGGCATGTTCAGCCGGCGAAAGGCGTGTTGCGGCATCAAGGGCCGTGGTTCCATGGTTGCACGTTTATTCACCTGCCGCCGCAGGCGCGACGGGAGTTTGTTTTCACCATGACCTACGCGCGTTATGGCGGCGTGCCGGCGGCTTCGCATGCGCAACTCTCGCTCATCGGCTGGGGACACAATCAATTTTGGGATCAAGCCGCCATTGGCAGTTTCGGCGAAAGCATTTGTTACGAACCCGGCCGCGTGCAACGACGCTGTGCCATCGATGACATCCGTCCGTTGATGACGCTGATGGCCCCCGACGCGAAGCCTTACAGTTGGGCGGGCAATTGCGGCGGCGGCGACTTCCTCGCCTGGATTGACGAGGGCGGACGTTACCAAGGCTTTCGTGCCACGCGCAGTGATTACCGCGCCTACGGCCCTTGTCTTACGGACGTTACTTATGTGGAGGAAACTCTTGGCGGCGAGATTGCGTCGCGCGTGAATGTCTCCATCGCCCGCAGCGACGATTATCTGCGGGCGTTCCATCACCTGCGCTACGAGGTGCGCCAGCCGGTGAAGTGGCGGCGGCTGGCCTTTTACCAGTTGGGCGCCGATTTCTACAACGACACCCCCGCGCGTCACGTCGCCGTCGGCAACACCGACGGTTTGCGTGAGGAATGGCCGCCGATACAGGGCAGGGATGTTTATGACCGATGCTCCGTTCCCCTCACCGGAGACGCACCGTGGATTTCCATTCACGGTGTCGGGCACGCGGCCGTGAACCCGGGTGGCGCGCTGGCAAGTCGCGGTTTGATCGTGCGTTCGTGGCAGGCGGTGCTGGGCGGCAAGCCGTGCCCCCAGCCCTGCGCATCGTTTTACGCCACGGAGTGGGGGAAGGGAAATTTCCGCACGGTCATCGAGCTCTCGCCGCCGCCGAATTTGGAACAATTGCAGCGCGGAGACTTTGTCGATGCCGACCTTGAGCTGGTCGTGTTCCCGACGGACGCGGCGGCTTATTATGGCCCGAACAAGGCATTCCAGAAAGCACTTGAGGCGGACGCGGACACCTGGCGGCTGGTGCAACGGGAAGCAACGGGGAATGCGTTGAAGATCACGCCACTCAAAGGCAGAGTGGAGCGAAGGTATCCGCTTTCGGTGACCGTTGACCGGAAGGAGCGGGTCGCGTGCAACATTGCCGGCGGAGTCGGTTGCGTGCCCGTGATCATCTCGGGTCTGAGTGATTATCGAGGATACGAACTCTGGGTGGATGGCCAGCCGCTGAATCAAGCCATTCACGGCCGCGATTTCTGGCAGACTGATTACGATTCGAATCAAAAAAAGTGGCGACTCACCTACAACCTTCTTCGGGATGACCGACGCCCGAGCCGTTTGGAACTGCGCCAGACTCCGGCTTCCTCTGGGCGCTAATACGAGTTGAGAAAGTTTAGATAGAACCTTACACGCCAACCACAGCACCCAAGTTGCCAATGATTTATGAGCACTAGCAGCCTGTCGGACTTA
>PLJQ01000397.1 GCA_003140275.1 Limisphaerales bacterium
AGCTTGGGCCAGTTGCGCACGCCATACCATTTGCCTTTGAGCCGGTAACCGTATTGGAGGGCGATGCCGCGCCCGCGTTGGGCCAGGAGTTTGAGATCGCGGTGCAGGCTTTGGCGAATCCGGGTCTGCGTGCGTTGCCGTTCCTGCGCCTCGGTGGGCACACCCACCTTGGCCAACGCGTGCGGGTTGCTGGAACGTCAGCAGATAGCTGATGTCCCAACACCAGCGCTGGTTGGGTCCGCTCAACTCCTTGCGGACCGGCGCTTTGGAGTGACCGTTGTGCGCGCCGCCAGGACCGCGTGCCGTCATGAGGTTGCGCTCCTTGAGGACGCGATAGACGGTGGAGAAGGAGGCTTGGAACAGGCCTTGATCCCACGCGGTGACCGCCAGGATGCGATGCGACAGATCGACGTATTCCTGACACTTGGCCAGTGCCACAATCTGGTCGATCTCCTCGGCCAACACCCGATGCAACGGCTCTTTGGGGCCTGGCGTGAGGTTGGCCAGGCTGAGTCCTTGGCGGGTCCGTTGTTGCCAACGAACAATGCGCCGGTGTTCGATCACCAGGATCGCACAACTGCGCCGCGCCGAAACACCTTGCTGCTGGGAGGACTTAATCACGGTGAGGATTTCCAGTTTGGTTTGCNNTCGTTTTTTTTCGCAGGATCGCCAGTTCGACTGACAGGTCCGCCAAGGTGCGTTCCTTCGCCTGGAGTTCGAGCTTAAGGGCGTCGTAGGCGTCGGTGCTGACCTGGCTTTGCTTGGGCCCGGGTTTGGCGCTGAGGCGCTGGAGCGCGCCTTCCTTGACCTGCCTGGCGGATGCGGGCCAGATCAGTTGAGAAGAGGCCTTCGCGGCGCAGGATCTCGCCGACGGGTTGGTCGTGGCCTTGAGCTTCCAGGTAAATCTGGAACTTTTTCTCGGCGCTCAGATAGCGTCGTTTCTTTTCGGGGCTCTGGTTCGCTGCTGCGGATGGATTGCTACTACTCATGTTTTTTTCGGTTTTGAGCCGCCAGGGGCAGGTCTTGGCTCCGGTCGCCCTACGGGCTCCCTTCGCCAGGACCTGCCCCTCTGCTTTGTAGCGTAATAGAAACCGGCTTTGAGGTCACGGACTCAGAAACGGCGGGATATTCCGAACGAATATACGTCGCCCATCCGTGGTCTGGGCTGGAATCGCGAACTCTGCACGAAGGCCACCATTGAAAACAACGACCGCCTTACCTCTTACAATTTTCTGATTCTCGCTCATTGCAGAAAACTCAACCTGAATATACTCCGCGTCAGCGATATTACGGAGAGGCTTGCCAACCATTTTGTCGTCGGCAGGCATCTGAAAGACCGAACGGTAAAGAACTTCATTTTTCCCAATTGTGTTTCCAAACGAATCGACTGAGGAAGCGGTAAGGAAAGCCTCTGAACCGTTGCCGAAAGCGATGTAACCTCCTTGATCTATGAAATGCGCGCTAACTTGGGCGGGCGAATCGGTGACGACTTCGACACTAGCGGATGCGCTTGCGAGAGGTCTGTTACCAGGACGATCTGCCTCCAAACGTCCGACAAGTTTCTTCAACGAAGCATTGATTTCTTCGCCAGGAAATTCCTTAGCTGCGCGCGCAAGCAGGGGAGCCACAGTTTCGCGGAGGCCTCTGTTTTCTCGCTCTGACTCCCGCACAGCCGCTTCCAATTGCCTTTTGTCACCCTCCAACCGATCAATCTGATTGCCCTTGATCCAGATCGAACTGATAGACCAAATGCCAAATGCTAGCAGGCCCAACACCATTGCAATGGCCAGTCCCCGCCGACTCTGCCATAACCTCAAAAAGGCATCGACTTCCTTGCCAACCTTTTCTGCTAATGGAATGTGATCGGCCATGCGTCGATTTATGGTCTAACTTTCATTTCACGACCGCCAGTTCGTGTATTGAGCCGGGAAAAACCGCACGGCGCTTGCTGGAAAGCTATTCACAGTCTGTGAACAAGTTTTGATTGATTCATACATAGTGCGATTGAGTGGTTTTATGGGAATCAAGCAGGGGCCTTGTTCGGAGCTCCTAAATTCCTTCTGGATTGAAATAATTGTCGAGCAATTTTTGGTAGTCACCTATTTTGGAGTTTTCTTTGAATGGGAGCGCAAAAAATCTGTAATTCGTTCCATTTCACTCAAAGGAACGGCGAAAAAAGTTCCAGCCAGCGATTGAAATGCAAACAATCGGCACTCAGGATCATAACATTTCCAAGTAAGAATTTCTACCTTCTTGATTGAGGCGTCTTGAGGTTTCATTTCTTTCCTTTCACTTCTGCCGCAATCGCGGCCCTGACCGCCGTTATGTGGAATTCAACAGGCGGGATTTCCAGCACTGTACCCGATTTAGTTGTTGAGCGCAGTCGCTGCCTTGCCCGGCTCCGTTTCTTCATTCTGCATTTTACCTTCTTCCTTTAATTGAAGTTGCTCCGGCGGCGCGGTGGCCAGGCCGGGATCGGCGGTCAAAAGCGATACCGGTTTTTTGACTTCGATGCGGCGGAGTTCGTCCGCCGCCGGCAGTTCTTCGAGACTGCGCAAACCGAAGTATTCGAGGAACAACGCCGTGGTGCCGTAGGTGGGCGGGCGACCCACCACTTCGGCGCGGCCGACGTGCTCGACGAGGCCGCGCTCCGTCAACGTTTGCATGACGCCATCCACCGAAACCCCGCGAACCTGCTCCATTTCCACGCGGGTCAGCGGCTGGCGATAGGCAATGATGGCGAGCGTTTCCAGGGCCGGTTGCGAGAGCCGCGACGGACGATTCTTCAGGCCCACCAGGGCCTTTAGCCACGGCGCGTATTCCGGCTGGGTGACGAACTGCCACGCGCCGGCGACGCAGACCAGCCGGTAACTGCGGTTGGCCTCGGCGTGTTCCCGCGACAGTTGTTCCAAGGCCGCAACGATCTCGCCTTCCTTCACTTTCTTGAAGGCACCCGTCGTGAGGTCGCCTGGTGTCTGCTCCGCGGCGGCGGCCAGCAGGTCGCGCAGTTCTTTTGCGCTCATCGGCTTCTGGGCCGAGAACAGCAGGGATTCGAGGATAGATTTCAGTTCCATGTTCAATTCGATTGCGGAGTGGAATCGGCCAAGCGGGCGGGGGACAACGCCCCGGCCGTTGGTTCGACGCGCCGGATTTCAATGGCGCCGAAGGCTTCCGGCTGAACCGCCACGATCTGTTTCAAACGAATCAATTCGAGCAGGGCCAGAAACGTGACGACCACCTCCGAGCGGCTGACGGCGTCGGCGAACAGCTCGGAGAAGTTGAGCCGCGCGCGTTCTTTCAGCAAACCCAGGAGGTGTTCGATCTTTTCGCTGACGGTCCATTTGTCTTCAAAAATGTCGCGCGCATCTTCGCGCTGGCCGACGCGTTTGAGAATGGCGTTGACGGCGTTGAGGAGGTCGAACAGCGAGACCTCCGGCCGGGGCGCGGGCGGCTTGAGGTCCAGCTCCAGTTTGCCGGGCAGGCGCGGAAAGATGTTTTCCTGGCGGGCCTCCAACGTCTGCAACTGAGCGGCGGCGTCCTTGAATTTTTTGTATTCAACCAGTTGACGGATCAATTCCCAGCGCGGGTCTTCGCCTTCGTCTTCGCCCTCGACTGCCACCTGCTGATCGAGCGGGAGCAGCTCGCGGCTTTTGATGTACATCAGCGTCGAGGCCATGACGAGAAATTCACCGGCGATCTCCAGGTCGAGCAGGCGCATCGTCTCGATGTATTCGATGAACTGGGTGGCGAGCTGGGTGAGGTTGACTTCGTAAATGTCCACCTCCTCCTTCTTGATGAGGTAAAGGAGCAAATCGAGCGGGCCTTCAAAGACCTCGAATTTGACTTTATATTCAGCCATGCTGGCCGGCGGTTTGACTGTCGCCGGGAAAGTGAATCCTATTCGCTGGCGAACGGCAATGCAACGCCAGAACGCCGCCAAAATCCAACGGCGCATCCCGGACCCCGGAGGGATGAGTTAAACGAGTCCCCAATCTATCAAAACCCAATTTTTCAAAATGGCCGGGATGTCGTGCGTCTGTGTTGATCGCACAATGGTTGTACCCTCGTAACACGAGCGATGGGCGAGGAAGGGCTTCACGCTCGCCCTCACCCCGGCCCGCTCCTCCAAGGAGAGGGAGAATCGTTGTCCGTCACGTGGTAATCTGATCAGAGTCTCGTCACCTCGACTCCTACACCGTTTTCGTAGGAGACGACGTAAGGAGACTCCAATTTAAAAATCCGAAAACCGAAAGCGAAGCGCAGCCACTGGCCAACACGAGATGGACGTAAGACTTATCAATACCCGGGCATAAGCTTTTTCCTCTCTTGGGGGAGAGGATCAAGGTGAGGGCGAGCCAAAAGAACAACTTCATCGTTTCAGCCTTCGCCGAGGCCAGTTCGAGGAAGGCTCGCCCTCACCCCGGCCCTCTCCCCCGGGGAGAGGGTGAGCCATGCTGCGTCGCTGAAAAATTCGGGCGGCCTGGTTGCAATCGCTGCGCGTGGTTCATTCGCCTCAAATCGCGTGGGCAGACAAAGCACGGTCGTTGCGCGTGAGAGCAGACGATGATCCTCCCTGCCCATGAACCGCATACGCAAGTCGTTGGAAATGAACGAGGCCATCGAAATCGGTTCAAGGGCGCAAGGCGCGATAAAAGTTCGGGGAATTCTCTCCTGGGGGAGAGGGCCGCCTGCCCGCCAATCGGCAGGCGCGGGTGAGGGCGAGTCAGGCGCGTCACTCCGTGCGCGCCGTTCGGATCGAATTTCCAAACCAGCGGCGCGCACGGACTGTCTCAACCAACCGCCAATGCCTTTGCCGCGGCCACGATCGGCAGGTTTGCCTTTGCCGCGCCAGCAATCCTGGATACACTGGCTGGCAAAACCCGTTATGAAGATCGCTCTTTCCGCCGGCCGCCTGAATGAACGTGAACGGGCGTTATTAAAACGAGTCGCGGATTTTTGCCGCGACGAAGTCCTGCCGCATTGCGAGCAATGGGAAAAGGAGGAACACCTGCCGCGCGGGATTTTTACCAAGGCAGGCCAGTTGGGGCTGCTGGGCATCACTGCTCCCCAGGCGTTGGGCGGCCAAGGCATGAGCCAGGTTGCCTACGCTTCCATCATTAAAGAACTGGCGCAACATCATGGCGCGCTGGCGCTCAACATCGCCGCGCACAATGCCCTTTGTGTCGGCCATATTCTCTCCGCCGGGTCCGATGCGCAAAAGCAAGGTTACCTCCCGCGATTGACCCGCGGCGAGTGGCTCGCGGCGTGGGCATTGACCGAACCCGCGGCGGGCAGCGACATGGGCGGAATCCAAACCACGGCGAAGGAGACCAGTGGCGGCTGGGAGATTTCCGGCCGCAAGTCTTTCATCACGCAAGGCCGGTCGGCCGATGTTTTGATCGTCATGGCCGCCACCGGAACGACCGCCACGGGCCGCAAAGCGATCAGCGCCTTTATTGTGAACAAGCGCGGCGTGAAACCGTTGCGCAAAATCCCAACCTACGGAATGAAGTCAAGCGAGACGTCCGAAATTCAGTTTGACCGCGCGCAAGGCGAACTCATTGGCGAACGCGGGCAGGGGCAGGAGCAGATTTTAACGCTGCTCGACCGGGGCCGCATCGGCATCGCTTCCCTGGCCGTCGGGATTGCTCAAGGCGCGCTGAACGCCGCCGCCCGCTATGCGCTTCAGCGAACGCAATTCGGAAAACCGATTGCGGAGTTTCAAGCCATCCAATGGCTGCTGGCCGATTCGGCGACGGAACTGGCCGCGGCCGAACTGCTGACCCTGCGCGCGGCGGCAATGCAGGACGAAGGCTTGAAAACGAGGAAGGAATCGTCCATGGCAAAACTGTTTGCCGCCGAAGCCGCCACGCGTATTTGCAACCGCGCCCTGCAAATTCATGGCGGTGCCGGTTACAGCCGCGGTTATCCGGTCGAACGCTATCTGCGCGACGCCAAACTTTGCGAGATCGGCGAAGGCGCATCGGAAATTCAGCGGCTGGTCATTGCCAGGCAGGTTCTCAACGAAGCCAAAGCGGAAACTCTCAACCCCCATAACCATTAAAAATGATGCCATTCAGCTACACCCACGGCGTTTCCACCGTGCCGCTGATCGGCCAGACCATCGGCGACCAGTTGGATGAAATCGCGGCGAAGCACGGCTCGAATGAGGCCGTCGTCTCCGTTTTCGAAAACCAGCGGCTCACGTATTCGGCTTTGCTCGACGAGGTGAATCGTTGCGCCCGGGCGCTCATGGCGACGGGCATTCAAAAGGGGGATCGCGTCGGGGTATGGTCCACCAATTGTGTGGCCTGGATCGTGGCCCAGTTTGCCACTGCCAAAATTGGCGCCATCCAGGTCAATATCAACCCGGCCTACCGCCTCCACGAACTCGATTACGCCCTGCAACAATCCGAGTGCAACGCGCTGATCTGCGGCGAGGGATTCAAGGATGCCGATTACGCCCGGATGCTGCACGAGTTAATCCCGGAACTCCACCACGCCGATCCTCAGGCCGATTTTTCCACGCCGAAATTCCCGCATTTACGGCGAGTCATTTACCTGGGCGAAAAACCGGTGGCCGGCCTGCTCCGTTGGAGTGAATTGATGTCCATGCACGAGCGCGTCCGCCCGGAGGCGCTGGCGGAACGACAGGCCTCGCTCGACTTCGACGAGGTGATCAACATTCAATACACCTCCGGCACGACCGGTTTTCCCAAAGGCGCGATGCTGACCCATCACAACATTTTGAACAATGGCTATTGGACCGGCGTCCTGATGAACTTCACCCCCCGGGACCGGCTTTGCATACCCGTGCCGTTCTACCATTGCTTCGGCATGGTACTGGGCAATTTGACGTGCATGACGCATGGCGCGACAATGGTGCTGCCCGCGCCGCACTTCAGTCCGCTCTCGGTCCTTCAGGCCATCGCCCGGGAGAAATGCACGGCGATGCACGGCGTGCCGACGATGTTCATCGCCGAGCTGGAACATCCGCAATTCCGCGAATTCAATCTGTCCTCGCTGCGCACGGGCGTGATGGCCGGCGCGCCGTGTCCCATCGAAGTCATGAAGCGCGTGATCCGCGAGATGCATTGTGAACAGATCACCATCGGCTGCGGGATGACCGAGACCTCGCCGCTTTGCAACATGACCAAGCCGGATGATCTATTGGAACTGCGCGTGGGCACCGTGGGCCGGGTGTTGCCGCATCAGGAACAAAAGATCGTGCATCCGGAGACCGGGCGGATTCTGCCGCGCGGTCAGCAGGGAGAATTGTGTTATCGCGGGTATCACATTATGCGCGGTTACTACAACAACCCGGAAGGCACGAAGAGCGCCATCGATTCATCCGGTTGGATGCACAGCGGCGACCTGGCCGTCATGGACGAACAGGGTTACGTGAAAATCACCGGGCGGCTCAAGGACATGATCATCCGCGGCGGCGAGAACATCTATCCGCGCGAAGTGGAGGAATTTCTTTTCACGCATCCGAAAATTGCCGAAGCCGCCGTCTTCGGTGTGCCCGACCGGCATTACGGGGAACAAGTCATGGCCTGGATCAAGTTGAAGGACGGTGCGCCGTTGACCGAAAAAGAAGTGCGGGAATTCTGCAAAGGGAAAATCATGGACTACAAAATCCCGTATCGCGTCAAATTCGTCACCGCATTTCCCACCACCGTCACCGGCAAGATTCAAAAATACCGGATGCGGGAAATCACGGTTGAGGAATTAAACCTCGGTTAGAACCGATCGCAAAACCTTCAGGTAACCTTTAACGGCCAACTCATCCCATTGATTCAAACTGGTTCTACATCAAGTTATGACGTTATGGGTGGCGACATTTCAGCCATTGCCGGGCAGACAGGCCAGTTGCTGTTTACAGCACTTTCCGGCACAATATTCAATGCTGGTTACGGCCTGCTGGATAACATCCAATTTTCTACTCAAGCGATTCCCGAGCCGGGCGTGTTTGGATTATTTGGCTTTGGCGCATTGCTCCTCGGCTTCCGCCTCTGGAAAAAGTGAAAACGAAACTGAAATGGCTGGCCGTCTTGGGTGTTGCTTTTGGAGCAATCCTGCAACTCCATGCACAAGGTTATATTGTGCCGAACGGTGTTGTTACGAATTTCATTTCCGGGGAAATAAGCGTGATACATGATCCCACCAATTCGTCCTACACTGGCTTCCTCTTGCGGCCCCAAGGTGCGAATGCATTTCGATTTGAGCCTGTGGTTGACATCAGTGTCAGAGTTTTTTTGTGTCCCCAAATGATCCGATCAGCTTGCAACCCATCCTGTCGCAAAGTTACGCAGAATTGTTATATCCAAACAGTTATGTGTTTGATGAGGGGTCTCCGTTTTATGTAGGTCTTTACACGGGCAACGTTCAGTCCCCTCCTCCAAATGGAATTTACGGTGACCCGTTGTTTGGCTGGGCGGAATTGGTGAACAACAACGGCATAATTCAACTGCTTGATAGTGCAATGGAATATCAAGGCGGTGGAATATTTGCCGGAACGCAAACCATCATTCCCGTTCCAGAACCGAGCACGTTTTCTTTAGCCGCACTTGGCGCATTGCTGCTCGGCTTCCGTCGCTGGAAAAAGTGAACACCAAACTGAAACGTCTGGCCGTCTTGGGTGTTGCTTTCGGAGCAATACTACAACTTCATGAGCAAGGTTATATTGTGACGAATGGTGTTAGCCGCGCAATTTCTATTCCCGGTTCTTTGTATCGATGATGATGGTGACCGGGCCATCGTTGGTTAAAGTCACTTTCATGTCGGCGCCAAATTCGCCGGTTTGCACCGGCCGGCCCAGTTCCTCGCTGAGTTTGCGAACGAACGATTCGTAAATCGGAATGGCCGCTTCCGGCCGGGCGGCCTGACTGTAAGCAGGCCGATTTCCTTTTTTTGTGCTGGCGAACAGGGTGAACTGGCTGATGACCAGTATGTCGCCCTGAATTTCCTGAACCGAGCGGTTCATCACGCCGTCTTCGTCATTGAAAACCCGCAGCCGCACCAGCTTCCCGCTCAACCATTCGATGTCTTCCGCCGCATCCGCCGCCTCAACGGCCAGCAGCACGAGCAACCCGTTTTTGATGGCGGCTTTGGTTTGCCCGTCGATGGCGACGGATGCTTCTGAAACCCGTTGAATCACTGCCCGCATGTTAAATTACTTTCAAAAACATTTCCTTTTGGAGGGACGAGTTACACGAGTCCNNACTGCCGCCCATGTTGAACGTGAGAAACCGTTTCGCGCCGGGAATCTGGCGTTCGCCGGCGCGGTTCGTCAGGTGCAGCCAGGCTTCAGCCACTTGACGCACTCCGGTCGCGCCGACGGGATGCCCATCGCCCATCAATCCGCCGCCCGCATTCACCGGCAGGGTGAACGACGGCGAGCCGGTCGCAAATCCAGAACGCGCCGGGGGCAGGGCGGTCGCGCCGCTTTCAAGCAATTGCGCGCCTTGTCCACTTTCAGCAAAACCAAGAATTTCGTAGGCGATGATTTCTGAGATGGAAAAACAATCATGCACTTCGGCACCGTGCAACTCCGGGGGTTTAAGGCCGGACATCGAATAGGCCCTGGCGGCGGCCCGCCGCGCGATGAAAAATTCCGGGACATCTTTTTTCTCCAACGGCGGGTAATCGGTGGTGTGACCGTAACCCAGCAGTCGAATCGCCCGCCGTCCGGTTTCCAGTCTTTTGACGAATCGTTCCGAGCACAAAACCATCGCTGCCGCGCCGTCGGTGATCTGGGAACAATCGGTGGTTTTGAGCGGCGGCGCAAAACGCAAGTTCTGCTCCGAAGCGGTGGCGGCCTGTTCGACGGTTAAATGCGCGTCCCGCATTTGCGCCAGCGGATTCATGCGGGCGTGCGCGAAGTTTTTGACGGCGACTTTTGCCAGCTGTTTTTCCGTCACGCCATATTTGTCCATATAGACCTGCGCGATGCGGGCAAACAATTTTGGAAACATGAAGTCGCCATGGATTGCTTTTTCAACCTGATAATCGCCGGCGGCGCCGAGCACGTCCGCGCCTTCCACCGCCGGCATGGTTTTCTGCTGCTCCGCGCCGACGACCAGGACGACCTCGTGCAGACCGCCCATGATTTGATGCGCCGCGGTGAGAACGGCCACCGAACCGGAGGCACAGGCGGCTTCCACATGCACTGTCGGCAGGCCGCGACACTTGGCGTCAATCTCAGTAAGAAATGCGCCCAGATGAAGCTGCCGGGTGAACAGTCCGCTGGCAAAACTCGCCACGACACCCGATTGAATGTCGCCCGGATCAATCTGCGCATCGGCGATGGCCGCTTGCGCTGATTCAAGAATGACATGGCGAAGGGTTTTGCCTTCCCTTTTCAAATTGCGTTTGAAATCGGTGCGCCCCGCGCCAATCACATAAACTGCGTCAGCCATGGGGTGAGCTTAAATTGGAATGTGCAAGGAATCAACGCACCGCGTATTTCCCTATCCATGAACCGCAAGGTAGATGACATGAGTAGT
>PLJQ01000349.1 GCA_003140275.1 Limisphaerales bacterium
GAACACAAGGCTGCCGCCGTCGAAAATCAATTCATCATTGCCGCCGATTTGATTGCAGAACACGACCGGGCGGTTGGTTTTCAACGCGAAGCTGCGGAGCATTTCAAAGCGCGTCTGATTTTTGCCGAGATGCCAGGGCGACGCGGAAAGATTGAAGATGATTTGCGCGCCGTTCTCGGCCAACTCCACTGGCGGGTTGTTGCGGTAGCGACNNTCGTTCCAGATGTCCTCGCAAATCGTCAACCCGATTTTCCGGTCGTTGAACTCGACCGGCGTGTTTTCGTTCGCGGGCTGGAAGTAACGGTCTTCATCGAACACATCGTAAGTGGGCAGCAAAGTTTTCGCGCGGGTCGCCAGGATTTTTCCGTTCTGCAACAACGCTACGCTGTTCGTTACTTCACGACCGGGTCGCTTTGCATTCTCGCCAACGAAACCAACCAGCAGGCCCGTCGTGCCCGTGGTCACAGCGAGGTGATTGAGCGTCTCCAGATTCTTCGCGACAAAATCTTTTCGCAGCAACAGATCGCGCGGCGGATAACCGGCAACGGCCAGTTCGGTGCATACGACGAGTTCGACGCCAGTCTCAACGCCGCGACGATACGCCGCGAGGATCTTTTGCTCATTCCCGGCGAGATCGCCGACCGTGGTGTTGATTTGTGCCAGGGCAATTTTCATGCGTAGAAGGCATCGAACAAACCCAGGGTGGTAAAAATCGTTTTCTGCACTCGAACGGCGTTCATGGGCGGCGCAGGAAAGTCTCCGACAACGAGCCTCGTTCTGTCCGTATGACGGCACCGGTGGAAACGTTGTGACGCTGAAACCAACCTTGACTGGTTTCCAATCCAAAGCGCACGTTCGTCGCCGCCGACACCACGGAAATCGCGTTGTGCGGTTGCAAATCGTGGATTTCCAGAATCACTCCATCCGTGTCGATGTAGGCGATCGAAAGCGGAACGAAACAGTTCGTCATCCAGTAGGCTGCCGTCCGCGGCGTGGGATGAACGAAAATCATCGCCTCATTCTCGACGATGTTCGTGCGAAACATCATACCAGTCATTTGTTGCTCGTCTGTGAGCGCCATCTCCGTGATCAACTCCTCACTTCCCAACCAAAGTTTGATTGTCGGCAATTTGGCTTGGGCTTGCTCAGGCAGCCGGGGCGCGGAGGACGGCAGCGCATTGGTGTTCGATTTCGAGCAACCGGAAATCAACGCTGCGCAAACCAGGATAAGAATTGGTATCCGAACACACTTCATTTTCAAAGAGTGCGGGAAGAGCAGGGCGTTTTCAATCCCCGTTTGGAAACTCGTCCTTTTAAGGCTTCGCCGGCGCAGCTTTGAGGTGTTGGTCCATCCACACGAGCATTTTATCCCACATGTCGGGTAGATAAACGTGGCCGATACCGGGAAAAACCACGCTCTGATATTCATTTTCCCGTTCGCAAAGCTTATACACCGGACGAACTTTCGATTCGATGATCTGAATGCCACCGAGCGGCGAGCCGCCATCCTTGTCACCGGTCAACATCAGCACGGGGCGCGGCGCAATGAGCGCAATCACAGCTTCCGTGTCGAAATGGTTTAACATTCCCGGCACAAAATAATAAATGCCGTGAGCGGGCAGGGATTGTTGTTCGATCAGGTTTTGATAACGCGTCAAGCACGCCACCGCCACGCCGGTTTTGATGCGGTCGTCCAACGCGAGCAACCACCACGAGCGCGTCGCGCCCATGCTGATGCCGGTGACGCCGACGCGGTCGGCATCGACTTCGGGGCGCGACACCAGATAATCCAACGCCATAAGGTCGTCGCGCAGGATCATGCCCCACAACGTGCGGCCAACCCACAAATTGAATTTACTCGCCGTCATTTCGCCCGCGCCACCTTTTTCCTTTGGGCCGCCCGGCCCTTGTCCGTTGCGTTCGCCGAAACAATACGCATCAATGCCCAGCACTACGTAGCCGCGTCTCGCCAATACTGGACCTGGTTCTTGGGGCGTGTGCTCGGCGCGCAACATCTCTTCCTTGCCATTGTCATATTGGCCTCCGTGCCAGTGGCAATACAGGATGGCAGGTGATTTGGCGATGGCTCTTTTCGGCAGAAACAAGTAACCGGGAACGGTCGCGCCCGCGCCGTTGTCGAACTGAAATTTTTCCAGCCAATAATCGCCGCGATCTTCCCGTTTGAGTGTTTGCACTTCGGGCCTGGCGGGACGCGGCGGCAACTTACCGAGCAGTAGCCACAACTGCGTGCGGATTTGCGTGCGTTGTTTTTCCCACTCGGCGCGCGTTGCCGGAGCGGAGAACTCCGGTGTCGGCGGTGACTTCTCCAGCCAGAGTTGCCAGTCGGGCTTTGTGTTTTGAGCCATGACGATGTTTGCGGCAAAACCAAACCACACGGCTGGCAATAGCGTCAATGTGAATGCCGGATGACAGAATCTTGAGGAACACAATATCGGCATGGTGCGGTGAATAGCACAGCGACACTCCGCCCGCCAGCCAATTAAGACCGACGATCAATTACTTTCCGGTCGTATGTGTTCGCTCGCCTTGGTAAATTCCTTTTCCAGGGTGGCGCGCAACGGCGGCAACAGGTCGATCAGGCGTTTGCAGAGTTTGGCGAGCTGTTCCCACTCTTGCAGGTCCCGCGTGAGTTTGATGGCGGACAGGCCGGCCTGTTGGACCCGAAAAAGGTTTAGCTTTTCCTCACCTCTGAGATTCTTTCCGTAAACCACATTCAAGTAATGGTCCAGAGCAAGTTCCATGAGTTGGGTTCGCTCAGGCTCAGAATTTAAGGCTGCCTGTTTTTCCAGCACCATCGCCAGCACCACCTCCGCCAGGCCGCGCGCGGCGACGTCGAAATACGTATAATTCGTGAGCACCTGCTGGTAAGCGCTGGTAGCCAGTTCGTATCGCTTGGGGTCGTACAGTCCCAGTTGATAATAACAATCGCCGATTCTACCCCAAGCCGCTGCGGCGAGCCGGTTCGTTGGAAAATCCTGCGTTACCCGGCTGTATGCGTTGAGAGCTTCCCCGAACATATCCGACGGTTTGGTCGGGTTGGCAATGAACTGTTCAAAGATTGTATCACCCAGTTTCAGATAGGCCTCCGCCAACAATTCCGGTGGACTGTTCGTTGCCGCAACCAGTATTGGGATCAGTTCCGAAAAGTATTTGCGCGCATCCGAAAATGCCAGTCGGGCAAAGGCCGCCTTGCCCGCCAACATTCTTGCTCTGAAGGTAAGCTCCGAGGGCGGCCATTTTTGGTACAAAAGCTGATAACTATTCTCCGCGTTCTGATAATCGCTTTGACGGTCGTAATGATCGGCCACCCAAAGTTGCGCGAGTGGCGCCAGGTCATTGGTCGGGAATCGGGCGACAAAATTCGTAAACAGGACCAGAGCATTGGTTTCGTTGCCGGCCTGATAGTTGTTCCACGCGCGCCAGTACTCCGCGCTTGGAAGCGACTCATGGTTGGTGAAACCGCTCACCACGGCATCGTATTTACTGATCGCAGCGGCCCAATTATTCTCCTGTTCGTACGTGCGCGCGATGGCCAGACCCACTTCCGGCGACAGGGGCGAATTGGGGAATCGTTTCTCAAAGTCGGCGAAGATGTCACGCGCGCCGACCGGATTGCCACGGCGATTCAAACCCTGCCCCACCAGCAACAGGCTGCGGTCGAGATAAAAACTGCCTGGATACCACGCCAGGATTTTTCCCAGCGCGTTTGTTGCGCCGGTCAGGTCACCCGTCTCCAGATGGGCGCGCAGCATTTGGTAAAGCGCCGGTTCAAACAATTTGTTTTGAACTTGTGGTACGGCGGCGTAGCGATCGATAACCAGACCGTAATTAGTGGCCGCGGCTGCGAAATCCTTTTGCTCATATTGCGCGTCCGCCAGCTTGAAGCGGGCCACCGCCTGATCTTCCGAAACCGGCAACCGGTCGATGGCAAGTTGAAAGGCCGCCTTGCTTTCCAGAATTCTTCCTTGCGCCCAGAAGCACCAGCCGCGATCCAACTGCGCCTTTCCCAATAACTCGCTGTTGGTAAAAACGTTGACGATGCGGTCGAAGTGCGACAACGCCTGCGGCAACAGGTTTGTGTTGGTCGCGAGCGGCTCCGGTTTCTCTCCTTTCAAAGTCCCCTCCCGCAAGACCGCCTCCTTGAGACGCAGTTCGCCGAGCGTCAGCAACGCCAGGTCCGACGCGGCATCATTCGGATATTGACTCAAAAACTTTTCCAGTCTGCCAATCGTGTCGGCGACCTTGTTCTGCGCCAGGGATAATTCGATGACTTTCAACAAGGCCTCCCGGCGTCGCTCCACGGGCACTTCGGGCGAAATATTTTTTCCATAAGCCGCCACCGCCTCCTCCAACTTGTTCTCCTGCTCAAAAATCCCCGCTTGAAATGCCACGCTCTCCGCTAGCAAGCCGGGCTGTCCGGAGGCCGTTGCGAGCGTCACCAGATTCGTGGTGCTCGACAGCGCAACCTCGGTCCGCCCAGCCGCCCGTTGAATCCGGCACAGCAAAAACTGTCGGCGCCAGTCGAGAGCCGGGGTCAACTTCTTTTTGGCAAAGAGTTGAACAGTTTCCTCAGCCGTCTGGAAATCCTTCTGTGCCAGCAACGCCTCGCCGAGCAGCAGATGGCCGCGCACCACGTATTCGTTGTCCGGTTTGAGCTTTGCGGACTGCAGGAAGACACCATTGGTCTGGCGCAAACGTTCAATGACGCCCGGCCAGTCCTTCAAATTGAAGCGCGCCGACGCCTCGCCAATGCTTGCTTCCAGTCGATTCGTCGAGGCGGGAAATTTGTTGACCACCCTGCCGTAAGTATCAGCGGCGTCCTGATAGTTCCCGCTTTCAAACGAGGCTTGCGCCAGCCAGAAGTGATATTGGTCCTCCCACGGGCCGGCTTTGCCCAGATTCGCGGACAGCAAATCGATCACTCCGGTGAAAAGCTTCATTTTGAAACGAGCCTGGGCCTGCAACAAGATCACTTCCGGCCTGCGCTCAGAAGTTGGGAATTGGTTCGAGAGTTCGGCAAATTCCTTTTCAGCCCGATCCCAGAAGCCGTCGGCAAAAGATTTGGCGGCGGCATCAAAAGCGCGCTTCTCCTCCGTGCTCGCGGCGGACAACTGGGCTTCCGCCAGAACAAGCGTCAATAATATCGTGATCAACCTGAGCATGGTCACGCGCCAAACCTAGGCGCAACGAAACGGAAACGGAAGAGTGAAATTGCAAAATGATACGCAAGCGGAGAGTGCTTTTGCTTTGAGCACAGCCTTAAACCTCGACAACCAACTTCGTTGGCACCGCCAGGACGCGACGCAAGTAACTTCCAGTGTGACTGTCCGGGCACTGGGCTATTTTTTCTGGCGTCCCCTGTGCCACAATTCTTCCGCCACCGTTGCCGCCTTCCGGTCCAAGATCTATGACCCAATCGGCGGTTTTGATCACGTCNNGAGGTTGTGCTCGATGACGATCAACGTGTTGCCGGAAGCGCGCAACTTGAAGAGCACTTCCAACAGCTTTGCCACGTCATGGAAATGCAGTCCGGTCGTCGGTTCATCCAGGATGTACAGCGTGTGGCCGGTCGCCTTGCGGCTCAACTCCGCGGCCAGTTTGATTCGTTGCGCCTCACCGCCGCTCAACGTCGTGGCCGATTGCCCCAAGCCGATGTAGCCCAAACCCACTTCAGCCAGCGTCAGGCAAATCTCATGAATTTGCGGCACCGCGCGGAAGAAATTGACGGCCTCGTCCACCGTCATGGCGAGCACGTCGGCGATGTTCATTCCTTTGTAAGTGATTTCGAGCGTTTCGCGATTGTAGCGCCGTCCGTTGCACGCTTCGCAGGTGACATAAACCGGCGGCAAAAAATGCATCTCAATTTTGATCAGCCCGTCGCCCTGGCATTTCTCGCAGCGCCCGCCCTTGACGTTAAAACTGAACCGCCCCGCGCCGTAGCCGCGAATCTTCGCACCCGGCAAACGGGCGAACAAATCACGGATATGATTGAACATGCCGGTGTAAGTGGCCGGGTTGCTGCGCGGCGTGCGGCCAATCGGTGTCTGGTCAATGACGATGACCTTGTCCAGATTTTCAAAACCGAGCAAAGCGCGATGTGCCCCCGGTCGCTCTTTCGAGCCATGGAATTTGCGAAACAATGCCCGGCGCAGAATATCATCCACCAGCGTGCTTTTTCCCGAACCGCTGACACCCGTGACACAGGTCAGCGTTGCCAACGGAATTCGAACATCGAGGTCCTTCAGATTGTTTTCGCGAGCGCCCAGCACTTCCAGCCAACCGCGCGCCGCTGACGGTTTGTTTCTCTTTTTCGGAATCGGGATGGAGAGTTCGCCGGTCAGATATTGGGCCGTGAGCGAATGTGGATTGGCCAGAACTTCCCCGGGTGTTCCGGCCGCCACGACCTCGCCACCCCGCACGCCGGCGCCCGGGCCGAGATCGAGCAGGTAATCGGCGCGGCGAATCGTCTCCTCGTCGTGCTCCACCACCATCACCGTGTTGCCAAGGTCGCGCAAGCCTTCCAGCGTTATGAGCAGGCGTTCATTGTCGCGCTGGTGCAAGCCGATGCTCGGCTCGTCGAGAATGTAGAGCACGCCGACCAAGCCGGCGCCAATCTGGGTGGCGAGGCGAATCCGCTGCGCCTCGCCGCCGCTCAACGTGCCGCTCTCGCGATTAAGCGTCAGATAACCGAGGCCGACGTTTTTCAGGAAACCAAGTCGCGCGCGGATTTCTTTGATAATATCGCCCGCCACCTTTTGTTGAAACTCAGAGAGCTTGAGTCTGGCGAAGAACTCGTCCGCCGCCTCCACTGACAACGCGCAAACGGCCATGATGGACAAGCCCGGTGTGCAGGATTCTTTCGAGCGTTGTGCCTCACGCTCCCCCCCGCCCTGGCCCTCTCCTCCGGGAGGGGGAATCGCGCTCAAACTCTCAGCATTTCGAGACACGCCCGATTCGCCGACACGCTGGGGACGATTCTCCCTCTCCCCTTCGAACGGGCAGAGGGCCGGGGCGAGGGGGCTGTTTGCGTTGCCCAAAGTCACGGCCAAAATCTCCGGCTTGAGCCGCTTCCCTCCGCAGGCGTCGCAGAACTGCGGATTCATAAAAGCCTTCAGACGGTTTTTGGTGAACTCGCTTTCGCTCTCCTGGTAAAGCCGTTCGAGGTTGGGAATCACCCCTTCAAACGGACGGGTGATTTTGCTCACCTTGCCGGCACGCCAGAAATTGAAATCAATCTCCGTTTCGCCCGAGCCCCGCATCAGCACCCGCTGGAATTCCTCCGGCAACGATTTATAGGGCGTTTCCAGACTTTGCTGAAAATGCTGTGCCACCGCACGCAACAGCGATTTGTAATAGACGATCATCCGTTTGCCGCCGCGCCGCCACGGCAGGATCGCTCCCTGCTCAAGCGATTTTTCGGGATCGGGCACGACCAGGCTTTCGTCAAAAACCAGTTTCTGGCCAAGACCGTGGCAAACCGGACAGGCGCCCAGCGGCGCGTTAAACGAAAAATGCTTGGGCGTGAATGGCTCATAGCTTTTTCCCGTGGCCGGACTGTAATTGCGATTGGAGTGGAGAGTTTCGATCCAGTCCGCGTCGGTAGGGCGCGTCGCTCCGCGCGCGCCGTCGTTGGTGTGCGGACGAGCGGCGGGCGACTGATGCAACACCATCATCACGCCGGCACCCCACTTCAACGCAGTCTCGGCGGAATCGCCCAATCGTACGCGAATCTTTTCGTCGATGACCAGACGGTCCACCACCGCCTCGATGGTGTGTTTTTGTTTGGGTTCGAGTTTGATCCGCACGTTGGCGGCGAGTTCCATCAGTTGCCCGTCAACCCGCGCGCGGACAAAACCATCGTGCGCCAACCGTTCCACCACGTCGCGAAATTCGCCCTTCTGATCGCGCACCACCGGGGCAAGCAGCATGACGCGGGTTTGGGGCGGCAAGGCGAGAATTTTATCCACGATGTCGCTGGTGGTTTGCGTGACAATCGGGACGCCGGTCTCCGGGCAATGCGCCTGGCCCGCGTGCGCAAAGAGCAGGCGCAGGTAATCGTAAATCTCCGTGGTCGTGGCGATGATGGAACGCGGGCTGGTGCCGGAACTACGCTGTTCGATGGCAATGGCGGGCGACAGGCCCTCGATGTAATCCACGTCCGGTTTCTGCATCTGGTCGAGGAACTGGCGCGCGTAGGCGGAGAGCGACTCGACGTATTTGCGCTGGCCCTCGGCGTAAATGGTGTCGAACGCGAGCGACGACTTGCCGCTGCCGCTCAAGCCGGTGATGACCACCAGCTTGTCGCGCGGGATTTCGAGCGTGAGATTTTTGAGATTGTGCTCACGCGCGCCGCCGATCCGGATGAATTCTTTGCTCATGGCTGCGAATTCTTCATTCAAGTCAACCGGTAAAAATACTGAACGCGAGGCGCGAAGCAAAGAAAGATGTCGTCAAGGCGTCGAAAAATGTCAGCGAGGTAATCCTCCCGCCAAACATCGCGTGGCAGAACTCCCCACGGAAGTTCCGAATGTCAGCCAGTCCCGCGGTGACGCGCCGAGTTGAACTTGCGAGGCGACCGCCGCCAACAATGCATCGCCGGCCCCGACGGTGTTGCGCGGTTTCACCCGGGGCGGCGTGGCGAAACACTGAACCCCTTCCGTTCGATTGACGAGCAGGCTGCGCCTCGGGCCGCGTGAAACCAAAACCCAGCCGCGCGTTTGCTCCGACAACGCGCGGGCGGCCCGGACCAGTTCCGCTTCCGAGCGCAGCGGCTTGCGCCACCATTGGGCCAGTTCGTGTTCATTCGGCTTCACCAGAAACGGACGCGCTTTGATCGCCGCCGCAAACGCCGGCCCGTCGCAATCGAGCAGGGTCTTCACGCCGAAACGGTGCGCGCGACGGATGAGTTGGGCGTAAGCCGTTACCGGCACGCCGCGCGGCAGGCTGCCGGAGAGGATCAACAGACCGGCAGGGCGCGTCACTCCGTACGCGCCGTCCCACGATATCGAAATAGCGGCGCGCGCGGAGTGGCGCGTCCTACCCTGTTCCGCACACATCCGCTTCAGTATTCTCTCCACACTTTTTAAAACCTCGCCCCATTCGCGACGCGAAAGTTTCGGGCCGAAGGGATTGAAACGCATTTGCCGTCCGGCGTCGGTGGTGACGATGACGTTGACGCGGGTTGGTTCGCACAGGCGGATGATGTGCGCAGGGATTTTTTCACCGTGCAGGTAGCCGGCGAGTTCGGCACCGGTCTGGCCGCCGAGTGGCAGGAGCAGTTCTGGTTTGCCGCCGAGGTGTTGCAGCCAACGCGCCACGTTGACGCCTTTGCCGCCCGCCCAGCGGCGTTGGGATTGCACTTCGTTTTTTTCCTCCCATCGGACCCTTTCGAGCCGCCATTCGGCATCGATCGACGGATTCAGCGCGAGCACCAACGAATGCATTTAAGGGTACAGCAGCAGACGATAGAACCGGGTCGCGCCCAGCCAGCCGGTTTGCGAACCGTCATCAACGAAGCTGAAATTCCCCGTGGCGGAGGTGACGATGTTGGTAAAGGTATTCCAAGTCGGCGGGACAAGCACCGGCGTCCATTGCACCTGGAACTGCTGGCTGGTCGCTGCCGTCCATTGCAGGACGGAACCGTTTGTGTCCACCGTGATGCTGCTGAAGCTTACCGCGGGCGGCAGACTGCCCTCCACGACGCGGAAGAATTGATACGGCGAAGGCAAGGGGATGCAATAGGTGGTTTCAACATCGACGGCGGTGATCGTAGGCGAAACGGTCGTCCAACCCGGATCGTTCAAATTGGCTTTTCCCTGGACCAGGTAATTTAACGTCGGTATGGATTGCCAGGTGAGGCAAAAGGCATTGCTCGTCACGCTGGAACTCAAGATAAGAAACTCAAGGTTGGCCGGCAGACTGCCCTCCACGACGCGGAAGAATTGAAAGCGCGAGGGCAAGGGCAGACAATAAGTAGTCTCGAGATCAACCGCGGTAATCGTGGGCGAGACAGTCGTCCAGGTTGGGTCGGCCAGACTGGTTTGGCCTTGCACCAGATAACTCACGCCCGGCACCGAACTCCAGGTGATGCAAAAGCTGTTGCTGGTCACGCTATAGTTTACGATGACCGGTTCGGTGTTGGTGATTTCTGTGGCCCGGATGGTGTAGGTGACGTTGGTGTTATCCACGTTGAACACGCTCAAATACCACGGCCCGGGCGTCAAAGGCGCCGGCGCGGAAACAGTAGTGATACCGATCGCTTCGTTGTTGGTGCCGGGGTTGAAGCTGCCGTAATCAAAGAAGGTCAGATTCGGCAAGGGCGGGCTTTGACGGACAACCAAATCTACATTGCCGCTGGAGTTCAAGATCTGGAAGGCCACTGCAGCAGCGTTGGTGGAAACCTCGAATTGGAAATAGCGCGGGATCGGTCCGAAGGGAAGGTCGCTCGTGATGGGGACGCCATCCAACAACGTGGTGATATCGAACTCGACCTGAAGGTGGAATATGACCGGCACGGTGTTCGTGTTTTGCACACCGAGGAAGTAGCGTTGGCCGGGAACGAGCGGTGGCGTGCCATTCGTTGCCAGCGTGGCAACACCGCTCGTAACATTCGTCAGCAGGGTGAAATCGCCGGGGCTGGTGCCCGTGGGCAACCCATTTGTATTGAAGAACATGTTCAATGGACCCGTGGCCGTCAAGAGACTGTTCGTGGCAAAGTTCGCCCACGTTGGCACATCGACATAGAAGTAGCGGATGCTGTTGCCACCGACAAGGTAAGGCACGTTGGGATCGGGAATGACCGGCGCCTCGCCTCGCACAACCTGGAAGTAGCGATACGGCGTTGGGAACGGGATGCAATAAGTCGTTTCCGTGCCGGTCGCAACGATGGTGGGCGAAACCGGAATCCAGACCGGATCGTTAAGATTAATTTTGCCCTGAACATAATAGCTGACGCTCGGTATCGATGACCACGTGAGGCAAAGGGAGTTGCTGACCACCTGGTATCCAATGATGACGGGTTCGGCATTGGTGAATTCCGTGGCCCGGATGGTGTAGTTCACGGGGACGGCATCCACATTGAACACACCCAGATACCAGCGGCCCGGCGCTAGCGCGACGGGGAAGGAATTACTGAAGACGACAATCGCCTCGTTGTTTGTGCCCGGATTGAAGCTGCCGTAGTCGAAGCTGTTCAAATCCGGCAGCGGCGGCCCGCGACGGACAACCAAGTCCACATTGCCGCTCGGATTGAGAATCTCAAACGCCACCGCTGCCGCGTTGGTGGAAACATCGAATTGGAAGTAACGCGGAATGAGCGTGGCATCAATGTCGCTCGTGAGCGGAACGGCGTTCGTCAGCGTGGTGATGTCGAAATCGACTTCGATGGCAAAGTCAACCGGAGTCGGAGTCGTATTCTGAACGCAGAGGAAATAACGCTGGCCGGGAATCAGTGGCGGTGCGCTATTGGTTGCCAGCGTGACACTGTTGGAAGGCATCACACCCGCAAGCAAAGTAATATCTCCGGGAAGGCCAGTGCCGGGCAATCCATTCTGATTGAAGATCAGGTTGAGTGGTCCGGTGGTATCGAAAAGAGTGTTGGTGGCGAACATCGCCCAGATCGGCACGTCCACGAAGAAATAGTTGGTGGAATTGGCGACAACGGTATTGGTCACCGGAATGGCGTCGAACAAAGGAATGGCGACCGGAGTGACATTCTCGAATACCAGGTCCAAACCCCAATTCAAAAGTCGGCCGATCGCGCCGGCGCGATTGTCCAGGATTTCCAATTTCCAATCGCCGGGCGCGGATTCGCCCTTCAAGACCTCCAATGATTCCTCCGGCAGGAAGTAAATGCCGTTGGAAAATGCAGCGTTGGTGCCGGTGTAATTAGGAATCGAAAACGGCGGCGGCGCAAACTTGATCGGCGTCGTCGTCAGCTCGGTGTTCTCCGTGAAGGTGACAAAGTTCGTCGTTGCAGTGACCACCGAAGCGGTGTACTGCCACTGAGTTATAGGATTGGTGTTGCCACCTTCGTTCATGATGATCGTGAAAGTGGTGGAGACGCCCGGGCCATAGTTCACCGAGAACTGTCCGTTGCTGGAAACCAAACCGGTGTCGTAAATCAACATGCCATCGTAGTAAACGTGCAGGGTATCGGGCAATACGAAGAATTGGTAGTCAACCGACAGTGTCCCCGAGGTCGGGATGGGGCCGAAAGTATTCGACACCGCTTCGGGACCACCTCCGAATACGACTTGTGGGAAAAAGTTCGTAACGTACGAAACCCCGCCGTAACCCTCGGTGCTCGCGCCGCCGCGATTCTCCGCCAACAACACCCGCGTCCCCCGCGGACTTATGAGTGTCAACACCAGGTCCGAGACGCGCGGGTGATCAATGCTGAGGTTAACTTGCGCGGAGACAATATGGGAGTCATTTGTCACGGTTCTGGTCGCGACTGTGACGGCGTCATCCAGGATGGGCTGCGCTCCCGTGAAGGTAAATATCTGTTCGTTGGCCGGCGCGAGGGCCAGACCCAGCGTCGTGACAATTCGGACGGTTAACGGTGCGAAACCCGGATTGAACACGCCGATGTAATACCGCCCGGCATTCAACGGCGGGCTGTCCGAAAGGCCGATGGATAACGATCCGCCGAGCACGTTGTTGAACACAGCAGATTTGTCAAACACGGTGCGCGTCGGAAAATCGCCACGCCGTAGATAAAGTTCCACCGGCGGGTTGCCCGCAACGATCCCAACGCTCACGGTCAGGTTGGTGGCTTCCGGCGGAACGTCGATGAAGTCGTAAAAGAAACTTTGTCCCTGAATGACCGCGATGATGCTGTTGGTGTCTTTATGCGGTTCGAGCCGGATGGTCAGGCTGTCCACCTGCCCGGTGGAACCCTGCGAATTGTCCACCATCGTGAGCAGCCATTGGCCGAGACCCTCCTCGCCCACAAACTTTTGCAAGCTGCCCGGCCCATCGGACGTAGTGGCGCCGAGGATGTTGCCTTCGTGGCTGTCGTCATAAATGAAGGTATAAGGTCCTGGAGACGGAAGAAAAGGAGGCGAAGGAGGCGCGCCGCGATGGTTGTTGAGCACGGCAAAATTGTTTCCATGACTCAGGTTGCCGAGCAAATCGCCGAACTTTTCATGGGTGACGGTGTTCGTCACCACCACGCGGCGGATTTTGATCGATTCGGCCGCAATGCCGAAAACCAACGCGGCCCCCGGCTTGGCGGACGTGCCGTCGGGGATGATGGCCGGAACGGGAAACCCGCGCACGATCAGGTTGCCATCCTTGTCGCGGGTACTGAATGGCAACTCGCTGGAAACGCCCAAAAAGCCATACTCGGCACCCATCTGGTCTTCGGATTTAACGCCCACGTAATAAATCTGGTTCGGCGCTGCGTTGGTAAAGACCACCGTTTCCGTCCCGCCGCGACTGCGGGATGTCACTGCGCCCGCAATGGCCGCCGGGTTCAGATTGGTCAGCGAGGAATCCGTTGAAACATACAGATCGATGTCGGCTTCGACGCGGGTGGCGTTGCCGGGATCGCTTTCGCGCGTCCCGATGCGCGGAATGGAAAGGTCCGGCGGCAGAAAAGTGATAAAGGCCACGTTGGTGAAGGTGTTGTTGGTGAACACGTAAAAATTCCATTGGTTGGCGACGCCGTTGGTGGTGCCCACCAACGCCGAGTTGGCACCGACGCGCTGGTTCAACAACGGCACTCCGTTGTTGGTTACCGTCGTCACGGAAACGATGGTGTCGAAGCCGCTGGCCGATGCACCCTGCATTGTAATGGCGTCGGCAACCTCGCCGTCGCCGCTGGAGATGACCAGCGCATAGTCCTGCTCGACGTTGTTGGTCTGGGCGGTCACGGCGTTGACGTTCACGCGGTGGCCCACGACAGTGATCGTATAGTTCGACCCGAGTGGCGGCGGGAGGTAAACATTCTCCACATTGTTGACCACGTCACGATTAGGCGGCGCGTTCGTGTCGGTCGGCTGCGTAAAATCACTGCCCGCCGGAATGTCATTGCCAAAAAAAACTTCGCCGGTATCGAGGTTGGTGACGATGAGATCGAGATCGTTGACCAGCTTGATGCTGGCGGCGGGGTTGCCGGGCGGGTCCGTCCACACCAGCGTCACGCGCAGCGGCTCGATTTGGGCCGCCGGTGTGAGAGTCAAATTGCGCGTTTTGCTTTGACCGGTGGCCAGCGCCTCGGCGGGACTTTGTTCAAAGAACTGAAGCGAACTGGATGGCGCCGGATAATTCGTGAGCGCTCCCGGCAGACTCGTTGGCAAATTGATCAAACCCCAGCCCTGATAGTTGATGTCGGGGGTATTGGGCGTGCCGACCGAGCGCGCGCCGTTGATGAGCAAGGCCTTCATCAGCGCGGGACTGTTGGTGAGCCCGAGTCGATGTTCAAAGAAATCCTGCATCAAGGCCAGCGTCCCGGAAACCGCCGGCGCGGACATACTCGTGCCGGATTCGTAACGATAATACGGCCCCAGCGCTTCATTCAGGTTGCTGAGGACTTGAAAATAATCGCCGTTGTCAAACGTCGTCACCAGGACGGTGCTCAAATTGAAACTGACCGGTTTGGTGGTCGGGTTGCCCACGATGTAATTCCAGGTTCCTTTGGGAGTCAACGGCAGATCGGGCGGCAGCGAAACCGCGTTGGTTCCCAACAAATCATAGACACTGGTGTTAGGGAAATCCGATTGTTTCACGTAAATGGGCAGGTCCGGAAATGGAACCGGCGAATCGACATTCGGAAAAATGGAAATGCGCAACTGGACGGCATTGTCCGGCACGAAAATGGTGTTGATGAAAAACTCACCGGGCTGCACCACTAGATTGAAGAAGGTGTTGACGGTATTGTTGGTCGGATCGTAGTAGGCGGCGGTGTCCCACTGTCCGGACCGGGTGGAAACCACGAACGTGCCCGGCGCCACCACGTCCGGTTTGAACCGGCCGACGGAGCCCTCCAGACCAATGCCCACGTTGCCACGACTCGAAAAACGGGCGACCTCGCTATCCGAGTCGGAATCGCCAAAAAACGCCTGGTTCGTCTCCACCGTGTTGCCGCTGGCGCTGTAATTGGTGCTGACCACGTCGTTGGTGATATTGCGCAGTTGTTCGATGGCGCCCACCGTGATGACATTTTTGGCCGTGGCGGGCGACTCAATGCTGTCCGGTTCGCCGCTCGATCCGCTGTCATTGCCGATGCCGGCCTCCCCGGCGGAAAAGACGAACAACAGCGGTTGCGATCCCGTCACGCCGGGCAACGCGTCGCGCACTGCCGCGTCGTAACTGGAGGCCGCGATGTTATACGCATTGGCACCAGTGTAATTCCAACTGTTGTTCGAGATGAAGACGTTATTCGACGCGGCTTTTTCCTGCAAATACGTGTCGCTTGCCGGGCCGAAAGTACTGTCGGTGGGCAGCGCAAAAACGCTTGCGAGCGGCGCCATGCCGTGAAAATTCGCATTGGCGTCCGAACCACTGGCATTCGTGCCGGGTGGAGAATGTGCCCCGCTGCTGATGATGGTGCCGGCGACATGAGTTCCGTGCCCGGCGGGATCGACCAACGTCGAGGGCACGTCGCCGGTAACCCGTGGAGACAAATCCGGGTGCGTGGCATCGACTCCGGAATCGTTGACGTTCACGGTGATGCCGCTGCCGGTCAAACCGAGGTAATTATTGGTGGCCGACGTTGTATCGGGCGACACGCCGACGCGCACGCGACTCAGGTCATTGGCCAGTTTGCGGTCATGATGCAGTTCAATGCCCTGTACTGCGGGCAGATTGGCCAGCGCCGCCAGCGAATCCACCGGCGCGAGGACAGTCAAAACGGGGCCAAAGGGCGAACGGTCTTCAGAAATTATCTCCGCTCCCAATCGCGCCAGTTCATTGCCGGCATTCGCGCGTTCGCCGGGGAACAGCAGCAGGTTCAAACGGCTTTCCGGTGGCAATGCTTTTTGCTCCACGGCCAGTTTCAACAACGTTTCGTCCAGCTTGTAATAAGGCTCGAAGGGCAGCACGGTTTGAGTTTGCGGATTGTTTTCCAACAGCCGGGCGCCAGATGCGGCGAGCCGTACGAGGTACGCATCATTGGGAATGTATGAAATAATTTCCGCGCCGGCGTCGCGCAACAGCGCGCGGTAGGCGTCATCCAAGGGTCCGCGAGACTGCACCACATAACTGCCCGGATCGCCTTGCGACCGGAGTTGCGCGGGGATCGCCAGCGCCGTCGAGGTTTCCGTGTCGATCAGCGCATTTCTCAGCAAGACGGATTTTCCGCCGCGCGACAGTTGGTCGATGTCTTTGGCAGTATTGCTCAGACGGTAGGGAAAACGCGCCTTGGCCGCGGAAACGGTCGTGGTTGTGGAAGCCAACGGGTTGCTTAGCAAACCCCGGTGAGACGTTTGTGCGGAGTTCGTGGTGTTGGGCGCGACGCCCTTCATTGGTTGAGCGGAACGTTCGTTTTGATTGGGCGAAGTGCTGCGGTTCTGCTTCGCCTGCCATTCGTCGCTCAACTGCCACACCACCGCCGCCGCCACAAAAAGCATCAGGCTCAACAAAAACCAGGTTATCGGTCGCAGACGCATAAATTAAACAACGCTATGCACAAAGGCAGAATCCAGTGACAAACGCCCGCCCTCACCGCAGCGCCACAGCCATTGAGTTGGTGATGAACGCTCGCCCTTACCCCGGCCCTCTCCCCCAGGAGAGGGTGAAGTTCCGTTTGTCATCTGCACATCCTGACAGCCTTGTGCGTTCGCTGCTCCGCACCGGTCAGGCGCGGCCAAATAGTAACTCCCTCTCCCGGGGGAGAGGGCCGGGGTGAGGGCGAACGTACCCTTTGACTTCATCCGCTTCAGGTAGTCTCGATTTGGCGGGCAGGAGTGAAGGCGTTTCTTAGTCACAAAGTTTTTCAGTTATTTAACAGTTAAATGGTCACACAAAATCAATTCGGTGGCAACACATTGAAACTTTCTATGACGGCGCTGGGATTGTTCGGCGCGCCTCCGATGCGAATCACCGTCCGCGTGGCGGTTTCGCCGGTGATCTGGTAATTGGTGCACATACCACTGAACGGGCCTCTTTGAACGATGGAGCGATCCGCGGGTTTCAAGGATTGACCGTACGAATAGATCACAAACCGCGGCTCACCTACTTTGAGTAAAGAAAGAACCTGCTGCGGGATGCGTTCATAGACGGGGTCGCTCAACCCCCTCTGCAACTGCGTACTGTTGGTCAGGTTCAAGAAAGGCGAGGCGACGGTCAACTCGGGCGTGGCCAGAATATCGCCCACCCGATGAAACGTCTGGTCGGGGTGATTGGTGACGTTGGCCCGATCTCGATTTATCGCTGCCACGATGCGGCCGAGCGGCGAATTGGTGCCGTTCACCCCGGCGGGTTCGATGTTCAGCGGATCAAATTTCAAGATGGGTTGAACCTGGTTTAAATCGCCCGAGGTCGAACTGTTGGTCAGCACATTTACGCCGCTGAGGATGGCCGACCAGCCGGCGATGTCGGTCTGGTTGATGGACATCTGGCCGCGACTGGCGTTGTCGTTCGGCGCCACGGTGAACAAGTCCAGCAGGTTCCAGTCCTGTGCCGGCACCATCCGTAACGGATCAAGCGCATTGCCGCTCCACTTCTGCCAGTTTGGGATATCCACGAGAGCCGACTTCAAATAAACCGTTTGCCACGGCGTGCCGCGATGGACGCGGCCGAGCCAGCCGAGGTTGGGTAATTTATTCGTGGGAAACTCCCAATCATCCGACTTGCTGATGAGCGGGTCCTTGATCGCCAGATTAAACGCGTTCGTGTCGGTCCCAGTCGTGGAAAGACTCCGAATGGGGTTGCCGCCCCACGGCTGATAGCGGTCATTGATCTTTGAAATGTTGCGGTCACTTAATGTCGGCACTCCTTGACTGGGCGGGGTGATAAAGTTGTTGTCGTTAGTGCCGGCCAAATCACTCAGCGTGTAATGCACCAACGGGTCGTTGGCCTGTCGGGAAGTGTAATGGTAAAACTTGCGGGAAGGAGTGAACGGCGCCTGTTGAATGAGGTTCGTGTTGGAGACTATGCCCAACTCCGCGGCGTAAATTTGTGATACTCCCATGAATACTAGGAAAGCATCGATGGCTTTATCTTTATCCTGACCGTTGATGGTCTGAAGGCTGTAACTCTGCCAGTCGCTCAAATTTACCTGCTGATTTCCCTTCGAAACTTCAAGTTGGTTGATGATGCCGATGGTCGGAACGAAAATACTGGTCACGTTGCCCGGGCGATTGGTGTTCCACTGGCCCCCCATGACGCTGGTTTCGTTCTGAACATTCAGGTTGCCCATGAGTTCGCGGGTAATATCGATGTGGTCGTCCAAGCCGTTCAAATTGACATAGTCCACCATGCGCTGGGTGGCGTGATCCACGAGGATGTACCGCAGACGATTGCTCACACTCAATCCCCATTGCGGCACCGGGAAACCAACGTGGCGCTCAAAAGCAGCCNNCAGAGGTAAAAAACCGCTGGGCGGACCCTGTCGATAAGCCGAGTTCGTCAAAAAGACCACGTTCGTCAACAGCGGAATGCGGAAGGATTGCTGCGCCTTCTGCGGGTTGACCAGGCCTTGCCAGGTGTTGGCCGGTATCACAATCGGGATGATTTGCCCCATCGTCATGTTGGTGAAGCGGAGCGGCGGACCAGTCGGATACTCATTAGTCATGACAATGGAAAGTTCGTTGGTCACGTACAAGTCCAGGGCGCGCGGAAACGGATTGGTGTAGGAATTCCAAGCCTCGACCGCGAAGACATTGGAGACGGCGACCAGGTACATCTGATTCGTTTCATTCGGCCGGGAGGCGCTGCTGGGCCGTCGCAACTCCAGCTTGCGTGTGACTTGCGCCACGCTTTGCATGGCAAACTCGTTGAAATTGGGGAAACCTTTTCTCGCGCCGATGACCAGCGGAACGCCATGCACAAAATCATCCGGTCGCGAGGCCAACGCGCCGCGGTCGGCGGGATTGTTCAGGTTGCGGACGGGCGTGTTCAAAATGGCCGCCGCCGGTCGGGTTTCCTCCACATAGCTGGAAATGAAAATGTTCGTGCCGTTGACGCCAAACCGCGGACGAAACACACTGGGTAGATACGGGTAGGTTGTCGCGCCCGCGAACGTGCGGTTGGTCGTGGCGTCGTACATGTTTGCGGCCAGTTGCAAGAGGCGATGAACCCCCGGCGTATAATAGTTGGTTGGAAAAATCGAGATGTTCGTGACCGTCAGGTTGCTGATCCCCAGGTTGGCGGCCGACTGCAACATCCGATTCGCGGCATTGGTGAAGAAATCGATCGGCCGCCAGGGAATAAAATTTGTGGCGCTGATCACGCCCGAAACCGGATTGCGCTGAACCAGGTTGTCGTAGTTCAGGCTCATTTTGCCGGCCGGCTCGGGCGCGGAGTCAGTCGTCAGTTGCGAAAGCAACCGGTAAAAGGTGTACTGGTCGTAGGAACTCCTGCCCTGGCCGGCGTTATTCAGACGGGTGACGAAGTTGGGCGAGCCTTTGTTCGGGTCAAAAAGATCCTGCGAGCTGAAAAAATGGTTGGTGCTGTCGGCCCCAGGCCAGGGCCGGGCAGGATTATCATTATCGAACCTGGGCGCGAACACATTGTTCATGGGCGGCCGGTCGTCCGCATAGCCGTCGATATAGTCGGTCTTAAATGCGTTTTGTCCGACCGCGCCGAATAGGTTGAACACGCTTTTCAAGGTGTTAACGCCGCCCGCGTAACGGTAGAACAACAGGGACTGCGCATCTTCGAAGGCCGTTCCACTGTTGGCGAACCCGGCGGGCCGCAGATACTTGTATGGCGCGGCGGCTTGATTCCATTGGTTGGTGTTCAAGTCGGCCAGAAACGCGGCGAGATTGATTTCCCAGGAACCAAAACCCTGGTCGCGTTGAAAACCGTCGGCGACCGGCGGTTTACTTTTGGCGAGCGCAAGCGTCTGATTGTGGATGTAGTTCAGATCGAGCGCCGCGCCCGCGGGCAAAACGATGTAGGCCCAACGCGCCACGAACTTGTTGGTGGCCGAGTGCGGAAATTCGGGCCGCTCCAAAACGCCGACCCATTCCGGGTCGCCGATGAAAAAATTGGTGATGGGATTGCCTTTGGAATCGAGAACCTGTTGCCCGAGATTATTCGTGACGGGCAAAACGCCGCTGGGATCAAAGCGCCCGTTGCGATTCAAATCGAGGTAGTAACGAAATTCCGTGACGCCGGGCTTCGCGCCGTTGGTGCGGATGAAAACCGGCGGGCGTGGATCGTAGAGCAGATTGGCGATGTTTTGCACCATCTGAACCGTGGTGAGCGGCCTGAGGTTCTTTTTGCCCACCTCCGCGCCGTCGTAATTGACGTTGGTATAACGATTGCCGTTGGAAGGCAGAACGCCCTGGAAACCCAGCGGGTTGATGAAATTGGTGGAGACGCGCAGTTGAAATGCCTGGGCATTGGAGAAAGCCATGATCGGCACAATCATGGCCGCGGTCGCCCGTTCCCGCGCGGTGTCCGCCGCCAACCTGGCATCGGTCTGGCTGGATTGAATGGTCACCGCCGTGCGCTCGCGCCGGCTCACGGCAAGAAACGTGACGGCCATGAAGGTGATCACCGAGAGCAGGATCAAGGTGATGACCAGGGCGACGCCTTGTTGAGAGTTGCGTTTCATTGGTAAGCGGTGGGATCAACATTGCGCACGGGAATGCGTTGCCGGAACAGGTGGACCTGACCCGCGTGATTTTGCAGAAAAGTGCGCTGGGCGGCCGCATTGGGGATGGAACGGACCCGCTCCAAAGTGCGTTGCTCCAAAATGCCCAGCTCCAACTCCAGGCAGGCGGGCAGCGCGTTGCTGCGGAAGAAGGAATTAATTTCTCCCGGAAAAACGTTCGTCGCTGTGATGTTCACATTCAGGCTGCGGACAATCAAATAGCCGTTGGTGTCATACGCCCGCACGCGCAAGTGAACGACCCCCTCCGCGATGCGATTCATATTGGTCAACGCAGCATTCTGAAAATTGGCGATCCAGTTGGTGATTCCCGTCGCCGGAGCGTTGGTGTAGAAGCGATACAATGTCCCCACACCGGCGTCCGGCGTGCTGACCCGATAACCGATGCCCGACCACTGCTGGTTTTCCTGCGTCATGAAGTAAAATTCCTCCAGCACATTCGTGCGTGACTCCGTGGTGCCGGGCAGAGGTTGAATGAGGGGAACGACGTTGGCGCGTGTCACGTAAAAATTGATCACGTTGAAAAGGCAGCACGGTTTGATTTGTTCCAGCTCGCGTGTGAGCAAATCCATCGTCGCCCGCCCGGAAGCCAGCACATCCACCTGGGTCATGCTCCCGCGAAATGCCTTTTGCGTCTGGCCGAACATCGCCACCAAACCGAGGATGATGACCGTCATCAGGGAAACCACCACCATGATCTCGATGAGCGAAAAGGCGTGGCCGGCGTGGCCGGCATTCGCCATCCGTGACCGGCGTTCAGCGCTCAATAAATTGCTCTGGCTGAAGGTTCTCATCGTCATGGCACACGGACGTAGGACCGGGGTTGAAAGAAAAAAAGTGTGGTGGGTGGCGCTCCAGTGCTCGTCGGCGTAATCTGGCTGCTGACCGTGGTGCGGAATACCTGGCGGCCATTGCCAACATTGCCGTTGGGCTGTAACGGCCAGCGGAACAAGAACCGTAACTCAAACAGGTTGGTCTGCTGGTTTTTGGCGTACTGCCAAAAGTTTGAGCGCGCCACAACGTCGGGTGGTTTGAGTGTTTTATCGGTGTAATTGGTCGCACTCCGGTCATAGAACGTGTAGGGGATGATTTCCGGCGTTACGCGATAACCGAACGCAAACGCGCGGGCGTCTGCGTTTGTCGCCTTTTCCACCGCTGAACCGCTGATGGCCCGCAGGTATGCGGTGACATAATTACTACTAACAAAACCATTGTTAAAATACTGATACTTGGGTGTGCTCAACAGGCCGATGATCCGTTCGCCGCTGAGGAGGGGGAACGGCGTGTTCCGGGTGTAACCGTTGATGGCCGTTGATTGCACCGTGCCGGCGGCGTTGTACAAGGTGACCCGGTTCGTGATCGCGCTCACGTAGTTGGTAAGATCGTCCAAGCCACGCGCACCGCCCCGTATCGCTTCGACCAAATAGGTCGCGTCCTGATTGATGATGGTTTCTTCGCGGTTGTCTTTTTGCACCTGCATTCCCGTCGGCAAGACTCCGATGATCGCCACCAGCGCAAAACCGATGATCGCCAGGCAGAGGGCAATTTCGATCATGGTGAAAGCGGAGCCGGGGGAGGGTCGCCTGCCTCGCTCGTCTGCGTGGCTGCGGCGGAGGGGATTTACGGCGCGCCGCTCCTTAAAAAAGTTTGGACTTACACCCGCCCTCACCCCAGGGGCACAGTAGAAATGTTGAGCCGGCTTCATTGAATTTGCTGGCTTTCGACGCGGGCGCGTCCGGTCAGCCATTCGATGTGGATCAGGTTGGAACTGGTGATGGAATTGCCGGGCGGAGTTTCCTTCACATCCGCCGGCCCGATCACCAGATTGCCATTCGCGTCCCGGCCATAAAAAATACTGCCGCGCGCCAGGGGAATGATTTCGTCACGTCCAGCGCGCAGCCGGCCCTGATAATCAAAGCCGATGGCGGGCAGGAGAAAACCGGCATTGGTGGCGGTGGGAAATGGAATGTTCAGGTATTGAAAAGGGCGGCTGTAATCCGGCATGGTCGGCAAATACGCCGGGCTGAATTTAGCCGTGGCGATGAACATTCCTTCCGGCAGCGTTTTCCATGGCGTCAAATAACGCGGGTTGGAGCGTCCCGGTTGTTCGCCCACGCTGCGAAAGGAGAACAGCGCGTAAGTGGTGAACTGGCCGCTGGCCAGGTTGGTGAAAAATCTTTTGTCTTTGTCACCAAGCGAAGCGTAATTGTAATTCGCGATGCCGGGGGGGATGAAAACCATATAGACATCCGTGTGCCCGCTAATGGCGCGTTGCCGGGCCAGCGTGACGTCGTCCTGCAACTGGCCGGTGGCCGACGTGAGCGCATTGGACTTTCCAAAACCTCTCATGGCCGGCAAACCGATCGCCGCCAGTATCCCGATGATGGAGACAACCACCAGCAGCTCGATCAATGTGAAGGCCGATCCGATGGAGATGCCGCGGCGACCACTCCCGGCCGGCGAAAATAAAACCGGCGCAGCGGAAAGGGCACGTCGTTGCGTGCTCACCGGCTCTTTTGTCGGCCGCCTGTTTGGGTGTCCGCTCATGGTGACTTTATTTCCAGCTCAAAACGTTGTCTTTGTTCACGCTGGCGTTGGCTTTCACCAAGTCACTTGCCAGTCCATCCGGTCCGAAGGACCAAACGACGACCGGAAGATTCACCTCAAAAGTGTTTGGACCAGCGGTTCGGTAGAGTCCATTGAAGCCCGTGTTCCCGCTTTGCTGCGAGACCTTGAGGTTGCGATAAAGGGCATCCCGACATTTGTTGTCGTAGTTCAAGTCAAGGGTGATGATGTAGGGATTGCCCCAGGGATCGCGATAAACACCATCCTGTCCGATGCCCGGAGATTTCGAGTCGCCCACCGTCTTTACGTTCAGGAAAACGGTCTTTTGCGGATTCTTGACGTGGTTCGTATTGACGGTGGGAGTGCCATCGCCATAGTTGGTCAAATCGAGCAAAATGCCCATCAATTCGGCATTGCAATTCTGATAGCCGTTGTTGCCCGAGTTTTTAATTGGAAAAAGAGGAGCGTTTTTTTTGTCAGTCAACACGCTGGTGTTCACCCGTACCGTGCCGAAGGTAAAATCAGGACACGTCGGCGAGGTGTTGGGATCCACCGAAGCCGCGGCTTCGGTGGAGGCGGGGAATCGGCTGTAAGCAGCTTCATACTGGTTGATGGCAGCCACGATGCCGGCCATTTCTTGCCTGGCCTGCGCAATCTGAGCCTTTTTCTTCGCGGCGGCCAGGACCGGCAGCAACAGGCCGGCCAGAATTCCGATAATGCTGATGACGACCAAAAGTTCGATCAGTGTGAAGCCGGGTGGAGTCGAACAGGAACGTCGTGAAGAGTTTTTCATAAATTTGATTTTGATGGGTTGCAAACGATGGGTACGTGACTGCAGGAGTTGAACGCGAGGAGAATGATTGCGAGGATGCTCCGCCCATCCGCCAGCCACCCAGGCCGACGGCCGGACAATGACCCGCGGCGTCCAAGCGCGTTCCGACCAGTCCACACTCAACCGGCGGACAGGTTCAGGAGATTTGGCGATCAGCGTCATGAGAGTGGTTCGACTTTGCGTTATTGTTGTTAGTTGCCGATGATGACGGGGTCCTTGCTCCAGTTGGAGATACGATTGGTTTTGCCAGCGACAACGATGTCGGCCCACAGATCGAAGGAGCTGGGATTATTCGTCGGGTTGGAGGAGACGTAATGCCAGGGGTTGATCTGCTGCTTGTTCGGCCCCTCTACTGGCGCCACCAGGATTCTAATCGGTTGGTTTGCCACCGTAATGACTTTGGTTTGCCCGTCTTTAAGGGCCTTATGAAAACTCTGAACATCAAAGTCATCGCTCCCCTTGGCCGCCTTGGTGGAGTTGTTAAAAGTCGTGGCACCGGTTGGCAGGACGGGCAACGAAATTGAGTCCTTACCGCTCAAAGTCACAAAGAGGGTTCCGTTGTTGGTCGTCCCGACCAGTTCATAATAGAGCTGGTTCGTTCCCGGATTGTTAGGAATAAACTGATTGTCCGGCGGGTAAAAGCCCTTTTTTTCTTTGTAGGCTTCGATGACGGTGACGAGTTGATCCAGTTCAGCCTGGGTCTTTTTTATTTTTGGCTTTGCCGCCGCCAATGGCGCCAGCGCGACAACCAAGCCGGCCAACAACCCGATGATGGCAATGACGACTAGCAGTTCGATGAGCGTGAACGCGCGCGCAAGTCGAAAACTTGAATGGCTGTTCTTCATGACGATTTAAGTTTAGTGGTCGCGAAATTCCTGCTCCATCCGTTCGCTCAACCATTGTTTAATCATGCTTTGATAATTCAAATATCTTGAACGGGCCAGCCGCTTGATCCGCGCCAGCATCCGCGGATCAATCCGCAACGTAATGGTCACCGACTCCGAAACTTCACTGGCACTGGCCACGGCGGATTCCATCAACCGAACGTCGAGCCGGTTCTCCGCCCAGTAATCCGCCTCGGCCTTCTCGCTGTCGAAGATCGGCACGTCTTCCCATGCGAGGATTGCATTCATGGTCAATTAACTTTCAGCCGCTCGTTTTGGTCAGCTATCCACTGCCCGATTGTGACAAGGTTTGTTCCATTTTGCGCTGGTAAAAAAAACGTTCTTCCGGCTCAAAAGGGCGCGCTTCAATTATTCGCAACTGTTTCCCGTTCGTCCGAAACACACTGAAAATACCTATGCTATTGGCGGACATTCCCAGGTTAAAAAACCGCGCCTGGACCGAAAACCGGGGTGAATCCGGCAATAACCGCACCGCAAAAGGATCTTCGAACGATTCTTCGATGTCTTTCGGCGTCAAAGAGCTATTCAAATTGAATGGCGGATTATTCCAATCGAACTCCATATTCGAGCTAGATGCAGTATAAACGCCAATGCAATGTAATTACATTGTATTTACACATGACGTAGTTTGTTGTCAACAACAAAAATTCAAGATTCATAAAAAACAGCCACCGAGTTGACCCGGTGGCCGTAAAGAACCGACCTGAATGCCCTCGTTCTATTGATCCTTGTCTCCACTACCGGGGGCGTCCCCGACATGGGTCATTAAATCAATCAGGGGTAAGAACATAGCAATGACGATGCTGCCCACGATGACCGCCAAAAAGACGATCATGATCGGTTCCAAGAGTGAGGTCATGGCCGACACGGCGTTATCGACTTCCTCGTCGTAATTGTCGGCGATTTTTAACAACATTTCCGGTAGCGCGCCGGTTTGTTCGCCCACGTCCACCATGCTGATGACCATGGGGGGAAAGACGTTGGAGGCTTCGAGCGGAGCGGTGATGGTTTCACCTTCCTTTACGCTTTCGTGAACCGCAGAAACAGCGCCGGCAACAATCACGTTGCCGGCCGTTTCCTTCACAATCGTTAACGCCTGGAGAATGGGCACACCGCTGCTGACCAGCGTACCCAAGGTGCGGGTGAACCGGGAAATCGCCACTTTACTGATGACCGGGCCCAACACCGGCATTTTCATTTTTACCTTGTCAAGAATTCGTCTTCCGAATTTAGTCCGGATGATAATCAAAAAGGCGATGACAAAAGCAGCCACAACGCCCGACGTAATGATAATGTGATCTTTAATGGCGGTGCTGATCCCCAACACCAGCCGGGTGAAGGCCGGGAGCGGTCTGCCTTCGAGCTGCCCTTCGAACACCTCCTGGAACTTGGGAACCACATACACCATCAACACGCCAAGAATCACGACGGCCACAATCATGACCGCCACCGGATAAAACATTGCCGCAATGACTTTGCCTTTGATCTTTTGCGCCTTTTCCATGAATTCGGAAAGTCGATTTAAAACGACTTCCAACACGCCGCCCATTTCCCCGGCTTTGACCATGTTCACGTAAAGGCGGTTGAACACCTTGGGATGTTGCGCCAAACCTTCCGAAAAAGTGCTGCCGCCTTCAATCGACAGCGCCAGTTCGCCAATAATTCCCTTGAGGGTTGCATTCTTTTCCTGCTTCTGCAACACGCGCAACCCGCGCAACAACGGCAATCCGGCATCGACCAGCGTCGCCAACTGACGGGTGAACGTCGTCAGGGTTTTTGATTTTACCCGGCCGCTCAACCCGGGGATCTTGATGTTGAAATTCAGCGCGGCTTTTTTGCCGGCGGCCTTGCCGGTGGGCTTTGCTTTCTTATCGCCTTTCTCCTTGGCTTTGTCGGTTTCAATGATTTTGGTGGGAAAGAAACCCATTTCCTTGACCCGCGCGATCGCCTCGTTTTGATTGGCCACTTCCAACGTCCCCTTGGTTTCCTTGCCACGCGAGTCCATGGCAACGTAATTGTATCTTGGCATAGCTGATCCTTCCCTCAGGTATATTTCACGACTTCTTCAATGGTTGTATCGCCTTCGAAGATGCCACGCAAGCCGTCTTCGCGCAAGGTGACCATGCCGAGTTCCACCGCTTTTTGCCGGAGCACCACGGTGGGCGCGCGTTCGTTGATCAAGGCGCGGATTGCGTCGTTGATGATCAGCAATTCATAAATACCGCGGCGACCTTTGTAGCCCGAGTCGTTACAATTTGCGCAACCGCGGCCGTAATAAAAAACCTTGTCGCCCAAATCATGCGGCGAAAGATTAAGGAGCGACAACTGCGTTTCCGTTGGTTCAAAGGGTGTGCGGCAATTCTTGCAGATGGTGCGCACCAGGCGTTGGCCCAGCACCGCCATCAGCGTGGAGGAAATCAAAAAGGGCTCGACGCCCATATCGATCATGCGCGTTACGGCGCCCGGCGCGTCGTTGGTGTGCAGCGTGCTCAACACCAGATGGCCCGTGAGCGATGCCTGAATGGAAATTTGCGCCGTCTCCAAATCGCGCATTTCACCGACCATGATCACGTCNNACGTCCGGGTCCTGGCGCAGAAATGAGCGCAAGCTTTTGCTGAACGTCAGCCCCACGGCCTCGTTAATGGCGACCTGCATGATTCCCTCGATGTCATATTCCACCGGGTCTTCCGCTGTGAGCAGTTTGGAATCAATCGTGTTGACCCGTCGCAAGGCCGAATAAAGGCTGGTGGTCTTGCCGCAACCGGTGGGTCCGGTAACAATGAAAATACCGTTAGGCCGCAGAATTGCCTCGGTGACGTAATCGTACACATACTTGGGAAAACCGAGCGATTCGATTTCGAGATTGACGGCGGAACGGTCGAGCACGCGCAGCACCAACGATTCGCCGAATTGCGTCGGCAAGGTTGAAACGCGCATGTCGATCACCCGATTGCCAATGGGGAAGGTGATGCGCCCATCCTGCGGCAGGCGCCGCTCGGANNAACGGCTCAAAGTGAATGTCACTGGCGCGGTCCTTTACCGCCTGTTCCAAAACGAGATTCACCAACCGGACGATCGGAGTTTCGTTGGCGAGTTCGGTCAGTTCCGCTGCGTTCTCTGTCGCGGCCGCCTCGTTGACTTCCTTGGCAATGTCCGCATCGGCCCCCAGTTCTTTGAGAATGTCAGAAACACTTTCACTGTCTTCGCCGTACCATTTGAGGATCGCCTTTTCGATCTGTGATGGGTCGGCCACTACGATTTGGATGTCCTTCTTGACGATGAATTGCAGTTCATCGGTGCGGGCGTGGTTCAGTGGTTCCGCCAGCGCCACCCGGAGCGTGGAGCCATTTTGTTCTACGGGCAAACATTGATACATCCGCGCCGTAGCCGGCGGGATGGTGCTCAACAAATCCGGGCTTAAGTCCTGCTCGCTGATGGTGACCACCTCGGTCCCCAAATAGTCCGCAANNATGACCTGAAGCTGTGTGGACAAATCCAAAATCTCGAAGTCCTGCAAAACCTGGGCGACGGGCTTGCCGCTCCGGGCGTGCTCGGCCATCACCTCTTCAAACTGCAAGTCATCAATCAGGTCACGCTCTCTGACCAGCGCCAAAAGAGGATCGGCATTTGTGTCCGCCATATATTAATTCGTTAAGACTTGTGGAGGCTTGCCCTCATCACCGGCTTCCGCTCCAGTCGCTTGGGCCAGGTCCAATTCCTGTAGTTTGGCCTGGATGGTGACGGGATCCTGGGCTTTGGTCACCACTTCTTCGCGGGCAATCATTCCCTGCATGTATTTGTCGATCAGAAAACTGTCCAGTGTGACCATTCCGTATTTGGCGCCAGTCTGAATGTCTGAATTGAGCCGGAAGGTTTTGTTGTCACGAATCTNNAGCAATTGCGAAATCACCGCCTGCAACACGGTGGAAAGCTGAATGCGAATGGTCTCCTGCTGGTTGACGGGAAAAGCGTTCACGATACGGTCAATCGTCTTGGCCGCGCCCGTCGTATGCAGCGTGCCAAAAACAAGGTGACCGGTTTCGGCAGCGGTGATGGCCGCCTCCATGGTTTCCAGGTCGCGTAATTCGCCGACCAGAATCACGTCCGGATCCTGGCGCAAAGCGCGGCGTAACGCCTCGGCGAAAGTGGGCACATCCACGTGGATCTCGCGTTGGGTGACAATGGCCTTCTTGTGCGTGTGGTAATATTCGATCGGGTCTTCAACCGTGATAATGTGGACTTCGTCGCGCTGTTCATTGATGATGTTGATCATCGAGGCCAGCGTGGTGGTCTTGCCGGAACCGGTCGGGCCGGTCACCAGCACCAAGCCGCGCGGTTTATACAGCAATTCCTTGACGATTGGCGGCAACCCAATTTGTTCCATCGTCAGCAGTTTGGTGGGGATCTGCCGCAACACCAGGCCGAAATTCCCCTTCTCCTTGAACACACTGACGCGGAAACGCGCGACCTCGCCAAAGGCGAAACCGAAGTCGGCGCCGCCGCGCTCGCGAACCCCTTGAATATGGTCCTCTGAAGTGATGCTCCGCATCAATTCGTCCGTATCCTCCGGTGCCAGCAACGGTCCCTCCACTCTGTGCAGAATGCCGTGTACCCGGATGACCGGCGGCACGCCAACGCGCAGGTGCAGATCGGAGGCCCCTTCTGACACCACCAACTGCAGCAGATCAGACATCGAATACGACATATAAAGATTTCTATTTCGATTTTAGCACGGGAACATGATCACCGGAGAATTTGTGACTTCTTAAGCACATTTGTCAATCGCACTGAAAGAAATGGGGCACGGGGGTTCTTAATCCACGTCGCCCACCGTCGCGCGAATGACTTCGTCCGGCGTGGTCAAACCGGCCAGAATTTTACGAACGCCGTCTTCGCGCAAGGTACGCATGCCCATTTCACGCGCGCGGGTGCGCAAGACCGAGGAAGGAACTTTCTCATAAATCAACTTGCGGGCCTCATCATCGATCACAAAAATTTCAAAAACTCCGAACCGACCGCGATAACCGGTTTGTGAACAATCAGCGCACCCCTTTCCCTGTTGAAACTTGGCTTCGGCCAGTTGATTGGGGTCCATGTTCAACGTCCGCAATTCCACCTCCGACGGCTGATACGGAATCGCGCATCGCTTGCAAACTTTTCGCACCAACCGCTGCGCCATCAACGCCCGCGTCGAGGAAGCGACCAAAAACGGCTTGACGCCAATATCGATCAACCGCGTCACCGCGCTGGGCGCGTCATTGGTGTGCAGCGTCGAGAAAACCAGATGGCCGGTCAGCGACGCGTTGATGGCGATGGTGGCCGTTTCCAAATCACGGATTTCCCCCAGCATGATCACGTTGGGTGCCTGGCGGAGCATCGACCGCAACGCCAATGAGAACGTCAGTCCCACCGTCTCGTTGACCTGCACCTGGTTGATGCCGGCCAGTTGGTATTCCACCGGGTCTTCCACCGTGATGATTTTACGGTCAGGCCGGTTGATGAAGTGCAGGCACGAATAAAGCGTGGTGGTTTTGCCCGAACCAGTCGGTCCGGTCACCAGCAAAATCCCATCCGGTAACCCGATCAACCTTTCGAACGTCTGCTGGTCATCGGTAAAAAAACCCAATTCCGGCAAGCCCAGGCGCAGCCCTTCCTTGTCCAAGATACGCATCACGATGCTTTCGCCGTGGTTCGTTGGCAGGCAGGAAACGCGCAAGTCGATCATCTTCCCGCCGACCTGTGCCTGGATGCGGCCGTCCTGAGGAATGCGATGTTCGGAGATCGACATGTTGGATTGAATTTTCAACCGGCTGAGGATGGAAGCCTGCAAGCGTTTCGGCGGGCTCTTCATCTCCTGCAGCACCCCATCAACGCGGTAACGTACTCGAAAACGTTTGGACAACGGTTCCAAATGAATGTCGGACGCGCGCATTTTGAACGCCTCGACGATGAGCGAGTTGACCAGTTTGATGATCGGCGCATCCGCCTCCACCGCCGCGCCGTCATCGCCGGCGCCGGCACCGGGAAGTCTGGGGATCTCGACTTCCCCCTCCGTGATGTCCTGAATCATCTTGCTGACACCGTCCTGCGCCGCGCCGTAATATTTATTCAGCGCCGCCTCAATGTCCTGCTCCGACGCCACGCGAACTTCAATCTGCCCGTGGAGCAGGTGATTCAGGCTGTCGATCGTGTCCAGGTCGGAAGGATCGCTCAACGCCACGGTGATGCTGCCATCGTGCTTAAAGACCGGGACCACACGATATTTTTTGGCAATGTGACGGGGGATCGCGGAAAGGACATCGTCGGTCAGCCGCATCTCACTCAAACTGACCACCTCAGCGCCAAAGTGCGCGGCCTTGGCTTGCGTGACGTCAGCCGGTCGAATCACCTTGTTAGCCACCATCAGATCTACCACCCCCACGCCTGCCGTCTGCGCTTCCGGGCGGAGCGCTTCCACCTGCTCGGCGGTCACGAAACCCAGATCCACCAAAATTTCTACCAGATAATCATCTTTTTCAGCCACAACTGCCTTTCCGTTTCAGGACTCATTTCTTGGAAATATCCAATTCACACTAGCGACCAAACTTTCAATGTCAAACGCAGAGGCGGCCCTATTTGAAAATAATTCCTTGCCTCTAACATGACTCGCTGACTGCGAAGGTTGTTGAGAATAAACTTCAAATTCGATTCAGCACTTGAGCAAAAATGGTTTTAACGCCGTTTATGGCAGATTCCCAAGCTACGACCGGTGCATCAACGGGAGAAGCTGGGGCCATGACGGTACACGAGCCCTGGTCAGCTAACACACGTGCCGCTTCCAAACCGGGCTTTCATCCCATCAATTTTGCGCCTTGCTACCAGACATAATAATCTCCGCCCGTACCGATTGGGACAACCGGCGCTTGGGGCGGAATCACGTCTCGCGGTCACCGGTGGCAGTTTGGCCGCAGCCTGCACGATGCTTCCCGTTTCGCAGCTCCGGCCAGAGTTCGTAGAGTCGCAGACGTTCCACGTCGTCTGCGATTTCGTGTGCGTGTATTTGTGTGTATCCGATTCTTGGGGTTGCGGAAGTGCCTTGAGACTGAAAAGTTTCCGGTTTTCATACGGCGGTTTCGAATCCCTTCGCTCGCTCCAATTTTTTCAAGGGCGTTTCGCCTTCCGTTGGCTCAGGGTTGTGTCGCTGGCTCCGTTGAAATGGTTGCGGCCTTGGAGCGCCGCCAAAAGGATACCTTGCCGAAACTTTCGCGCACTCGCTCCAGGTAAAGGTAAATCACGGGCGTGATGTAAAGCGTCAGCAATTGGGAAACGAGCAGTCCGCCCACCACCGTCAATCCCAGGGGTCGGCGCGATTCTCCGCCAGCACCAAAGCCGAGTGCAATCGGCAGCGTCGCCATCAAAGCCGCCATCGTCGTCATCATGATTGGTCGGAAACGCAGCAGGCAGCCCTGATAGATTGCGTCATACGCGGGTTTGCCGTGACGCTGCGCGTCGATCGCGAAGTCAATCATCATGATGGCGTTTTTCTTCACTATGCCGACGAGCATGATGAGCCCGACAAACGCGTAAATATTTAGATCAATGCCGAAGACCATTAAGGTGAGCAGTGCGCCGAAGCCGGCAGAAGGCAGGCCCGACAGGATGGTGATCGGATGAACGAAACTTTCGTAGAGAATTCCAAGGATGATGTAGATGACCAAAATCGACATCAACAACAGAACGCCGAGTCCTTTGAGCGACGATTGAAAAACCTGGGCCGACCCTTGAAAACTGGCGCTCACCGTCGCGGGCAAATGCATGTCGCTTTCCAGTTTTTGCACGTGATCCACGGCGGTGCCGAGCGCCACGCCCGGCGCGAGATTGAATGAAATTGTGACGGCGGGGAGCTGGCCCAGGTGCGTCACGGTCATCGGACCGACCGTGCGAACCAGCCTGGCTACCGTGCTGAGCTGCACCAGTTGCCCGGTTGAGGAACGGATGTAGAGTTGCGAAAGCGCATCTGGATCAGACTGGTACTGCGGCTCCACCTCCATAACAACCCAGTATTCATTGATGTCCGTATAAATGGTGGAAACCTGCCGTTGTCCGTAGGCGTCATACAGGGCATTTTCGATCTGGTCGGCGGTCACACCGAGCGAATACGTTTTGTCGCGGTCAATCTCGACCATGATCTGCGGATTGGCGATCAGCAAATCACTGGTCACATCTTGAAAACCCGGCAACTCAGCCATTTTCGCGACTAAAAGCGGCGCCCAATGATAAAGCTCCTTCGTGTCGGTACCCTGAAGGCTGAATTGGTAAAGAGCCTTGGTGAAAGTGCCCCCGATGCGGATCAGCGGCGGGTTTTGGAGAAACACCTGGATGCCCGGCACGGCGGCCAGTTGGGGCCGTAATTCCTGAATAATCTGGTCCGCGTTTTGATGACGTCCCGAGCGCGGCTTCAAACGAAGGAAAATACGTCCGCTGTTGGCTGAAACAGTCGAACCGCCCGCGCCGATAGACGAGGTAAAATTCGCGACGTTCGTATTTGCGCTGACGATCCTGGCGATCGCCAGTTGATGGTCGCGCATCGCGTCGAACGAAATGCCTTGGGCCGCTTCCGTGATGCCGAAGATCTGTCCTGTATCTTCACTTGGGAAAAACCCTTTGGGAATCACGACGAACAAATACGCGGTCGCCACAAACACCACCGCTGATACAATCAAGGTCGCCTTTCGATGACGCATGACTACTTGGAGGCTGCGATCGTAAGTTCGATGCATCCCCTCGAAAAACCGCTCCGAAGCTGCGTAAAGTCGCCCATGTTTCTGCTTGCTCGGCGGCCGCACGAACCGGCTGCACAGCATCGGCGTCAGCGTCAACGCTACGAAACCAGAAACCAGTACCGCCACGGCAATGGTCACGGCAAATTCGTGCAACAATCGCCCCAGAATGCCGCTCATGAATAGCACCGGGATAAACACGGCCGCCAGCGATAACGTCATTGAGATGATCGTGAACCCGATTTCGCGCGAGCCGTTGAGCGCGGCGGTCATCGGCGGCTCGCCTGCTTCCATGTGACGGACAATATTCTCGAGCATGACGATGGCGTCGTCCACCACGAAGCCAACGCACAACGTCAAGGCCATGAGCGAGAGGTTGTCGAGGCTGTAATTGAGCAAATACATCACCGCGAACGTCCCGATGATTGACATCGGCACCGCCAGACTGGGAATGACGGTGGCCGAAAGATTTCGCAGGAAGAGGAAGATCACCATCACAACCAGGCCGATCGTCAACAGCAGCGTAAATTCCACGTCGGCGACCGACTCGCGGATCGATTGGGAGCGATCGTAGAGAACGTTGATATCCACCGAGGCGGGAAGCTGGACGCGAAATTGCGGCAGCAGTCTGCGAATGGAGTCAACCACTTTCACGGTGTTGACGCCCGGCTGGCGCTGGATCGAAAGGATGATCGCACGCGTGTTGTTAAACCAGCTCGCCACTTTATCGTTTTGAACGCTGTCCAGCACCCGCCCTAATTCCTCCAAACGCACCGGGCGACCGTTGCGGTAGGCCACAATGAGCGGACGATAGTCGGCGGCTTTGGTAAGCTGGCCGGTCGCCTGAACCGTAAACGCCTGATGTTTTCCGTAGAGCGTGCCGGTCGGCAGATTCACGTTGCCGGACGCAATCGCATTCTGCACTTCGTCGATGCCAATACCGCGGGAAGCCAGCGCGCCGGGATCAAGCTGCACCCGCACCGCATATTGCTGGGAACCGAACACAGATACCTGGGCCACGCCGTCCACCATCGAAATGCGTTGCGCCATCATCGTCTCGCCGTATTCGTCCACCGTCGAAAGCGGCAGGGTTGGTGAAGTCACGGCAAGGTAAAGGACTGGCTGGTCGGCCGGGTTGACCTTGTTGTAAGTTGGCGGGGTGGGCATCGTGGGCGGCAATTGCTTCGTCGCTTTGGCGATGGCCGCCTGCACGTCCTGGGCCGCGGCGTCAATGCTTCGCTCCAATGTAAACTGGATGGTGATCTGCGCCAGTCCGAGCGCGCTGACGGAGGTCATCGAATCGATGCCGGCAATCGTCGAGAACTGCCGTTCCAGCGGGGTGGCCACCGACGAAGCCATGGTGTCCGGGCTGGCACCGGGCAGGCTGGCGCTGACCTGGATGGTCGGATAGTCCACGCTGGGCAAGTCGCTGACCGGGAGGTAGCGGAAACTGATGATGCCAAACAACAAAATCCCGGACATGACGAGCGTCGTCATGACCGGTCGACGAATGAACAGTTCGGGAACGTTCATGGCGAGTTGGTTTGCACGGCAACGGTCTTAACGGACTCATCGGGCGCTTTGATACTCACCTTCGCGCCCGGCACCAATCGCAGTTGACCGTCAATTACCACGGTTTCGCCGCCCTTCAACCCTTTTTCCACCAGGGTTTCATCATCACGGGTGATGCCGGTAACCACGGGCCGCATCTCCACGGTCTGATCCGCTTTCACCACGAATATAAACTCGCCGTTTTGTGAATTCTGGATTGCCTCGGACGGAACCACGACCACATGGGGCTGCTCGGACAAAGTAAGCGAAACTTGCACAAACTGTCCCGGCCATAGCACGCTGTTCTCGTTCGGAAACGTCGCCTTGAGTTGGATCATTCCCGTCGTCGGATCGACCGTGTTGTCGATGAATGTCAGTTTGCCCTGCGGCGGCGGACCACTCAGCTTCTGAAAAGCTGCCTCCACCGTCAGCGTTTTTTTGAGCATCTCTTTTTTGATTTCGGGCAAGGACCGCTCCGGCACGGAAAACGACACATAAATCGGATGAATCTGGTTGATCGTGAGCATCGCATCATCCGGCGCTTTGACGATGTTACCGGGGCTCACGAGCAGATTGCCGGTTACGCCATCGACCGGCGAACGAATGGAAGTAAACTCGACGTTCAATTCGGCGCCTGAAATCGCCGCGCGATCGGCCAGAACCGTGCCCTTGAGTGTGTCCAGGTTTGCGCGCGCCTTGTCGAAATCGTCCCGCGAGATCAAAGCCGAATCGAATAACTTCTTCGCCCGCTCGAATTCAATGCGCGCGTTTTCCAACAGCGCCGCATCGCGCGCCAGATTGGCCTTGGCCTGTTCGAGCGCCCCTTGCGGCGGGCGCGGATCAATCGTGAACAAGGGGTCGCCCTGCTTTACTTCCTGTCCTTCCCGAAAATGCACGTGCGTCAACTGGCCGGTAATTTGCGAGCGGATGGTCACCTTCAAATAAGGCAGCACATTGCCAATGGCGCGGATCTGCACCGCCACATTTGTCTCGACCGCCGGAGCGACCAACACCGGCACGGGCGGTCGCGCCTGTCCGCTCACCTTCTTCGCGTCCGTCGATGGCTTGTGTGAACAGCCACTTAGAAACGGGCCTGCTGTCAGTGACAGCAGGAGACCAAAAAAAAGGAATCGCTGCGGCATTCTGGAACTGCCGAAGTAACGGCGTGTTAGGACATTGGAAAACGAGCGTGCCTTCATCTGTTCTTACTTTCTGGGAGAGTTGACCGTCTGATTCTTGAGCTCGATGGCGGACTGATCTCCTGGTCGCAGTGCGGCGCCGAGGCGGCGAAGGAATTCCATCCGTTCCTTCCGATACTTCGAATTATTTGGCGACAGCCCGGTAATCAACCGTGCCACCTGCGGAAAAGCCAGTCCGTAACTTGTCAGCGAAATCATTGCAAGCAGAAGATGCCGTGGGTCGAGGTCCTCCGGCAAGTGTCCAAGTCGCTGGCGACGCCGGATGTCCTCAACCGCATTCGCCGCTGACTGACGCCGCTTCTCCTCATTAATCACTTTGCCGCCGCCCCTCTGCAACGCCTCCCACTCAAGGAGTCGAATCCAATCGAGATCACCCGACGCCAGTTCAAACCAATACGGCAGGCTCTCCGCCGGATCGTCCGGAGCCGCGGCAAACCACCTGCTGCGCTCAGCCATCTTCCGACGCAGCACCTCGCTGAAAAGTCCCTCCTTGTGACCGAAGTAATGGTAGAGCATCCGCTTGTTGATGGCGGCGCGGCGGGCGATCCGATCCACCCGCGCTCCGGCAAAGCCGTGGGTCGCGAACTCGTTCAGGGCCGCGGCCAGGATTCGCTCCTGCGTACGGGCGGGATCACGCGCCGCTCTCTTGAGCTTCCCAGCCTTCGTTTTTAGTGGGACTCGCATTTTCTAACGTAACCATGTGGATACTTTAAGTAACTGTCAAGTTACTTTGATTGAATTTCGATGTCTCCCGCCTCCGAACTGTTCAAAGAAAGTGGTTAAAGCATGGCGTCATGCACGGACGACAATTTGAACTTTTGGCCGATGGTCTTGCGAATGGTCAGCGCAATCTCGACGGGCAATTTTTTCCGATTGGCCGGGAGGTCGAAATGACCTTCGTCAATCGAGGTCTGCCCGACATCAGGCGTGAAGTCGCAACCATATCCCAAGCCCTTAGCCAACTGAGAGACAACTGCTGCCACTTTGACATCCGGTTTGGCCGGCTCATGCAAACTACCGACTTAACCGTCCACATGTGCGAACTCAAGAAATTGTTACAAAGCCTCGTTCAGCCTCACACGGCCAGAAAGTTTGGACCGCTTCCCGAAGAAGTCCCGATGAAAGCGCGCACCCTTTTGACCCTCGAGGATTCAGTTCCACATCATGACGCCGACGCAAAAGCTCTTGATCACCTTGGCCATTCTGGGTCTCACCCGGAAATACCAGGAAAGCACTTTCGAAAATTGCATCAGACTCAGTTCTTGAGCCACTTTTGGAAGTCAGCGTCCTGGTAGAGCCGTTTAGCCAGTAACTCGTAACCCCCGGTCAGCGGATGACTCGCGTCGGCATAGAGTTCGCCGGGCAACGTTTCCGGCGCGACGTAAAGAACCCTGCTTTGTTTGAACCAGGCGATGATGTCCGTACCCAGTCTCTGATATGCCAACCGGTTGCCTTGAGCAATCATGTGTTCATTGAAAGGCCCGAGGACCACAAGGACCTGATTGCCCCTGGCGCGAAGATTTTCAACCAGACGGCGAAACGCACCCCACTGCAACGAAGTCTCCGGATCGACCCATTCGAACTGAGTTGCACCCTTGACGGTCTCAGTCCAGGGCTTGTGCCGGGGACTGCGCGGACCGCGCTGAGAATCTTCCGGCGGCGCGGAGGGAACGGTCAGCGTGATCTGTGCGAACGGATTTTTGTACGCGTTTGGATATTGGGGAGGCTCGGTGCTGTCCGCTTCCAATGTCCAAAGCGGTATGCTCCGGTCGCCAAAATAAGCGCTTTGCAGATGGTTGACCCACGCCATGAAGTTGAGGTTCCGCTCGATCACCAAGCTTAGACGCTCGGTCGCATCGGCTTTGTAGCATGGGATTCGCGGGACAAATTGCGGGACCAAATGCGCATGGTTAAATTTCTCCTCTTTATCAACTCGCAGGTCGGCCTTGGGGCTGCTCATCCAAAGAACATTGCATTGCAGAAGAATTTTCCGATGGTGCAGTGGTTGGCCATGATACCTGATCAACCCCTCCAGTGCGAGTGGAAATAGACCGTTCACACCGCCGTTGATGAATTGATCCGACCGGCCGGCTTCCTGATTCAGGAAGTGCGAGAGTGTGCCGTCGGGCAGAACGTATTCGCCCCACACCACGGAATCGCCGAGCACAACGATTTTTGCCGGGTCGGCGATGCCTCGCAGCCGGCGCTCATAAAGCCAGTAATCTTTGCTNNGGATAGGGAAGTCGGTAATCCGGTCCGGTCACAAAGCGCTCGATCTTTGTCCAGAGGCGCGGGGTCAAGAAGACTCCCAACAGCACAAAGCCCAACACATAGACCCAATGGCGGGCGGCCAATCGGAACTCATTCACGAAGAGCGTCTCCGGGAGCTGTCTTGATTTGTGATTGCTCATCTTAGAACTGGAAGTAAATAAATGTCCCGCCGCCGGTCGAACAGATGCAAAGGTAAGCCACCATAAAGACCGCCAGCGCCACACGCAGCCAACCGAGCTTCAGAACCTCGCGAAGCTGTGATTCGTAAATAAACTGATAAAACCAGACCAGGACGACCAGGACGAGCATTAGAACCGGGATTTGCGGGTCATGCCAGATGGCGGTGAAAATGCGCTGCACGATCAGCAGCGCGTCCGGCAGCGACTCCGCGCGGAAGAAAATCCAGGCAAAGCAAACAAACGCGAAGACACAAAGTTGTTTGACCAATTTGGGGACCTGCTCACGATAGAACGAAGATCGCTCCAGCTCTCTCGTGATCATCACTCCGCACGCGTGCAGAATCCCCCAAATGGCAAACGTCCAAGCTGCCCCATGCCAGATGCCGGAGACAATAAAAGTGATAAAGAGGTTTCGATAAGTGCAAAACGTGCCACCCCGGTTTCCCCCCAAGGGGATATACACGTAATCCCGAAACCAGCTCGACAGGCTGATATGCCAGCGGGTCCAAAATTCGCCCAGACCCGTGGCGAGATAAGGATTGTTGAAATTCAAAATCAAGTTGAAGCCCATGACCTTTGCGATTCCCCGCGCCATGTCCGTGTAACCGCTGAAGTCGAAAAATATCTGCCAGGCGAAGGCGAACGTCGCCATCATCAACGCCGGCGCGTCGAAGGCTTTCGGGTTATCATAGACCCGCTCCACGTAGAGCGAGAGGTAATTGGCGAGCGCCAGTTTCTTAAACAGGCCCACTAGAAAGAGCGACAACCCATCGGTGAAGTTCTGCAGCCGGATAACTGGAAATTGATGGAACTGCGGCAGGAGATGTTTGGCCCGCTCAATGGGGCCGGCCATCAACTGGGGGAAAAAACAGACAAAGGTTGCAAACCGCAGGAAGTTCCGCTCGCGTTGCACATTCCCAAGATAGAAATCGATGGTGTAGCTCAACGACTGAAAAGTGAAAAAAGAAATTCCCACCGGGAGCACGTAAGCGAAACCGAAAGGCATGAGCGTGGAGGGATCGGGCAGCCGGGCGGCAACGTGGCCCCAGGCCAGGAGGGCGTTGAGGTTCTCCACCACAAAATGCGCATATTTGAAAAAGAGAAGCAACGCGAGATTGTTGACCAGACTGATGAGCAGCCAGATTTTTCGGCTGCTCAAGAGGGCGCCCAGTGCCATCAACAAGCAGATCAAGCCCAACAGGACCATTGTGGGTCGAAGGGTTTCCGGTCCGGCCACCGCCAGCCCGAAAACGGCGACCGTAAGCAAAGTCGAGATGAGGAAAGCGGCCTTCAAGACCAAATCATTGAACTGAAGACGCGTCAGCCGAACGAAGACATCCGCTTTTTGTCCCTGGCGTGGGCAGTGATCCATGAAAGCTGCGAGAAAATAGTCGAGCGTTGTCGAATAGGCCACCAGCAGCAGGTAATAGGGATTCCACCAACCGTAGAAAAAGTAGGAAGCTACCATCAGCCAGGGAATCCAGAGCCGGGTCTTTCTGAGCGCGAAGAAAACCGGCAGGACGATGGCGAGGAAGACCAGGAACGGCCAAGTATGAAAAAGCATAGCGAGCAGTTCTGGTTAAGTCGTGGAAGGTCTTAAATGCGTTATCGGGATTGGCCCCGTAATTCGTGGAGCGCTTGCATCGTCGCTCGCCGCACGCAGCGGAAACCGCAATAATCCGTGTAGAAGCAGGCATCGGTATCACCGGTTCGTTGGCCCTGCCTGAAAGTGGCCCGGCACATGTCCACGCTCGCTTTCCACGAGCCACCGCGCATCACGCGCTTCACATCTTTACCGGGACTGGGTGGGCCGTGCGGATCCACCGGCGGACTTGCCTTGTAGTAGTCCGGGCTGTAAACATCCTCGCACCATTCGGACACGTTCCCGTCCATGTCGCAAAGTCCCCAGCGATTCGGTTTCTTCTGGCCGACCGGATGAGTCCTTTCGTCGCCGTTATCAGCAAACCACGCAAACTGCCGCAGTTTGTCCGGCNNTCCCATTCCGCTTCCGTGGGCAGGCGATAACCGTTCGCGGCATAGTCACAGTCCAAGTCGGGAGTCTTCTCATTGTAGCACGGCTTCAGCCCTTCGAGGAGCGAGCGCTCGTTGCAGTACTGCTTGGCGTCGCGCCAGCGGACTCGTTCCACCGGCTTCCTTGGGTTGTCCTGCCAATGCGAGGGATTTGGCATTTGCGCCTTGGCGAACATCTCATGCGTCACCTCAAATTTGTCCATGAGGAACGCGCTGACCTTGATCTTGTGCGCCGGGGCTTCGTCGGCGTTGCCTTTGTCGCTGCCCATCAAAAATTCGCTTCCCGGCAAATAGACCATTTCGACCTTGGATTGGGTGAGGACTTCCACGGGCCCGTTGATCTCGGATTTGGAATTGCCGGACACAACCTCCGGCTTGGTTCCGCTTTGAGAATCTGGCCCGGACCTCCCGCACGCACTCAGGAGCGCGACCAGAATCAGCGATGCGCAGCAACAAGCTTTCGGGATCACCGCTCGCTCCCCTTTTTCCGATTCGGCCGGAACCAGGCTGATTCCTTGTTGCTGAATCCGTTCGTCGTCAGCATCGTGAAATCGGCGTCGGTGGCGTGGTTGAGGTCCAGGGTTCCTTCGCGTTCGGCTGAGACGGCGCAAAGATTCCAGCCGGCAGCATAAACCCCCACGATTTCGCACGCGGCCTGAAACGTTCCCGGCTTGGTCGGGTCGCCCTTCCCGTCAGGTCCCCGGCTGACGGAGAGAAACCGGCTGTCGGGTGACCAGTCCACGTGATAAATCTTGTTCGTCTGGTCTTTGATGCGGACAAGTCGCTCACCGATGGCCGGATCGTCCGAGTCCAAATTAATTCGAGCCGCGACGATGTCGTGATCGCCCGCTCCCCAGGCGATTTTCCCGTCGTCCGGACTGAAGCAAGGACGGCAGCCCGGAACTTTCAGATTGATGATCTTATTGCCGTGCGCCTCGATGAGCATCGTGCCGTGACCGACACCCATGCCGGCATGTACGGTCGCCACCACCCATTTGCCGTTCGGAGCAAAACAGGGGTTGTAAAGATGGAATAGATTCGTGCTGTTCGGATGCGACTCGATTTTGCCCGTGCTCAATTCATAAAAGCTCATCCCCTTGGTGTAATAATCCATCACATTGAACTTGGGATATTCCTGGGGCAGAAAGCCGATGATCTTGCCGTCGGGACTCCAAAAGGGTTCGCGCGCATTGTCCACGAGCTTCTTCCGATTTTTGCCGTCAACGTCCATCACATAGAGACTGCGGATCGTGTCCCGGCCTTCGCCCGCATCCACCACGAAACAAATCTTCGCGCCGTCCCGCGATACCTGCGGGTAATGCTCATGTTCCTTCGGTGTTTGAGTGAGGTTGACCGGATTCGACCCGTCGGCGTTCATGACGAAGATTTCCCAGTTGTCGTTGATGTAGGTTTCGTACGCGATCTTGAACGGCAGGGTGCTCAGTCGCTCCCGGAAGGGGGCCTGTGCGTCGGCCGCCGCGACCACGGTCGTAAACAGGGCAACGGCCAGGAGCGCACCGGACAACCGCTTCGGGCAGACAGAAGTTATCAAAGTACGGAGTTCATTTTGAATTGTCATAGAGCAATGCTAATTGCCAACCTGAGTTCTCTCAACACCAAAGTCACAGGCGGATTGTTTAAGCGCCACGACATGTGTGATGGAAGCGTGGAGGGACACAGCGAATTCTAAACGCGCCTGATACTACCTTGGATACTACTCGACGGTTTGGCGAGGAGTGAGCAAATGGAAAAACCGCGAAAACCCCAATGAAAAGTGGTGCACCCATTTGGAGTTGAACCAAAAACCTTCTGATCCGTAGTCAGNNGATGCTCTATCCAATTGAGCTATGGGTGCAACCAAAGGCGTTGGAAAATACAAAGCGCCTGCCGGCCAGGCAAGTTCTTTTCGAGCCGTTTTTGCGCATGGAGGATCGCAGACGGCGAAAACCGGGCGGCGGCATGCATCACCAGTCACTGTCATCTATTTTCATCCTGGGGGGCTATTCCTTCGGCTTCAATCCGCGCAAATATTGATCGAACCAATCCGCCAAAGCCGGCATATCCGTGTTCATGTCTTTCCAGCCATGCGCCTTGCCTTCCTTGACGATGAGTTTGGCGGTGGCGCCCGTTTCTTTGGCGCGCTTCACGAACAGCTCCGCTTGTTGGATGGGCACCAGTTTGTCTGCGTCGCCGTGAATGATCAGCGTGGGCGGCGTGTTTGAGCTCACAAAATAGACCGGCGAGATTTCCCTGCCCAACTTTTGCCGTTCCTCGGCCGTTTCCGAGCGCGGGCCAAACGCCGGTTTGAAATCTTTCAAGATGCCTAAGCCTACAGCGTCTTCTCCTGGCTGGCCGTAGTTCAGAAAATCCGTCGGCGGAAAGAAACAGGCCACCGCCTGCACGGCACTGCTGTCACGGTCGATTGGGTCTTTGGCGTCGTCTTTGCCCGGCCCGCCCTGCGTTCCCAAAGTCAGTGAAAGATGTCCGCCCGCGCTGCCGCCGGTGACGCCCAGATGGTTCGGATCAACACCGTACTTCGCCGCGTTGTGGCGGATGAATCGCACGGCGCGGTGCATGTCCTGAACGATTTCCGGGACGTGAAATTTTGGCTGCGAACCGTGAACGACGGCGAAGATCGTGTAACCGCGCTCAAGAAACGGCCCGTAGGAGATTGGATTGATCGCTTCGTGACTGGAAAACCAGCCGCCGCTGACCACGAAAATAATCCCAAACCCGTTTGGTTTGGCTGGTTGGATCACATCGAGTGTCAACGCGGTGCCGAACTTCCGGCCGTAAATCACGTCTTCCGTGCGAGTGAAATCGCCCTTGGATTGCGACGACGCAGAGGAAATGACCAAGAGGATGAGCCAACCGGCAAGCAAAAGTTTTTTCATAATTTTTTTGGTTTTGGAATTGAGCGCAAAACTTAAGCAAGAATTTCTTTGATCAACTCACCGTGGTCGATCTCCAGCCGCTTGCGACCGGGAACTTCCAGTTTATGAGAGTCGAGTCCCAACTGGTGAAGGACGGTGGCGTGGATGTCAGTCACGAAATGCCGATTTTCAATCGCGTGGAAGCCCAGTTCGTCCGTGGCGCCGTTGACCACGCCCCCTTTGATGCCGCCGCCAGCCAGCCACGCACAGAAGCCTTGCGGATGATGATCGCGCCCCGTGTCTTGCGCGCCAGGTGAGCGGCCGAATTCCGTGCCCCACACCACCAGCGTCTCATCCAACAGCCCGCGCTGTTTGAGGTCCTTCAACAGTCCGGCAATCGGCTGGTCCACTTGCGCGGAAAGTTTGGAATGGTTGGATTTGATTTCCGAGTGGGCGTCCCATTCGCCGCCGCCGCCGCCGTGAAATATTTGCACAAACCGGACCCCGCGCTCCACCAACCGGCGGGCGGCCAGGCACTGTTCGCCGAATGATTTGCTCTCCGATTTATCGATGCCGTAAAGCTGGCGCGTGGTTTCCCTCTCTTTTTCCAATTGCAATGTCTCGGGCACCGAGGTCTGCATTTGAAACGCGAGTTCGTAAGATTTGATTCGCGCGCGAAGGTTTTTGTCGTCGGGATAATCGATGCCTGCCCGATGATTCAATTTTCCGAGCAGGCTCAGGTTCTCCAACTGTTCTTCCGGCGTCTTCACGCCGTCCGCGGGCGTGATGAACGGCAGCGGATTTTTCGGGTCCACGTTTAGCTTCACGCCGCCGTACTCCGGGCCGAGATAGGCGGCGCCATGCGTAAACGCGCCGCCGCAACAATCCCCCGTCGGCACGCCAAGCACCACGTACTCCGGCAGGTTTTCATTCAATGAACCCAGGCCGTAACAAATCCAGGCGCCCAGGGTCGGATGTTCAAGCTCGCGCGGATGACGGCCCGTCTGCCAGGTGAGTTGGGCGCCATGATCATTGTGAATGGTATAGAGCGAGCGGACCACCGCGAGATCGTCGGCACATTCGCCGACCTGTTGAAACCAGTCACCGACCACCAGACCGCTCTCACCGTATCGCTTAAAGCCGGACTGGAGCGGCATGATGACTTTGCGATTGCCGTGGGCGGGGTTGGCGCCAACGATATTGGCATTCACTCGCTGTGGATCGAGGACATCCTTGTAAGGCGTCTCCTCGATGGACTTGCCCGCGTACTTGTTCAATTCCGGTTTGACATCAAAACTCTCCAAGTGACTGACGCCGCCGCAGAGGAAAATCCAAATCACGGATTTTGCCCTGGGTGAAAAATGCGGCTTGCCATCGGGTGGCCGCCAGGTGGTCGGATCGCCGGCGCGGGCGACGCCATCACGGAACAGCATCGCGCCGAGCGCCAACCCCGTGAAACCCATCCCCGTGTCGGCGAGGAAAGTGCGACGCGTGATGCCGCGGCATTTGTGCGAGGAGGAATGGTGGCTCATGGCAGTTGGTACATAGATGGAGTTTCACCGGATGGTAACAAAATCGTTGTGATTGAAAAGCACCAACACCAGATTCTCACAGGCACGTTCGGTTGGAGCAGTTGATGGTTGAGAGTTGAGAGTTGAGACTTGTTTGGACAGACGGCCGGTTTGTGTCCTCAGAAAATCAACGCAAAAGCGCAGTTCTTCTTGGTTCGGCGGTCGTGCCAGAATTCGCAAAAACGCTTCGGCAACAAATTTATCAGCATCGCTGCCGGAGTCCGCAAGGAGAGCCTGAACCAGATGTTTCGTCTCGCGTAGTGTCAACTCGCTGTTCGCCAGGGCCAGCGCCTGTTGGGGTACGACGCTGGGCCGGCGCTCGTAACACTCGGTCACATTGGGGCTGTCGAAAATCTTTAAGAACTCGACTTCCTTCTCGGCGGCAATGCGGAGGTAAAGGCTGCGACGTTTGGAGGTCAGCCCCAGTTTGTTGTCGATGTCCGGGCCGCCACTCGCCGGGTCAAGGTCGCCGGCGACGTAGAGCAAATTGTCGCGCACGGCTTCGGCTTCCATCCGCCGCGAATTCATGCGCCAGAGATAAATATTGTCCGGATCAACCTTCGCGTCGATCTCGTCGAGTGTGGATGCCATGCGATAGGTGCTGCTGGTGACGATGAGGCGGTGCATCGCTTTCATACTCCAATTCTGTGCCATAAACTCCGCCGCAAGCCAGTCGAGCAATTGCGGATGCGACGGCGGGCGCCCGTTGCGGCCAAAATCGGACGGCGTGGGAACGATGCCCTGCCCAAAATGCCGCAACCAAAGGTGATTCATCGCCACGCGCGCAGTGAGTGGGTTGTCGCGGTTTGCCACCCAACGCGCAAACGCCAGCCGGCGTCCAGTGCTGGTCGAAGGGTAGGTCTCCGCCGAGCGCGATTTGTACGCGGTGACGGGAGCACCTTGAAATTCCTTCTCCGCATCGGCCAGAGTTTTGTCGGCCTCCGCAGTTTTCTTTTTTGCGGCCTCGAGGTCTTTGCTTGCCTTTTCAGCAGCGGATTTTTTGGCGGCGAGCACTTTGTCTGTGTCCGTAGCAGCCGGGGTAACGAGGCTTTGATCTTCATTCTGTGGAGAGTGAGCCTCTTCACGTCGGCCGCTACTAGGTTGGTTGATTGCTTTCGCCGCTTCGTCGGCTTTGGCTTGCGAGTCGGCCTGGGCTGCTTGCGCGAGATGGGCTTTGAGTTTCGCCTCGCTAACCGCGAGTTTGCGTTGCGCGGTCGCAGCGTCGGTTGCCGCTTGCTTCCATTCGTTGGAGTCTTTTTTGCCATCGTCTTCGAACCTTTCCGCGCGCAAGGTTGCCAACAGAGAAGCATGACGATCCTCAGCGATGGAGAAGTTCAACTCCTGCTCTTTGATTCTCTCCGGTTTGGCCGTCGAATTGGTTTTGATTTTATCCAACTCGACCCGTGCATCGGCGACCGCCTTTTCGCTGGCGGCTATGATGTCTTGGATTACGAATTCGCGCTTGTCTGGAAAGGCGGCGAAGTGAGGTAGTGTCACTGGCTCGACGCTTAGTTTGCCGCCTAACACTTGCAATACATCCGGCGATATTACTCGATTCGTGTCCGGCTTCCGTTCGTCGCCGCGATTGAAGAAATAAGTCGGCGAATTCGTGTCGGTGTCGAACACGCGCACCAGTCCGTCCTTGGTGGTGTCAACCTGACCAGGGATGTGATCGGTGCGGACTTGATGCGGCTCGAAGATGGCGCGCATCTGATAATATTCCTTCTGCGAGATCGGATCGTACATGTGGTTGTGGCACTTCGCGCAGCCGACCGTCAGGCCGAGAAACGCCTGCGACGTGTGCTTGAGCGTGTCTTCCAACCATTGCTCGCGGCTGAGCATTTTGTAATTGCGAACGAGGTAGCCGGTGGCGCGCAGCGCGTTCGTATCCTCGGGGACAAGCTCGTCAGCCGCCAACATTTCCACGATCATACGGTCGTAGCCCTTGTCCGCATTGAGGGATTCGACAATCCAATCGCGCCAGCGCCAGATGTGCGGTTTACTGTCGCGAATCTGGTTGCCGCCGCTCCAACCCGCCCAATCGCTGTAACGCCAGACATCCATCCAGTGCCGCCCCCAGCGCTCCCCGTAGCGCGGGTCGTCCAGCAGCCGGTCAACGACTTTTCGGTAGGCGTCACGAGAATTGTCATTTTCAAATGCCGCCAATTCTTCCGGCGTTGGCGAAAGACCGATCAAATCGAGATAAACCCGGCGCAAAAGAATTTCCTTCGATGCTTCCGGTCGATGTTTCAATTTTCGACTGTCGTGTTCAGCCGCAACGAAAGCATCGATTGGATTGCGAACCCACGCCTTGTCTTTGACTCTCGGCACTGACGGGCGCTTGACCGTTTCAAACGGCTGCCATCGATACGACGCCAGATATCTTTCAAATTCGGCGCGGAGTTTTTTGCCTTCGGCCAGTTCCTTTTTGTTCGGAATATTTTGGGCATCACCCGGATTGTGACCGAGCAGAATTTCGGTTTCGTTACTGACGCCGTCGGCGTCGCTGTCTTCCTTGGCGACGATCTTCAAACGCGTTGCGATGTCCGCCTTCTTTCCCTCGGCCCGCAAAGTCTTTCCCAACATTCGCAATCGATTCCCGAAAGAATTATGCGGAAATTCATCAAGACTTTCGGGCGACTTGTTGTCACTGGGCAGATGGCACGTTGTGCAACGATTTAAATCCTTGGCGAGAAACTTGTCATAGTGACGTTCCAACGCAGCCCGGTTGGCGGGTGTGGCTTGGGCAACCGATGGAGTCAACAGGACCGGAACGAAACCGAGTACAGTTACCGCCAGACTGCTGCAAACCGTCGAAATGAGAACGCGCGTTGGCATTTGTCACCCTCGCCAGTC
>PLJQ01000274.1 GCA_003140275.1 Limisphaerales bacterium
CGACCTATGAAATATTCAGGCTACGAGGCAGGTGAACACCCCAGGCGTTCTATTGGCGGAAAGTTTTCAATTCCGGGCGCTTGGTGCTCGTTTCCAATGTGGGGTCTTCTTCCAAAATGTTGTGGGGCTTCACCCACCTGTTAAAACGTCACCCAGTCTCTATATTGTTCCTGTTAGTTGGAAGCGAAATCGAGTTATGAGAATACTATTTGTTCACGAGCGGAATTACATCGTCTATAACCTCGGCCACGGGTAAAAATGACATACCGTTCAACAGCACGACCCGGTGACGAGGACTCGCTGAAAAGTAGAGGCTGTTTTGTTCGTCAACTGGCACTCGCCAGGTTCGCACTGGGGGCGGCAGTTTTTTCTGTGCTGACGGTCAACGCGGTGTCGGACACAAACTCCGTTTCCCAGTGGGGCCAGTTTGAGCAGGCCATCATCAACACCAATACGTATGCGGATCCCTACCGGGGCGTCACGTTGAACGTCACCTATACGCGACCGGACACCAACAGCGTGAATTTCTGGGGGTTTTATGACGGCGGCAATACCTGGCGGATTCGTTTCATGCCGGATCAGGTCGGGACGTGGAGTTACAGCGCGAGTTTTTCGGACGGCGCGCCGGGTGCCAACGGCAGCTTTCAATGTGTTACCGGCAACATTCCCGGCATGATTAGCGCGGATGCGACGAATGCGCTATGGTTCGGTTTCAAAGGGGGCGGCCATGGGTTATTCCGCAGCTTGCAGTTGGGCGACCGTTTCTTCGCCTCCAACTGGCCGACTACCAACCGCACGGCGTTCCTCGATTGGGCGCAAGGTCAGGGTTACAACACGCTGTCCATTGCCAGCCACTACCTGAACCGCAATTTCGCCGGCCGAGGGCAAGGATGGAACACGCCCAATCTTTGGGATCCCGCATCCCCTAATTTGAAAGCTGCCGAGTATCAGGCGATGGAAACGATTCTCAACGATCTGGCCGCCCGCCAAATGATGGTTTTTCCCTTTGCCGGATTCTTTGGCCAAAGCTCCGACTTTCCCACCAACCAAACGGATCAGGCGCTCTATATCCGCTACACGCTGGCGCGCGTAGCCCCATACTGGAATGTCTTGATGCAGGTGGCCGGTCCGGAACCGTTGGTATATCCGGCCTTATTCCAGAATTCCATGGCCCTGAGTGACATCAACCGCTTGGGGAATTTGATTCAATCTTACAATGTGTCCGGTCATTTGCTGTCCAATCATAATGGACAGAATACCGACGCCTTCGCGAACCAGCCTTGGGAAACGTTCACCACCCTGCAAGGACCGGATAACGTGAACCGGCAGACCCTCGGCGCCGCGCTGCTCGCCCACCGCGGCGTCAAACCACTATTGGCGGCCGAAGTGCTGTGGCCGGGAAATCAGTACCAGGCCGCTTTTAGCGACAGCGACATTCGGAAGAATGGTTTCGTGATCATGATGTCCGGCGCGACGCTGAATTTCGGCGACATGAATGGCGGTTCCAGCAGTGGATTCAGCGGCACGATGAACCTCGCCGACAAAATCCAATCGCGCCATGACATCATCAAGTTGGTGTGGGATTTCTTTGCAACCCAACAGTTTTACCTGATGAGTCCGCGTCAAGACCTGGTGAATAACGGTTGGTGTCTGGCCAATCCCGGCAGTGAATATCTGGTTTACCTTCAGCAGACGGGCAGCGTCAGCGTCGCCGTCAGCAACGGCCCGTTTGAGGTGGAATGGATCAACGCCCAAAACACTTCTGACATACGCTTCGCAGGCGCCACGACCAACGGGCTTAACCTCATCTCGCCGCCTGATGGCGACGATTGGTTGGTGCATTTGGTGAGCACCGTGTCCGACACACCGCTGAAGGTCAGCGCCATTCCCAATCAATTGACAACGGTGAACACGTCAACGCCGCGAATTCCGTTTGTGGTCAATGACGAGGCCCCGGACCTGGTGATGACGGCCACCTCGTCCAATCCGGCGCTGGTGACGACCAACTACATTGTCTTTGAGGGCTCCGGCACGAACCGGACGATAACGCTGACACCGTTGCCCAATCAACTTGGGAACTCGACGATCACGACGGTGGTGTCGGACAACGGGTCACCGTCGCTAAGCGCGAGCAATACCTTCATTTTGAGCGTTGTCTCTCGACCGATCATCCAGTCGATAAGCCTTGCGAGTGGGAACAAAACGTTAACCTGGAGCGCGATTGCGGGAAAGAGTTACCGGGTGCAGTACACGCTGGATTTGAATCTGACCAATTGGAGCGATCTGGCTGGTGACGTAACGGCCGTTGGCACCAACGCCATGAAGGTGGATACGACCGTGAGCGGCACGACCAAGCGCTTCTATCGCGTTCAAGTGCTGCCTTGAGTAGCGGAGCCGGGCGTGAGAAAAGGGCGGTTTTGGATTCGAAGATCGGAGCGCGGCTCACTTAAACATTTGCTTCTATTGCGCGGCGTGGCGTTCAGCAACTTTACGAACTGTTCGGGAGACATGCCGTCGGGGGTGTTCAAACGCCGGACCTTCACGCGCCTCAAGCAACTTGAATATCTGCTACGATTTTTTTTGACATCGTACTTTTGGCCGAATTGGCGTCGTAAAAACCCGGGAAATCGAGCCAGCGCCATCGTAAAAATTGACGCAGTCGTAAGCTTGGGCGAAGGCTACGACGGGTTGAGGCGCGAAAAAAGTGGTCATTCGGACAAGACAGGGAATTCTGGGGTGTCTTGGAAAGTGGCCGAATTCGCGGTGTATAGTATTTCATATTGACATTGGCACATAGGCTGGTAGGCTTCAGGGCATGAAAGCTTATGCGCTGGATTTGCGGGAGCGGGTGGTCAAATTCATCAACAACGGCGGCTCCAAGGCCGAGGCGGCCCGGCGCTTTGAACTGGGTCGGCGCACCGTTTACCGCTATCTGGCCGCCGTGGCAGCGGGGACGCTGGCCCCCAAGGCAAGCTGGGGACACTGGCGCAAACTCGACCCGCAGAAACTTCAAGTCCACGTCCAACAACATCCCGACGCCACGCTCAAGGAGCTTCAAAAGGCATTCGGCGTCAGCCATCATGCGGTTTGGGTGCGTCTGGGACAACTGGGGCTGACGCTAAAAAAAACTCACAAAATATCGCGAGCGCAACGAAGTGCAGCGGTGGCTCTTCCGACGCGAACTGGAAAAGCTGGCCACCACGCCCGTCTATTATCTGGACGAATGCGGCGTGGATCACCGCCAGTATCGTGAATATGGACGCGCCCCCAGGGGCGAGCGCATTTATCAGGAGGTGGCCGGCAAGCGGCGGGAACGCACCCGCATCATCTCCGCTTCACAACAGGGCAGGCTGATCGCGCCGCTGGTCTTTCAAGGCAGTTGCAACACGGAAGTGGTGGACGTTTATTTTGAACAGGTGCTGCTGCCCGAACTGCCAGCGGGCAGCGTGAACGTGCTGGATAGCGCCCGGTTTCATCAATCCCCGACGACGCTCCAGTTGGCGGAAAAAGCCGGCTGCCGACTGCTGTTTTTACCAGCCTACTCGCCCGACCTCAATCCCATCG
>PLJQ01000197.1 GCA_003140275.1 Limisphaerales bacterium
GTTGAAAGTTGCAGGCGTCGCACCCGGGATGCACGGCCCATCCCCGCGTCTCCCACGCTCCCGCCGCTAAATATTGGGTGGACATTTTCGGCGAGGCCCGTCTCGTCAAGAAGCGCGCCGAGACAATTTACTTGGTCGGTCGCCCCCGATACCGCTCTCTGCTCATGCACTGCCCACTTTGCCTCTCTCCTTCAGGCAGTTACACCATCCCGGTCGGATAGTTGAATTCTCCCGTTTATAGGCTATGTTAATTCGATTGCCAGGCAGGGCCGCACGGCCACGCGAGGCGAAAGTTCACCGTGCCGCCACCGGGCTGGCCACAGGATGATTATGAAGACCACGCAAATTCCAAGAAAATCCAGGACGGGCTCGATCAACCAGCCCCGCAAGCGGGGCCAACTGCGCCACGGTGACCGCGACCCCGAAGCATTCGCCACAAGGACCGAACGGAGTTGCATCCAGTGGCCTACGGCGCAAGAGCTAAAGCGAGTTTCCACCACCTTGGCTAAAGTCAGCCGATCGGGTATGCGCCATGAAGGTGCCGGTGACTACTTCACCAGTGGAGATCTGGCCTATCAGCTCCAGGAAATCATACGGGCCACGGCCGCATTGCTTAAAAAGAGCCAGCGCACAAAGGCAGAGGCAACGCCCGACCATCCGTGATTGAAGATTCCGCGGTCCCTTTTTGGCTGCTCGTAGCCATTCCGTGTTCCGCCCTTCACCCCTCAACGCTCAACGCTGCGGTACCACGCCGTGTGAGCCTCGGAGACAGCAGGCAGGAAGGACGGATCATTGAACGCCCAACCGGGAACATCCCTCTCCGCGCCGGGAAGCAGGCGGGGCGAGGTGCGTTAGAACACGGTGGAACCGATGAGTTCGAAGGCCATGGCGGGGGCATTTCCGAAACGCTCACTGGCTTGTTCGGGGGCATGAACAATCGGTTGACCGTCGTCGTCGAGGCCCATAGGATTCGTGGCATCGCCGCTTGACGATATTTATGCGGGCATACCGACTTTCAGTTCGATCGATTGCCGCCGGAGCATTTTTCCTGGCGGCCCTGGCTCTTCCAGCCGCAGGCAAGCCCGGCCTTCGGTCGCTGGAACGCGATTTCTCGAAACAGGTTCACCCGGTCCTCAAACAGTATTGCCTCGGTTGCCACTCGGCCGAGAAGCACAAGGGCGACCTTGACCTCGAGCGGTTCACTTCGTTCGATGAAGTGCTCAGGCACCCGAACGTCTGGCAGCGTGTAATCGAACAACTCTCACTCGGCGAAATGCCGCCCAAGGAAAAGCCGCAACCCAGCGCCCCCGAGCGCGACCGGTTGCTCAACTGGGTCAACCACGCGCTCGAAGAAGCGGCGAAGATCCACGCGGGCGATCCCGGCCCCGTGGTCCTGCGCCGGCTCTCGAATGCGGAATACACTTACACGGTTCGCGACCTGACGGGCATCGAGTCCTTGGATCCGGCGCGGGAGTTCCCGGTGGATTCCGCTTCGGGCGAAGGGTTCATGAATGTCGGCAATTCGCTCGTAATGTCCCCGTCGCTCGTCACCAAGTATCTCGACGCGGGCAAGGACATTGCCAGTCACGCCCTGCTGTTGCCCGATGGCATTCGCTTCTCGACCAAAACCACACGCCGCGATTGGACGGAGGAAATCCTGGCGGAGATTCGCGGCTTTTACCGCCAATTCACCGACAACGGCGGCGGCACGGCGGTCAATTTGCAGGGCATCAAATTCGACACGAAGGATGGCGGAGTGCTGCCGTTGGAAAAATACCTGGCGGCGACGCTCGAATTGCGCACCTCTGGATTGCCAAGGCAAGCGGAGGGCGACGCCGCTTTGGCTGGCCCCCGCGACAAAGCCCTTGAATCGAAAGCGCCGTCGTCGCTGCGCTTTGCCGGCGCAGTCCAAAAGCTTGCCGCCGAGCGCGGGCTCTCGCCCAAATACCTCACCGCGCTCTGGAACATTCTCACCTCGACCCATTCATCCCCCCTCCTCGACCCCATCCGCGCCCGCTGGCGCACCTCCAAGCCTGCGGATGCCGCGGCGCTCGCGCAGGACATCGCCCCCTGGCAACACGCGCTCTGGAAATTCAACTCGATCGGTCACATCGGGAAGCTCAATGGTCCGAAGGCCTGGATGGAGCCGGTCAACCCGCTTCAGGCGAAACAGGAAGTGCGGCTCAAGATCCCGGCTTCGCCCGAAGCTCAGGAAGTGACACTGTACCTCAGCGCGTCCGACGCCGGCGATGGCAACGCGGGCGATTATGTGGTTTGGGAACAGCCGCGTCTGGTGGCGCCGGGGCGACCCGACCTTTTGCTGCGCGACGTGCGCGACGTAAGCCGTGAGTTGACGGCGCGACGCGAGCGGATTTTCGCCAGTACGGCGAAATACCTGGCGGCCGCGGCTGAGGCCGGCACGGCGCCGGGCAAGACCGATGTCGCCGAACTTGCGCGCCAGCACGGCGTCGAGGTCCAGGCGCTTTCCGCGTGGCTCGATTATCTCGGGATCGGCTCGGGCGGGCCGGTGAAGATTGAAGGCCTGTTCACGGACAAGTATGCCAGCGCCTCGGGCTACGATTTCATCAAGGGCTGGGGCAAAAGTGAAACCCCTTTACTTGCCGCCAATTCCTCCGACCAGCACGTGCGCATCCCCGGCAACATGAAACCGCACAGTGTCGCGGTGCATCCCTCGCCGACCCTCGCGGCGGTCGTCGGTTGGCGCAGTCCCATCACCGGCAGCGTGCGCGTTCAGGCGGTGATCCAACATGCGCATCCCGAGTGCGGCAACGGTGTGACGTGGTCGCTCGAACTGCGGCGCGGCGCGACCCGCCAGCGTCTGGCGAGCGGCATCGCGCAGGGTGGCAAGAAAGTAAAGCCCGCGCCCATCGAAAGTCTGGCCGTGCAGCCGGGCGACCTGGTCTCCGTGGTCATCGGTTCGCGCGACGGAAATCACGCCTGCGACCTGACGGCGGTGGACCTCGTGCTCACTCGCGCGGGCGAAGGCGGGCGCGAATGGAATCTGGCGAAGGAGGTTTCGCCCGACGTGCTCGCCGGCAATCCGCATGCCGACCAGTTTGGAAACGAAGGGGTCTGGCTTTTCTACGTCGAACCGGACCCGGCCGGCGCGCCTGGGCCGGTCATCCCCGCCGGTTCGTGGCTGGCGAAATGGCAGGCCGGCGCGAGCGGCGCGGAGAAACAGACCTTCGCCGATGAAGTGCAGAAGCTGCTGACCTCCGGCGCGCCCGAAAAGAAGGACTCGCCGGACGCGGCGTTGTATCGCCAACTCGCCTCGCTCGGCGGGCCGCTGTTCAACCACGCGCGCGCTTCTGGACTGCGGGGGCAAGCGGAGCGCGACCCCGCTTTGGATTCGACCGCGAGGCGCGCACCTGAAGCCAAAGCGCCGTCGCCGCTGCGNNCGCTGCGCTCTGCCGGCGCACTCCAAAACACCGGCCTTGATCCCGCGCAATTCGGCAAACGTCCCGATGGCTCCGCCGTTGACGCCGCCAGTCTATGCGTCCAGGCGCCGTCGCTCATCGAGATCCGCCTGCCGGCGGACCTCGTGCAAGGCTGCGAGTTTGTTACCACCGGCTCGTTGGATCGCGAGACGGGCCAGGAAGGCAGCGTGCAATTGCAGGTGGTCACCACGAAACCCGCCGGACCGCCGGGCCTGGTCGCCAGCGCCGCGACGGTTTCCGGCGGCAAGGGCACCTGGACGGATCCCGACAAGCCGCTCATTTACGCCACGCCCATCGTGGTGAACGACGGCAGCGCCGCGCGCCGCCGCATTGAAGCCGCGCTGGACGAGTTTCGCCAGATTTTCCCCGCCGCGCTCTGCTACACTAAAATCGTTCCCGTGGATGAAGTCGTCACGCTCACGCTCTACTATCGCGAGGACCATCACTTTGCGCGCCTGATGCTCGACGACGCGCAGGCCGCGCGGCTTGACCGGCTCTGGGACGAGATGCATTTCGTGAGCCACGACGCGCTCATGCTCGTGGATGCTTTCGAGCAACTCTGGCAATACGCCACGCAGGACGCCGACCCGAAGGTCTTCGAACCGATGCGCGAACCCATCAAGCAACGCGCCGCCGCGTTCCGCCAACGCCTCGTGGACACGCAGCCGCAGCACCTCGACGCGGTCCTGAGGTTTGCCGACGGCGCGTATCGCCGTCCGCTCACCGGCGCGGAGCAGGACGAGTTGCGCGGGCTGTATCGCAAGCTGCGGGACGAGGAGTTGCCGCACGATAAAGCGATCCGCCTCACCCTGGCGCGCGTGCTGGTGGCGCCGGCGTTTCTCTATCGTGCCGAGAAGCCGGGGCCGGGCGCCGGGCCCCGGCCGGTGAACGATTGGGAACTCGCCACGCGCCTGAGTTACTTCCTCTGGTCGTCCGCTCCGGACGCCGAACTGCGAGACCTGGCGGCGCGCGGCAGATTGCGCAGTCCGGACGTGCTCGCCGCCCAGACGCGCCGGATGCTTCGCGACCCGCGCGTGCGCCGGCTGGCGACCGAGTTCGCCTGCGCCTGGCTGCACATCTACGACTTCGATGAATTGAGCGAGAAGAGCGAGCGGCATTTCCCGACCTTCAACGGTCTGCGGGGCGCGATGTATGAGGAAACGATCCGCTTTTTCACCGACTTTTTTCAGCAGGACGGCCCGGTGCTGAACATTCTCGACGCGAATTACACGTTTCTGAACGAAGACCTGGCGAAGCATTACGGCATTCCTGGCGTGACGGGTGCGGAGTGGCGGCGGGTGGAAGGCGTGAAGAAGTTTTCGCGCGGCGGCATCCTCGGCCAGGCGACGACGCTCGCGAAACAGTCCGGCGCGTCGCGCACGAGTCCCATCCTGCGCGGCAACTGGGTGACCGAAGTGTTGCTCGGCGAGAAACTCCCGCGCCCGCCCAAGGACGTGCCGCGGCTGCCCGAGGACGAAGCCACCGAGACGCTCACCGTGCGGCAACTGACCGAGAAACACACCAGCGACCCGATGTGCTACGGTTGTCACCGGCGCATGGACGCGTATGGGTATTCGCTGGAAGGCTTCGACGCCATCGGCCGCCGCCGCGAGCGCGACCTGGGCGGCCGCCCCATCGATACGCGCGCGAAGACGATGGACGGCGCCGAGTTCGACGGCCTCGAAGGTCTGCGCGATTACCTGCTCACGAAAGGCCGGGAGGCCTTCGTAAAACAGTTTTGCCGGAAACTGCTCGGCTATTCGCTCGGCCGTGGCGTCCAACTCTCCGACGGCCCGCTGATTTCCGAGATGAGCGCCCGACTCAAGTCGAACGACTACCGCATCACCACCGCCATCGAGACGATTGCGCGCAGCAAACAATTCCGCGAAATACGCGGGCAGGAGATGGCGTATGAGGAATAATGAGGAGGGACCGGTAGAACCCAAAGGGCAAACCGCACGAGCGGCCCTGCTTCTGAATAGCGCTGTGCTGTTGCCGCCGGTGGCCGCTTCATTCGCTTCATTTCGTGCCTTGCTTGTTTTGAGCTTTTCCGCTATTTTGAAACCTTAACTATAAGCTGATTATGACCGCTCACAAATTCTCCCGTCGCACCTTCCTCCGCGGGGTCGGCGTCACGATGGCGCTGCCGTGGATGGAATCACTCACCGTATGGGGCGACACGCCCACGGTGACGAAGCCCGCCAGCGAGGCGCCCGTGCGGCTCGCGGTGCTGTTTTCCGGCAACGGCTTTCACACGAAGGAATGGTGGGCCAGGGGCGAGGGCAGACAGATGGAGTTGGGCAAGGTGCTCGCGCCGCTCACCGATTTCCGCGAGAAGATGCTGTTCATCCGCGGCCTGTTCAACGAGGAGGCGCAGAAAGGAAACATCCACAGTTCGCAGACGGGCAACCTGCTCTCCGGCGCGCCACTCGCGTCCGGCGGAGAGATCCGCTCGGGCACGAGCATCGACCAGTTGCTGGCGCAACGTTACGGCCACTCGACCAAAGTGCCGAGCCTCGTGCTCGGTTGCGAGAAGTCGAATCCATCCGTCCATAAGAATTACTCGATGCTCTACAGTTCGCACATCTCGTGGAGTTCGCCGACCACGCCGACACCGCTGGAGATTTATCCCGCCCTCGCGTTCGACCGCCTGTTCAAGGACGAGGTGAGCAAGGGCGACAAGAGCGTCCTCGACGCCGTCCTCACCGACGCGAAAGACCTGCGCCTTCACATCAGCGCCAACGACCGGCGAAAGCTCGACGAGTATCTCGATTCCGTACGCGATGTGGAGCAGCGCATCGAAAACGCCGGCAAGAAAGGCGAATTGCAGGGCTGGCGCCCGACCCTGGCCGCGCCGAACATCCCGCGTCCCGCCGATGGCATCCCGCAGGACATTGGCGAGCACATGCGGTTGATGTGCGATATTCTCGTGCTCGGTTTCCAGACCGATACCACGCGCATCTGCACCCTCAAGCTGAACAACGACCACAGCTCGCTGCGCTTTCCGAATCTCGGCGTGGACTATATGATTCACCACCTGCTCTCGCATTCGGACACCGCCGACTGGCTCAAGGTGAACCAATTCTTCCTCGAACAAGTCGCCTACATCGCGCGCAAGCTTGACGCCATCCAGGAAGGCCCGCGCACCGCGCTCGACAACACGATGCTGCTCTACTGCTCCAGCATGCTGACGGGTGGCCACGATGCGACCCAGTTGCCCGTCGTCATGCTTGGCGGCGCCGGCGGGCGCATCAAAGGCGGTCGCGTGCTCGACTACAAAGAAAAGCCGGATCGTCAGATGTGCCGGCTTTATCTCTCCATGATGGACAAGATGGACGTGCGCCTGCCGAAGTTCGGCGATGCGACGGCACCACTCGACGCGGTGTGATCCCGGCAGTACCGGCGTTCCTCCGTGGCGGAGCCAGAGACCGGCATCGTCACCGCGACAGTGCCAAGTCAGACTGCACTGCCGCCCAAACCACCGCCACCCACCTCCTCGACGCCAACCTCCATCAAATCCTCACCGCATAGGTTATGAGCAGTCACAAACACATTCCCACCGACGGTGGACAGAGTTTCGGTCACAATCCATTTGCGGCCCTGTCCAGCGACGGTCTCCCAACCACGCCCGAAAATTCATCGACGGATTCCGGGCCACCGCCCGCGTCAAAACCCACGAAGAAAAATCGCGGTCGCGTGGACATCCTCCGGGTGAAGGCCGGGCGCGGTGGCAAGACGGTGACGGTGGTGAAGAACTTTGTCGGCATCGGTCTGCCGGAGAAAGAACAACTAGCCAGGGCGATGCAGCGCACCTGCGGTACCGGCGGCACGGTGAAGGACGGCCAGATCGAGATTCAGGGGGACCAACGCGCGGAGGTCGCACGTATCCTGACCGAGGCGAACTTTCGCCCCGTGTTCGCGGGCGGCTAGGTCTTTACAGACGGTCACCATTTGCGGACTGCCAGTCTTTGCAAACAGCCACGACTTGCAGGGCGACCGTCAAGCCACCCGCACTCGGACTACCGCACGATGATTTCCGGCGGGCGCACTACGACTGCCGGGGCGCGCACTTCCACTGGCGGAGGTCCCACGAATTCCGAATGACCTCGGAAACTCGCATGCTCGCGGCGTCCGCCGTCGGAAACAAGACATCCGGTGGTACTGAGGAGGGTGATAACGCAGGTAAATAACAGGATTTTTTTCATATTCAGTTTATATCGCTTTCTGGAGTGACGTTACGCGCTGGGCGGGGACTCCTCTACGGGGGGATAACCCCCACGGACTAGATGCGGTGTCCGCGTTGCGTTCCCGCTTGAGCAGGATGAAGCGCCTGCCAGCCGGGAGCAGGCGGGCCTGCACCCACCCATTGAATGTCTGGCCCGGCCATCGAGGCGGGAAGTAAAATTCACAGCCGTTTTGGCACACTACTGGCGCGCGGCCCTTACCGCATCAGGGACAAAAACAAGCTGGCGGCGAAAAGAGGGCCTGGCGGGTGGTCCGCAGCAGTGCCGCAATGGTGTTGCGGGCAAACTGCACGGGGCCGGGCAGCGACCCCAGTCGAATCCACAAAGTCATTGCTCCGCCGGCACCGGGCTGGCAACGTCAGGCCATGATTTCCATGTCCGGCACGGTTTCCCAGAGATGTTTTGCGTTTTTCGTTTTCGCGCTTTCAAGCTGGATGGTTATTGCGGCCGACGAGCGCCCGGTCAAAGAGCGTCAGACAGGGACGCTCCCTGGATATTTTCCGCCACCCGATAGCGCCGGCGGTTGGCGCGCCGCGACGAACGCGGCGCAGCTTCGCGAACGCACCGGGATGGATTTGCGGAAGCTGGACCAGGCGTGGGAGTTTACGCAACGATGCACGCAGAACGGCGGGTTGGTGGTGTTGCGCAATGGCTGGCTTGTGTTCGAGAAGTATTGCGGACGCGCGAGTCGCAACGCCAATCCCGACATGGCGTCCACCGGCAAGGCTTACGCGAGCATTGCGTGCGGCATCATGTTGAAGGAGTTTCGCGACCGGATTCCCGACGGGCTTGATACGAAGGTGTTCACGCCAAAGTTTTTGCCGGAGGCTTTCGCCGTGGACGGCAAGCTCGATGACGCGCGGCGGGCGGACATCACGCTGGGACAACTCTTGTGCATGAGCGGCGGTTACACCGGCGAGGGCGGCGCGCCGGTGGCAGTGGTGATGGGCAAGGCATTTCCGCTCAAAGCGGTGCCGGGGCAGAACATTCACGATCTCGACCTGTCGTCGCTGCGTTGCGCGATGTGGACGAACGCGGGCGCGGGTTATTCCTATTCATCGCCGGAGCCGCACATCGCTTCGATGGTGTTGCGGCGCGTCACGGGAATGGAGTTGCAGGATTACATCCACGAGCGGCTGGCGAAGCCGATGGGCTGGGGCGCGTGGGGCTATTGCCTGCACCGGGGCGATTTCACCATGCCGCACGCGAACGGCGCGGGGAGCATCGCGGTGCATGCAACGGATGCGTTGCGCTTTGGCTATTGCCTGCTTCGCGGCGGCAAGTGGGGCGACCAGCAACTCGTGCCGGTGGATTACCTCGCGCAGTGCAACCAGATGTCGCCGCACAATCCGCATTGTCCCTACACGCTGATGTTCGAGCATAACGCGGACGCTCACGTGGCCGGCGCGCCACGCGATGCCTATTGGAAATCAGGCGCGGGCGGCTTCGCGCTCATCATCGTGCCGTCGCTGGAGCTGGTGATTTACAAAATGGGCGGGAACAACGGGCAATACGATCCGATGCTCACGGGTTTGCCGCAACCGGAGCCGGATCATTCGCGCGATGATTGGAAGCCGATTCCACGCACGCCGTTTCACGAAGGGAGTCTGGGCGGGGATGATGGCATTCGGCGCGTGGTGGAGATGGTTTGTGCGGCGGTGAGGGAATGAGATGGAAATGGACGTGGTGAATCGCCTGCCAGCCAGGACCACCGGCAGGCAGGGCCTGCACCCGCTTTTGGATGCCTTGTTCGCTTCGGTCCATGACCAGAGAGTGGCCCGCGCCTGCTCAGTGATCATTATCAAGCACTGCCCCTCTCGGAAAACGAAGCGCCTTTGCCCAAACTTTGAACTTTGAAATCCGCCGGACCCGCCTACGCTCGGGCTGTGAAAAGATTCTTCCGGATTCTCCTGCGCCTTGCGCTGGTGCTGGCGGCGCTCATCGTCGGGTTGCTGATGCTAAGTCTCGAGGGAGTGGATTATCGCCCTTACCTGCGGGAGCCTTACTATGCCGAGACGACCGCCCGATTGCACGCCCACCAGGCAACGAACACGATGGCCCGCGGTGAGCTGGCGGCGGGCTTCGGTCGCGCGCGGCTGACACCCACGATCAATGCGCCGTCGGACGATCCCGCGAAAGGACAGTTCCGCTCGCTGCCACTTGCCGGTTACGGCAACCGTCACGGAAAACCCGCCACGGGTGCGCATGACGATCTCTACGTCAAAGCGGTGGCGCTGCGCGTGGGCGACCGCCTCGGGGTCATGCTCGGCGCGGATGCACTGATCATTCCGCCCGAAGTCACGGAAGCTGCCATGCGACGACTCGATCAGGAGTTGAAGTTGTCGCGTGAACAGATTTATCTCAGCGCCACGCACACTCATTGCGGTCTGGGTGGCTGGGGCGAGGGCATGGTCGCGGAAGCCTTTGCCGGCGGTTTCCAACCCGGCGCGCGGGTTTGGTTTGCGGAGTGCATCGTGGCGGCGGTTCGTGACGCCATCGCTGACCTCAAGCCCGCCTCGTTTGGCCACGGCCATTTCGCCGCGCCGGATTTCGTGCGGAACCGTTTGGTGGGCGAGTTGGGAAAGGTGGATCCAGAGTTCAGCTATGCGGTGCTAAAGCAGAGCGACGGAAAACTCGCCGTGCTGGGAAGTTTTGCCGCCCACGCGACCGTGCTCTCGGGCGACATGATGGAGTTCAGTGCGGATTACCCGGGCTGCTGGCAGCGCGCGGTCGAGCAAGCCACCGGCGGCACGGCGGTGTTCCTGGCTGGCGGCATTGGGAGCCATTCGCCCGCACCCGGAGGGAAAGGTTTTGCCGGCGCCGAACGAATGGGCCAAGCCTTGGCGCGGTTATTGGTCGAACAACTGCCGCAAACTCCGCTGACGAACTCGATTACGTTCGGGATGCTGGGCCTCGAATTATCCCTGCCGCCGCTCAACGTTCGCGTCAGCGACGGCATCCGCCTTCGTCCCTGGCTCGCCCGACGCCTGATGCCGGTGAAACAGCAAAGCTTCATCCAGGCCTTCCGCCTCAACGACTCGGTCTGGGTTTCCACGCCTTGTGACTTCAGCGGCGAACTGGCGCTGGGCATAAAAGACTGCCTGCGCGTCCGGGGCAGCAGTGCGGTGGTCACGAGCTTCAACGGCGACTACATCGGTTACGTCATTTCCCCGCGCTACTATCACCTGGACGGTTACGAGCCGCGGCTGATGTCGTTCTTTGGACCGAACGTGCCGGAATATTTTGACGAGCTTATCCGGACGATGGCCCTCAGTCTGGTGAACCAATAAGGCATGCAATGACAACCGTACCCCTCAAAAAAAAACGCGGCCTTCTCTTTCGCATGTGCCGGGCGTTGCTCGTCTTGATTCTCCTGCTGGTGACGCTGATTTATTTCGTGTACGTCCTGCCTTTTTGGGGCATTCCGTTCAACCAGTCGCGCCACGGCCGGGTGCCGCTCACCCCGCCGTGGGCGCTCGAATGTTGGTTGTGGGAAGATGATTTCAACACCGCGGCCTACACGAAGGAGTTGTTGGAGGGCTACGCGAAGCATGACTTCCCGGTGCGCACCATCCTCATTGATAGCCCGTGGAGCTGGCGCTACAACGATTTCAAGGTGGATGCCGACCGATACCCCGAGCCGGAGAAATTTTTCCGCGGCCTGCAGGATCAAGGCTATCGGGTGGTCCTTTGGATGACCTGCATGGTGAACAGTTACAGCAAGGACACCAAGATTACCGAGTCCCAGGATTTTTATGACGAGGCGCGAACCAACGGCTACCTGGCCGGCGGCGCGCAAATGAAATGGTGGAAGGGCAGAGGCGGGTTCATTGACTACGCGAACCCCGACGCCATGAAGTGGTGGCACGGTTTGCAGCAGCAGGTGCTCGATTGGGGCGTGGACGGCTGGAAGTTGGATGGCTGCGACACGTTTTTTTCCGGGCGGCTGGGGAAACTTCCCGTGCCCTTCAACCGCACGCATTCCGGCTGGATGACGACGCGTCAATACATGGACCACTTTGCCCGCGATGAATATCAACACGGCCTGACGCAAAATCCCGAATTCGCCACGCTGATCCGCGCGTTGGATCGCCCGTGGAGTCATCCCGAAGGCTTTGCGCCGCTCGACGCCGCGCCCGTTACCTGGGTGGGCGACAATCAGCACACTTGGAAATACAAGGATCGGGGCATCGAAGGGGCCATCGCCGACATTCTGGGCAGCGCGCGTCTCGGTTATTGCGTCATCGGCAGCGACGTCGCCGGTTACCATGGCCGCAGCAACCCGGACGACATCGGCCCGGCCACGGCGGCGCTTTTGTCCAGTTGGAAACCGAAGGCAGCGACCCCGCCCTCCGCCAACACGGAGTTCGGAACGGCGGCGGGCAAGGATGAAATCGCGCCCAACATCTACATCCGTTGGGCGGAATTCTCGTCGTTCTGCGGACTCTTTCTCAACGGCGGCCACGGGGAGCGCCGCCTGTGGAAGCGCACGCAGCCGGAGCTTGAGATCGTCCGCAAGTTCTCGTGGCTGCACACCGAACTCGTGCCCTACATGTATTCGCACGTCGTGACGTGCCACAATGGCGGCCCGCCGCTCATGCGGCCGCTGGCCGACGGGAAGTTCCATTATCTGTTCGGCGACGATTTCCTGGTCGCGCCGATTCACGAGGACAAACTCACGCGCACCGTGTCGCTGCCGCCAGGCGGATGGCGTTACCTGTTCGACGATCGGGAGGCGCTCCAAGGCCCGCAGCAACTCACGCGTGATTTCCCGCTGGATGAGTTTCCGGTTTTTGTGCGCGACGGCGCCGTCGTGCCGCTCAAGGTGATGCGCCCCTACACCGGATTTGGCGACCAGGATTCCGCGGACTTTACGACGTGGCTCATCTATCCGAATGGCCGGAGCGAGTTCACCCTGTGGCATCCCGAAACTCATCCCAAACCCGAAGCGACCACGGTAAAAGTGGATTCCGGACCGTCGCTGAAAATCGAGTTCTCCGGGAAACACGCGCCGCACATTCTCCGCATTTTCGCCGGGGAAAAGCCCGCCGGCATCACCCTCGACGGCCAGAACCTGCCCGAAGGTGACGCCTGGAAGTTTGACGCGGAAGCCCGGCGGATCATCATCAAGACCCGCGACTACGGCCAGGGCACCTACTTGATTTCGCGACGGTGAACAAATTCTTCGCGGGCCAGACGTGGTGAACGATTTCACGCGGCGTTTGCCGTTCACGCGGCAGTCAAGCTTGTAGAATGGATGGGACTCGCCCGAAATTTTATTCGGTATTTTCACCATCAATTAAAAGCGAAACCCCCAACCAGTTTCTGTCACCTGCCGGGAACCTTTTTGAAGTTTGTGCCTCTTATGTATGGTACCAAATAATTAAATCCAAACTTGAAAAGCCTATGTTAGACAATATCATCCTCAGACTGTCTCGGGGCATGTCCCGAGGGAATAACACCAGCCGCACAGGCCAGGCAGACATCAACTGCAAGCCTCCGCCTCCACAAAAAACCGGGGTCAAACACTTGACCGGAGCTTTCTGCGCCGCCGTGACCGCAGCCGGGGTCCTGCTGCTGGCCAACGCCGTCCAAGCCCAAAGCCTTGGCGTGAGCCGGGCTTTCAACAAGCGCGGTAACATCCTGATTGCCGACCAGTTCAACAACCGTGTCATCGAGACTGACCCGGCTGGCAAAATAGTCTGGTCGTTCGGACTGGGACCGAACGACTTTTCGGCCCGGTCGATCATCGGCTGCAATGACGCCCAACGCGTCGGGCCGCTCACTCTGCTGGCCGGCACCGGCACCCCGGCGGGTGTGATTCCCCAGGCCCCCAATGGCGCCGCAGACAACCGCGTCATCCTGGCGGACCCCTTTGGCAGAATCGTCTGGCAATATGGCCGGTTTGGACAAACCGGATCGGATCACAACCTTTTGAGCACGCCCGTGCAATGCACGTGGCTTCCGAACTTCCACGTCCTTATCACCGACCAGGGCAATAACCGGATCATCGAAGTCAACCTGCGCAAGCAAATCGTCTGGCAGTATCCAGGTTCGAACACCAACACGGCAGACCAGCTCAACAGCCCGAACTCCGCCGAGTTGCTCGAAAACGGCCACATCCTCATCTCCGACGAAAACAACAACCGGGCCATCGAGGTCACGCGCGGCGATCAGATTGTCAAGACGTTCACCGCCGGTGGCACGGTGGGCGCGGTCGCTTTCTCCAGCCGCCTGGACAACGGGAATACGCTGTTGACCGATGCCGGCAATTCCCGCGCCGTCGAAGTGGACGCCAACGACAACTTGGTCTGGCAATACGTCACCGACACCGATGCGCTCAGCGTTGCGGCGCCGCTGCCGACTCGTGCGGTGCGACTGCGCAACGGCGACACGTTGATCAGCGACCAGTTCAACAACCGCGTGATCCGGGTCAGCTCGGCCGGGCAGATCGTCGCCAGTTACGGACTCCCGCTTGCGGGTGGCAGCGCGATCGGGAACAACGTCGGCTACGGCCTACACACCACGAAGCAGGGGTTGTATTCGCCCTACGATGCGAAAGTGATCGGGGACTATACCGGGTTGACGCCGCCATTTGACTTCGACGAAGACGCCGACGACTGATCGCGTTATTGTTTCTCCTCCGCGCATTTGATGGTCGTAGGAGAACTGGTCTTGCCTTGATTTGGTGGACCCGCATTGGGTGATTGTGTGAGCTAACGCGCCCCACTATGAACAAAGGAAAATGCACTCACAAAGCTGTCCCTGCGCCTTTTCAAATTCGGCGAGCTTGGCCGCATCGGCAGGCGCATTGCCGCCGACCTGAACTTTTCCCACCGACGCGCGGGCGTCGGTGATTTCCACCAGCGTNNCGTTCTGCACCTGCGCCCATTGCCAACCGAAAGCGGTGCTAAAGCCACACGCATTCCAGACGCTGGCGTGTTTGCCCGGCATCCTCGAACTTCGCGAAGCGTCTGGACTGCGCGCGCGTTCACCGCCGCTCTCGTCCTGCGCTGTGCGGAGACGCAATAAGCTTTCCAGTTTTCCTGCATCTTGGCATCTGGGCGACTTGACGCTGATTCAAAAACATGGGCTTTGCAAACGGCGATCTGTTGGGTATCTTCCCGCCATGATAGCGGTACTGGCCGAAGACGGCAAAATCATCATCCCACACGAGTTGCGCGAAGACGCCCAACTCAAGCCCGGCGACACTTTGGATGTTCAGCTTTACAATGCCACGCTCGTTCTCCGCAAGCGCCAGCCCCTGACGCGTGAGCAATGCGCCGCATTGCTCGAACGCAGCCGGTCGCAGCCAAAGCCCACAACGGAAGATGACCTCACCGTTGAACAGGCGATTCAGGAAGCGCGCACGCAGCGGCGATGACCCTTGTTCTCCACATGAACATTGTTGCCAGTGCGACGTACTGGCGAGGCAAGCCGGCTCATTGTCTCGAAGCCTGGGTGAACGCGACTTCCATTTCCCCGCTTGACGCAAAGTGAACTCGAATTCATTTTGAATGAACAACCCCGATTGTCGGAGGAAACAATTATGAAAACCAATGGCAGCCCTGATCAGATCGGGAACGAATCCCGTTGCGAAATTCCCACGGTCTCGCGTCCAGCGGAACGCGCGGCGGCGGAACAACGAAGAAAATCCTTTCCCTATCGCTTTCCGCGCGACCACCGGCAACTGGGCGGAGAATTCACGGTGCAGGAAAACGCGCGCCGGCTGCTGCGCTTCTTTTACTTTGAACGCCGGCTGGCCCAGGCGTTGGGCGCGTGGACGTTGAGCATTCCCGAATTTGAAGTGAAGCTCGAAACGGGCCGGCACATTTTTTACCACGCCGATGCCGCCCGCCTCCTGCGCGAACGATTGAGTGAACAGGAGATGCGCCCGAAAGACATCGATGCATTCCGCGACGTGGAGATTGACCGGTTCGTTGACGAACTTCTCAGCGCTGCCGATACGCCGGAGCTTTTGGCCGGTATGCACCAGGTCATCGGCAAGGCGCTCGAAACCACTTACCGCCATCACATCGACAACACCGATCCGGTCACCGACGTTCCCACCATCCGCACCTTGAAGCGAATCCTCACCGATTACGAACCGATGCGTGAATGGGCCGAGGGCGCGATCGCGGCTTACATCGAAGGCGGAATTGAGGAAAGTCGATTGGCGACGTGGCGTTGGCATCTGCAACGGTTGTTGGGGAGTATTGGCGGAGTGACGGGAGTGGATGCGCGGAATCCCGAGCCGGCTCCGATGCGGATCGCGGAGAAACCATTTCAGCGCGGCACGGTGCCCAAGCGCGACACACGCTTCGACACTTTCATGAACACGGGCGACTACGATACGGCGGATGGTCAGCCGCGCTTCCCAAAGGATTCTTATGAAAGCCTTCGCCTGCGCTTCATCCGGACGCAGCGGGATGAGGTTGATGCGATTGAGGCCTTTGGAACTTTTCTCTGGGACATCCGGTTCATTGATTTTCAGGCTGAGTATGATCTGGCGCGTATCACCTGGGATGAAGCGCGGCACACGGAGATTGGTCACCGCGCGTTGCTCGCCGCCGGCTACGATCCGTTCGAATTGCGCAATCGCCTGACCAGTTCGACCTGCCGCGGCCCGATGGAGCCGGCCTACGCGATGGCGGAAATCAACTTGTTTGGCGAAGTCGGCGTGCTCAAAACCATCAACGGCTTGATCGACACCGCCCGCGAAAAGGATGATGCATTGCTGTTTCACATCGCCGACTTCATACGATCCGACGAACGAACGCACGTGCGCAAGGGCCAGCATATTCTGAAATGCATGACGAAGCTCGGCTCGCAAGAACTGGAATTGAAGACGCGCGAATTGTTCACGGAATGTCTGGTGAGTCTCGGCGCGGTGAAGGCGGACATGGATTTGTTCATCGTCTCGCGCGAGGACATTGAACGTTTGGTTGGCGAATAGGCGGTCGCTGACTGGATGAAAAAGTTTCTTCGTATTGTGGCGATCATCGGCGCGATAATCGGCGCAATGTTTGCTTCGGCGGGAACGTTGGATTTGCCGTTCGCCTGGGCGTGCCTCGGAATTTATGCGGCGTTCGCGGTAACGATTCTTTTCAAGATCGATCCTACGCTGCGAAAAGAGCGGCTTGACCCTGCGCCCGGTGGACAAGATCGCAACCTGCGCCTGGCTATGCTGCCGTTCATGCTCGGGTGCTGGATTGTTGCGGGGCTGGATGTGGGCCGATTTCACTGGTCGGATGCTGTGCCCTTTGGTTGGCGATTGGCGGGCTTGGTGGGGCTGGCAGCGTCGTTGGGTCTGTCGTTTTGGGCAATGATGGCGAATCGCTTCTTCTCACCGGTCGTGCGCATTCAATCTGAGCGTGGTCATCATTTGATCAACAGCGGGCCGTATCGGTATTTGCGACATCCGGGTTACCTTGGAATTATTGGCGGCCCATTGTGCGCCGCCCTGGCGCTCGACTCATGGTGGGCGCTACTGCCGGCAGCGGGGATTGCATTCTTGATTGTCCGCCGCACAACGATGGAGGACAAGTTTCTGCGCCGTGAACTTGAAGGTTACCCGGCCTACGTTGAGAAAGTTCGCTACCGTTTGCTTCCCGGCGTTTGGTGAGCATGACCCTGACTTTTCGCATCTCGCGGCGGCCTTGGGTTTGCCAAGGTCCGTCTTCTTACGTTGGCGGCTACAGACTGTCGGCGTTTCAATCCGGGTGTGAAATATTCGGGTCACGCAGCCGGAGCTACGATGATTTCAATGCTGCGCGAACGAAGTTGTTGAATGAGTTCCAGCGGCGCCTGGCTGTCAGTTACGATGACGTCGATGCTGTCGAGATCGCACAATGGTGAAACGGAGCGGCGGCCGAACTTTGTGTGGTCGAGGCAGAAGATGACTTTTTGCGCGGCGTTGATCATTGCGCGTTGGATGTCAATGAGCAGGCCATGTGAGTTGGTGAGGCCTTCGAGCGAGATGCCGCCGGCGCTCATCACCGCCACGTCCGCGTGCATTTTTGAAAACGCCTCGACTGCGAGCGGGCCGACCAGGACACCGAGGCGCGGATAAATCACGCCGCCGGAAACAACGACTTCAAGCCGGTTCGCACCGGCAAAAAGATTCGCGACAGGCAGCGAATTCGTGACGATTTGCGGAGTTTTGTCCTCGAGGTAGCGCGCGACATGATAGGCAGTTGTTCCGGCGTCAATGATGACGCTTTGGTTGGGGCAAATCAGTTCCGCGCACGCCTTGCCGATGGCTTCCTTTTCCCTGAGTTGATGCGTGTCACGCGCCGAGAAAGTGAATTCGTCGGAGCGTGGTGTGAGAATGCGCGCACCGCCGTGAGTCCGCTTCAAACTACCTGCCGCTTCAAGCACAGAGAGGTCGCGTCGTACGGTGGAGACGGACGACCCGACGTGTTTAGCCAACTCGTCAAGCGAAGCAAACTCCGCCTGTTGCAGGTAATTCTCGATTCGATTTTGGCGCTCTTCTGCCCGCATTTGTATAGAATTTGAAATGTTATGGAATATGTTGCAAGATATTTGTTGACTTGTTTCATTTTTGCTATGAAATAAGGTCTTGTATGGTTGCAATTAGTCCCGCGCCACATAGAGCAGTCGTGGAACATTGGGTCCGCCAATCGGTGTATCAACGGTTGGGGAAGCCGATGCCGCGTGCGGCTGCCGCACCGAATCCGCTGGTCGTGAATGTCAGCGCGCGCCATTGCCATCTTACACAGGCTGCGGTGGAAATGCTTTTTGGCAAGGGACACCACTTGACGGTCCACAAGCGGCTTTACCAGGAAGGGCAATTTGCCGCGAAGGAATCGTTGACGCTCATCGGCCCACGGAGTCGGGTGATTTCCAATCTCCGCATCCTCGGACCCTGTCGGAGTCTCAACCAGGTTGAGTTGGCTTACACGGACGCGATTGCGCTCGGCTTCGAGATTCCGTTGCGACCGTCCGGCAACATCAAAGACACACCGGGCTGCATGTTGATGGGGCCAAATGGATTTTTTGAAATGGAGCAGGGCGTAATTCGCGCGCTGCGTCACGTTCATCTGAGTCCGGAGGACGCGGATTTTTACGGCGTGAAAGCCGGCACCGAGATAAGCTTGAAAACCGGCGGGCCGTGCGGGCTGACGCTCGAAAAGCTTCTTTGCCGCGTGGACCCAAATTTCAAACTGGAAGTCCACATTGACACGGACGAAGGCAACGCCTGCAACTTGCAACCGGACACCCCGTGCGAATTAATTTCATGAACCTCGAACATCCAACGTCGAACATCGAACATCGAACATCCAATCAAGGCGTTCGCGCACATCACCGGCGG
>PLJQ01000479.1 GCA_003140275.1 Limisphaerales bacterium
TGACTTGCAGCGAAGTGTAGGAATGATCGGTGGTCAGGCGTTTGATTTTTCCAGTACGGATCAGATAAGCGCGGGAATCGCCGACGTGCGCGATGGTAACTTTGTCGTGGCGGAAAATCGAAGTGAGCATGGTCGTCGCCATGCGGCCTTTTTCGCGGGTTGCCTGGAAAATTTTTGCCGAGGCAGTCTCGTAAATCTGCCGGACAATGTCGGCGGGTGCCGCCTCGGGTTTGGCTTCGCGAAAAATATCGATGGCGGTTTCGGCGGCCATGCGGCTGGCGACGTCCCCGTTGCCGATACCGCCGACGCCATCGGCCAAGATTGCAACGCTGCCGATGTTCTGTCGCGCATAAAAATCCTCCGGCTCCCAGAAAACGATGAAATCTTCGTTATGATCGCGGACCGCGCCGACGCTGGAGACTTGGAAACATTTAACTTTCATTGATGATGTAAATTAAAAGGAAACTTTTCAGAAAGAAAGTCTGTCGCTGACACCTGGCGGTTCAATTTTAACTGCCGGTCATTTTCTTCCCATTGAACCACCATCGCCGCGCCGCGACCAGGGACCANNCCGAACGGCCAGGCGCCCTGCAGAAATCCGTAGATTGACCCCAGCGCGCAGGAACCAGCGAAGGCCAGGACGAGCCAATGGCTGCGATCCTCCAGCGCGTAGCACACCAGCATCGCAGTCAACGCAAACAAACCAAAAATTGTGAGCAAATCCATGTGGACTCGCTTCAAAAGAAACAGAAAACACAACCTCTATGCCAGTCAATTGTCACACTGACCTGATTGCCATCGGCCAAAACAATTTCCGTGGAACTTGAAGATGAAACCCGGCCACCTCTTCCAAAGTGGCCGGGTTCTGTGCTACGGTTTTAAACTTACGCCGGTTTAGTGGTTAGTAACATTTCCTTGCCCGTTTCCCGGCTGCGCTTTCTGAAGTAAACGAGTCCGTAAATGCCCCAGACCGCCGCCACTCCCAAGGCAATGTACGGTTCCTTCCAACTCATGCCGCTGACCGTGAATGGTCCGATCAAGTAGAACAACATGCAGGCCAGGTTGGCCAGCAAGCCGAAGATCGGCACCACGAAGTGTTTGAACCCATGGAAGCTGTGATGTTCCTTGAAGGCCACGATCGCAATGATGCAAGTCATCATGTAGAGCATGAACGTGCCGAAATTGCTGATCAGCGTGATGACGACCAATGTGTTTGGAAGCTTCGCGTAAGTTTCAGGCGAAAATAATCCAAAGCTGTACCAGATGTTCTTGTATTTTGGATCCAGCGCTGCAGGCGTGGTTCCGCCGAGATATACCACCACGGTGAGTATTCCCAAGATCGCGGAAATCACCGCCAGCGTCCAGATCGCACGGTGCGGCGAGAGTGTCTTGCCGTGAACCAGACCGAAGTGCGACGGCACTTCTTCGTCGCGACCCATCGCGTAGGTCACGCGAGCGCCGGTGCTCAAGCAGGACAACGTGGTGCCGATGAGCGCCAAGAACACGGTGCCGGCCTGCACCAGCATGAATGCCTTGCCCGCAGCATAACTGCCAAACAACCACGTTCCCGTGATGACCATCAAATCACCGAGCGGGGCACCGGACGCGCCGGCGGCAGGAATGTCGTAGCCGTTGTGCAGCAGATAATTCGCCGCAAAGTATTCAAAGAGATAGCAGACCGCGCCTTGAATCGCGAGCGAGAGCAACACCGCGCGCGGAATGTCGCGCTTGGCATTCTTGGCTTCCTCACCCATCGCGGTCACTGACTCAAAGCCAACCAGGATGAGAATCGCGATACAGGCTTGGATGAACACCATGCTCAACCCGTGCGGCGCGATGACTGAACTTCCCGTGGTATGGAAATGAAATGTTTGCGGATCCTTCGCGTCGCCAGCCTTGCCCGTAACGGCGTCTTCCGTCTTGTAACTGACCGTGAAGGGATCGGGCATCGCCATGCCGTCCTTGTCCAGTTTCAATTTGCCGGCATCATCCTTCTGGAACACCGGATAGGGATCGCCTTCGGCCAATTCGAGTTTGGTCAGCGTGGCGAGCACAACGGCATCAGTATTCTTGGCCTTGTCCAAATCATCCTTGGTAACGGTGCGATCCTGCTGCTTGTAGGCAGGCATCGGCTTGCCGTCCTTGTCCTTTGCCGCGAGCGTTTCGTCCTCCACAGCGGTGCCCTTGGCATCCACATATTTGGGCGTGGTGTCGGCCCAGACATCGGGCACGGGCTTGTTCTTGTCGTCCATCACGTTGACGGAATCCACGTTGTATTTGACGGGCGTGCCGCCGGACAGGTGATAGCCGACGGAGCCTTGCGGATGCTGGGTGCGGTAGGCGATGGCTATGACCGAGAAAACAACCAGCGCGGTGATTTGAATGACGTTGATCGCCACGTTGACCGCCGTCGTGCCCGTCACACCGCGATAGGCGATGTAGGCGACGCCCAAGGCGAATGCGATGCAGAACAGAAACATGAACAGCGGGCTGTTGTAGGTGCCGCTGAAGGTGTCCGGCCAGAATTGATTAAGCAGATAACCACTTAGAATCGCCGTCACGCCCACCATGCAGCCCGGATAAACCCAGTAATATAGATGACTGGCCCAGCCGGTGAAAAACTTCGCGACGCGCGCAAACTTGTAAGCTTGCGTCTTGGATAGGAACGCCTGCTCGGCATACAAATAGGACGAGCCGGCGCCGGGAAAGAGTTTGGATAACTCGGCGTAACTGATCGCCGTGGCAAAGCACAGCAGCAGCGCCGCAACAATTCCCATCCACATGGCGGCACCCGCCATCGGCGCGCCATAGAGCGATTGGATTTGGAAGGTCAGCCACAAGAATGCGCCGGGCGCGATCAGTGCCATTGCGTTCGAGGTTAGTCCCGTCAATCCCAGAGTTCCCTTGGTGGCGGGCTTGTTACCGCCGCCGGGTGTAGTTTCTTGATTTGCCATAGTTTGATTATACGTTGTTGTTTTGATTTGATGTTGGTGTCGGCCTAAATGGCTATTTCATTCTTCTCCTCCGTGCGAATCCGCACGGCTTGTTCGATGGAAGAAACAAAAACTTTCCCGTCGCCGATCTTGCCGGTCTTGGCCGCCTTGATGATCGCCCCCACGGCGGCGTCAAGCTGCGCGTCCGCGATTACCACCTCGATCTTGATCTTGGGCAGGAAATCGACGGTATATTCGCTGCCACGGTAGATTTCGGTATGACCCTTTTGCCGGCCAAAGCCTTTGACCTCGCTGACGGTCATTCCCTCGACTCCGACTTCGCCCAAGGCGTCCTTAACTTCCTCCATTTTGAAAGGTTTGATGATCGCTTCGATTTTTTTCATGGATTGAAACTGTTTTTCTTCTTTGGTTAACTGCGCAACCGGCACTCGTCCCCACAATTGGGAAATCGACGATATGGCAAATCCATGCACACCTTCTGAGACTGAGCCACATCGCTTTAGCAACGCCGATGCCACAGCTCGAATCGCTTTTACGCCTGTGACCTAAACGACTCAATTCCAGAGCATTCAAAGCGAATCTACATTTTGCGGGATAAGAACTGCGCCAACGGAATCTATTCTGTTTTGAGCAATGTGGTGTTTTTTAACCAGCGAAGAAGTGCTTGGTGAAGCGGCCGCCAAACCGCAGGGAAGGTTGGTCGGAGCAACAGGATTTGAATCTGGTTTAACCCAGTCCAGTCTTTCGCGACTAGCGTATGACTAGGCCGTAAACATTCGCGATTCTCGCGATTTTACTAAATCCGTTACGAACGCTCTAACCGCAGTTGCGAAAGCTTTACTGTCAAGAGTTGTCAGCGACTTTCCGAAATCTGGAAGCGGTCCGCTTCCTCCTCGCGTCAAGCCGCGTATCCACCAGAGATGGTCACGGTTGCGGAGGCACCGGCGGTCATCGTACCAGCGGCAGGCTCCCCGTTGACCCTGACTAAAATGAAGCCCACAACCAAAATGGCCGGGCTGCTCGTCACGCTGCCGAGTGAATTTGTAATCACCACATCGTAGCTATTGCCCGCCTGGCTCTGCATGACATTTGTCAGGGATAAGGCACTGTTGGTTGCCGCCGGCAGGTTCGTCCCAGCCAATCGCCAATTGTAGCTCAATGGTGACGTGCCCCCTGCCGACACCGTGAATGTCGCGTTGCTCCCCACAATCCCCGCTTGATTTGTCGGCTGTTGGATTATGTAGGGAGGTCCGGGGGCGGGAGTGTAAACAACGGAGAATTCCTGCCATCGTTCCTCAGGAAGCCATTTTTCTGGACGACGGAAAGGAAAGGTCGTTTGGCAGACAAGACCGTTATGCGCTTTCTGATCCGATAGTCGCAACGCGTCTTCCACCATACGACGCTGGTTTCACCAACGGTGTTTTCCGCGTTGTATCCTCGACGAACATCGGTGCCATGCGAATACCCGTTAGCCTGGTTTACGAACACTATTTGCCCTCCTCTGAAGAAACTGCCACTACGAACCGAACGACCTACCGCTTCGCCACGATTACCCTTAATGCGACGCTAGCAGTTTGGTGAAAAACGTT
>PLJQ01000139.1 GCA_003140275.1 Limisphaerales bacterium
GCCGAGGCCGGGCACGCCTTCAAGCAATACGTGCCCGCCGCCGAACAGCGCGATGAGAGTGCTCTCGACGATGGCCGTGTGGCCGACGATGACTTTGCCGATTTCGGTCTGGAGCGCGGCGTAAGTCTCGCGGAAGGATTGGATTTGTTGTTCGGTTTGCATAAGCAAAAATTAAAAGCCGAAACTCAGAAACTCATAAAGAAGATTCTCCGAGTTGGGTGCTGCGATAACGGATTGTATTTTCGTGTCCAACTCGTTTGATGGTCAGCGGCATGGCGGCAAAGTTAAGCAGCAATGCCTCCCGGTTGCCCGTGACTTTCAAATAGGAGCGGACAACCACGCAGAAGATTGGGTCGAGTTCGCTCACGGCTTTATTTTCGACGATGAGACAATCCTCGACAAGGAAATCCAACCGGTGTTCACCACTTTTCTGCCGAGATAAAGAATTGGAACAACCTTCTGCCGTTCAAAGCGAATTCCCTGATATTCGAACTCAACTACCCTCGCCTCCTCATGAATTGATTCCAAGAAACCCGGACCCAGTTCACGATGAACATTGATTGCCGCTCCTATTACCTTCCCAATCAGCTCCTCAACATCCATGTTTCTTTTTGAGTTTCTGAGTTTTGGCTTTGCATCCGCTCGTGGAAGCCTCTGTCTATTTCTTAAGATCGTCGAAATAGTCCCGCACGGCGCCCTGATAGGCACGCGGTACCTGGTCCTGATTAAGGGCGCTCTGAGCTTCGGTTTGAGCGGCGGTGACAGCCTCTTCGTAAGCGACCTTGCTCTGGCCTTTGATGCTGACGCCTTTCAANNCCTTTCAACGTGATGCTCGGCATCGGACCGCCGGGTGTGATTTGGCCTTTGACTTTGGTGGGCACAAGCGAGTCGCCTAACTGGCCGTCGTCGCGATCGGTGTGTCCGCGCGCGTCCTGGTCCGGGCGTTTCAAGCCGGAGTTGTCCCAACGATCGGTAAGTTCGGGAAATTGAATCCAACCGGAGTTGTCATCGTCGGCCCAGGTGCCAACGCCGCTGCCGGGTTTACCGCCTTTGCCGAGACCGGGTCGGTTGCATTGGCCCCAACCTTGACAATTGCCGACGCACATCTGGGCAATCTTCAAANNCCTTTCTGACCCTGCTGCAATTGTTGACCGGCTTGTTTGAGGAAATCGCCGACTTTGCCATATTGGCTGCCCGGTTTGACCGCCTTGAGAACGTTACTCATGATTTTCTGAAGCTGTTCCGGCGAGAGATTGGCGGCTTTCAACTGGTCGATCATTTTCTTGAGCGTGGATTGCGCCAACGTCGCCTGACCTTTCTCCAACTGTTCGGCGAGGTCCTTGCCCATCTGGGCAAGCTGCATTTGAAGTTGCTGTAATGCTTCTGCCATCGCTTGCATCTTCTCAAGGTCAATCTCCGTCGTCTTCAGATCTTTCAGAAACTGGTCGATTTGGCCGGCCTCGAGCGCCTTGATGGCCTCGTCCAGATTTGGCAGAGAAAGGCCGAGGTCCTGGGCTTTTTTGGCCAGGTCAGCGAGCGACTTGGCAATTTGCTCTTTGACCGCCTTGCTGGCTGCCGAGTCATTGCCCGGCAAGCCGGCGGCGGCCTGCTCAAGTTTTAGCAAATCGTTTTTCAACTTGTCCAGTGCTTCGGGAAGCGCCGATTTTTCGCCAAGCGACTTCTGCAAGTTGTCAATCTGCTTTTGCAGATCGGCGGCGGAGGGAGAACTTTGGCCGCTCGGGGTGCGCGCCGCCTGCTCCAATCTCTGAAGCACGGGGTCTTTGCCGAGTTCTTTAGTTTGGTCTTTGAGCTTCTCAGTGACACTGGCGATGTCGCGCAAAGCGTCCGACCGCGTGAGTTTGGCTCTGGTCAGTTCATCGCCAAGTTCCTTTACGGACTCGAGCGCCTTTTGCGTGGTCTCCAAAACCGGCTTGCGGGCTTCCAGAGTCCATTTGGTAAATTCAGACAGTTGTTTGCCGGTGTCGCGAATGATTTCCGCGTCACGCTGCTTTTGGAGATGATTCTTGCTGCGATATTCAGGAACAAATCCCAATCCGGCTGCCAGCGCCAAAACCAGCAACGCCCAACGACTGGCCTGGGGGAGATGAAACGGAAGAAACTGGCGCGGGTTGAGCTTGGCCGCGAGTCGAGCGGCATCGTTGACCAGCAGTTGACGCCACTCGGCTGGCCCTGGCTCCGCCGACAATTCCCACGCGGTGCTGAGTCTTTCCTGCAAGTGCTGGCTCGCATCCACAAAACGGGCGGTCTCGAGCAGCGAGGGTCTTTGCCACCAACCCGCGAGAAATCCCGCAATGGCCAACCCCCCCGCCACAATTCCGGCAAGCGGCAATATCGATGTTGGCAGGGGAAAAAATTTGAACAGCACGAGCGCCAGCAACCATGCCAAACCGCCCGCCAGCAATCCGCTCCAAAACCCCCACATCGCCCGTTGCCAGCGTTGTCGTCTCGCCGCGGATTTGAGCGTGGATTCGATGATTTGAAGTCCGCTCATGGCTTTGGCCTAACTTGCAGCATTGGTGCGCGTTTGGCCAGTCAATAGTTGTCGAGTTTAAGGCTTTACTGCCGCTCATATTCGCCTTTGCCTGTTTTCTTCAAAATGGTGAAGCCCGCTTTCTTGGCGTCGGAGAACGAGAGCGGCTTGAGCTTGATCGGCGAGTTGAAGGTGGAAATGATTTTGCGCACCGGCTTTTTGCAGGCCGGGCAGTGGGTCAACTCCGCCGCGCTCAAGGGCCGGCGCAACGTGAACTTGCCGCCGCAGACTTTGCAGTCGCCCAACTTCAGTTCGTATTCGTAAATCGGCATAGACTTGATTCAAAATTTAACGTTCGCCGCTCAAAGTCAATAGAGCTTGTGTGGCCCGCGGTCGGGATCGTCCTCCAGAAAAACTTCTTCGTGCGGTTGTTCAGTAAGATGGAAACAGCCAGCCAGCGTCACGAAGGCCAAATGCAGCAGGATCAGAACGATTCCAATCCATTGCTCGAATGCGATGGCACCAAGTTTCCCGGACAGAGTCGGCGATTCGGTCCAGCGTGTGGAGTCCCGGAACACAATGAAAAGCGCGGGCGCTGAAACCACAATCCAAAAGACAGACAGGAAGGTGAACAGACGCGTGCGCGGTCGGCCATAGAATTTGCGCATCACCCAGCCGCCGTTCGAGGTGAAGCGATCACCGGCCCTTTTGATTTCGTTCATGTGATTTGGCTAATGATGGTATTCTATCACACCGCTCAACCAAAAAGGCTCTCATTAAGAACAGCGAAAGAAATGGGGAGTTTCTCGTAAAAACTTTGCGCCAACTTAAATCCTGTAATTTTCGCGAATCCCGTCCAATATGTCGGAATGGCCTTGGTGCGCATACTTGTGGACGGTTACAGCCTGTTGCACAACTGGCCAGAGTTGGCGGCGGGCAGGCCGCGCCATTCGGCGGCGGCACGCGAGGAGTTGATTCATCGGTTGACACTTTATCGCGACACCACCGGTACGCCAATCACGATTTTTTTCGATGGCGCGAACGTCGCACCGCACAAGGCCGGGGTGGAATCGGCGCCGGAACTGGAAATTCTTTATTCCCGCACCGGCCAGAGCGCCGATCAGATGATCGAGCGCGCAACGCATCGATTTCGAGAATTTGGTGAAGTCCTGGCCGTCACGGATGACCACGCCGAACGGGACACCGTTATCGGCATGGGCGGCCTGGCGTCGAGTTGTTTGAACTTCATCCAGACCGTGGAAAGTGCTTTGACCGATATGAAACGGGAGATTAAGAATCACAATCTGAGCGAGCGAAACAAATTTAATCGCCGCCAAATCAAATGATCCCTGACCCGAACAAAAAAACGCGCGTCCGAAAATTGAATCGGCTTTCCGATTTCCGCAGTCGCGCCGCGTTCGTCTTCCTCCTGCCGTTCTATTTCGTCGCTGGCGCGTTCATGTCGGCGCGCGCGGCGCAGCCTCCGGCACCGCTCACGTTATCTTCCAACCGTTATTTATTCATTGTGGAGACGTCAGCTTCCATGCAGCCCCGCGCGTCAGGCACCCTGCAAGTGGTGGTGCAATTGCTCATGTCCGACCTGAACGGCAATTTGCGTCGGGGAGACACGTTGGGGGTCTGGACCTTTAATGAACAGCTTTATGCCGGCCGATTTCCGCTGCAAGTCTGGTCGCCCGAACGCAGGCAAATCATTGCCCAGCGGGTTACTGAGTTTCTGAGAAAACAGCCGCTCGAAACCTCCCCCAACTTAAATCTGGCAATTACTGAGATGCTCCGGGTGATTAAAAACTCCGACAACATCACGGTGATCCTTTTTTCGGATGGCAGTGGAGAGATGCACGGAACCCCCTTCGACGAGCAGATCAACGCGGTGTATTGGGAGCAACAGCTCAAGATGCAGAAAGCTGGAATGCCATTCGTAACGGTTCTCCGAGCGCATGGCGGGGTGATTGTGAGTCATTCGGTCAACTTTGCGCCGTGGCCAGTTGACATCCCCATTTTCCCGACACTTTACGAAACGGCCCAAGGTGCCGCCGCCCAACCGACGCCAACCAATCCTCCACCCAATTCAGTCAGTCTGGCAACCAACACCCCTGCGTTACCAGCGCTGGAAAAGAAAGTTGAAACAGCCGTCGAAGCGTCCGCCGTGAAACCCGAAGTTCCGCCTGTCGCGGTCGCCAAACCACTGGCGCTGGCACCAACTGCGGTTGCCGAAACGCCGAAGATAGAACCGGCCGACCTGATCACGGCTACACCGCCAGTCGTTGCGCAAACCGTGGAAAAGACAGAAACGTCCGCGACGACCATTCCGCAAGCCGAGACGAAATCCGTCGTCGAACCGGCTGAACTAAAACCTAAAACACCAATCGCCGAACCAGCGCCGCCGGCCCCCGCCGCCGCCGCTGAAGTCCAAATCAACAGTCCGCCGGAGACTTCGATGCTGCCCATCCAGACCGCGGTAGCGGTTCCACCGGAAACGTTTGTCAGCGGCAAGGGACTTCTGATCGCCGCAGTCGCTCTATTGTTTGCGGCGGTGGGTCTGACGTTTTTGCTTGTCCGCCGCGCGCGCCCGCAGGAAAAAATAAGCCTGATCACGCGCTCAATGGACCGGGACAAAGGGTAATCCCTCGCGATCAGAAATAGCCGGCCCGGTCAGTCCACCCGCAGCCAGAGCGTTTTCAGATAAGCCGGCTCGCTCCGGCTCACGGGAAAATCCGGAGGCTGTGGCGCGTAATGTCGCTGCCCGATGCTCCGTTTCACAGCATGCACGGAGGCTTCCGCGACGGCGATGAACTTTTCCGGAGGCCAACTCACGGCATTGGTTGAGGCGAATAAAACACCGCCGAGCTTGGTGAGCGGCAAAGCGAGCGCCACAAGTTTGCCGTAGTCCTTTTCCACTCGAAACGTGCCGTGTTGCTTCGATTGCGAAAAAGTCGGCGGGTCGAGCACCACAACGTCGAACTTGCGCCCTTTCTTTGCCAGACGCTTCAACCAATCAAACACATCACCGTAAATGAAATCGTGGTCGGCGGGATTCAAGTCGTTCAAGGCAAAGTTCTGTTTTCCCCATTCGAGATATTTTTTCGACAGGTCAAGGCTCGTCGTGCGTGCGCCGGCTTTTGCTGCGCAAACGGAATACCCGCAAGTGTAAGCGAAGGCGTTTAGAATTTCGGGTTTTGGATTCTCGCCGTGCCGTCGCGCTGTCGCAGCGGGTCGGATTCCAGAATTGAACAGCGGAAAGCCCGCCGCCACGTGTCCGGTCAGAAATCTTCGCCGATTGTCGCGTTGATCGAGAAACAAACCAACCGAGCAGCCTTCCTCGAAACTCAATTCAAATTTTATGCCGTTCTCGCAAATTGAGAAGCGCGCCGGAGCGGCTTCGCCGGCAACCAGCCTGGGTGATGCTTCATTTACGTTGCGCCCGCGGATTTGGCGATTGAGAATCTTGTGATACGCGGCCTTTACGTGACACAAGGTTGCTAGATGGAGTCGCTGATCTTCCGTGAGTCCGCGCTCGGATTGGGAAAGCAAGAATTCTCCCAACCGGTCCACATACCATGCCGGCTCGCCATCGCTCGCACCATGAATCAAACGAAATGCATCGGTGGACTCTGGCTCGATCATGGCCTGGCGCAAAGCCAGTCGTGCATCCGCAGAAAAATCCGCCGCTGCTTTGAATTCCATCCCCTCGCCGGAAGACGGATGCCGCAGCCGCAACTCCGACGCATGCAGACAAACCCGTTGGAACGGTCTGCCGCCATAAAGCACATCGCCCAGAATGGGAAACCCGTTTTCCGCAGCGTGGACACGGATTTGGTGCGTCCGGCCCGTGAGCGGCTCGGCCTCCAACTCGTAGCAGATGATGTAAGAGGGCTCATTCTGATCTTGGATTTCGGATTTCGGATTTCGGATTTGAAACCGCGTTTCCGCCGCTTCACCGTTTGTCCCGCTCGCGTACCTTTCACCGACGCGAATGATCTTCGACTTCGCGGTGAACTCGTGCTGCTTCGGCTCGCGGTCAGTGAGCAGCAGGTATTTCTTTCGCACGGCGCGCGATGCGAATTGCTCCGTGAGTGAGCGATTCGCAAGCGGAGTTTTGCCAAAGACCAGCACGCCGCTTGTTTCCTTGTCGAGCCGATGAATGATGGCCAGTTTTGCCCAGCGCGGTTCGCGGTGACGCAGCCAGTCGTAAATGCCTTCGCCAGCATACGGGTTGGGCGCATGGGTGTTCCAACCGGCAGGTTTGTTCACCACCAGCAGATGCTCGTCTTCAAACAGGAGGCACGGAATCACGGAACGATGAAACCACGGAATCATGCTCAAACGAAAGCGTTGAGTTAAATAAGGAGGCCAGGAAGGCGGGAGAAGACACGGCCTGAACGCCAAAAAATCCTGCCTTCTTGGTTTCCTTATCGGAAAATCGTTACCAAAAATGCCACGCGCCTTTCCACACCACCCAGCCTCCCAGCAGAAAATTGGTGATGGCATGCGCGGTCATCGCGTCACCCAATCGCTTTTTCCAACAAACCAATCCCTGATAAGCGAACGCGCACAGAATCCCCGCCAGCCATTCGTGATGAGAAACACCAAAGATGACAGCGGTCAGCAGAAACGGTTTCCAATGAAAGTAACTCAGTGGGACAGATTGAAAATCCAGCTTTACAATCCAACGATAAAGAAACGAGCGATAGAAAACCTCTTCCAACGGCGGCACAACCAGCGACGAGCCGAGCATGCGGGTGGCAACGAACAGCCAGGCGAGTGTGGCATTCTCTCCAAACTGCGCATGGGGATTCCAAGGTGTGGCTGCCTTACCGAGTTTTGAATAAAGCCCGTCCAACCCCACCCAAAGTGCAAACACCGCCACACCCACGACTACCGCTTCCCAACTGAATTTCCAGCGCATCTCTTCCACCAGCGGCCAGATGCTCCAGATCAGACACACACCGACGATCGTCTTGGCCAGGTAAAACCAGTAGCGCGACGTTTCACCGAATTGGCCCTGGCAGAAGGTTAAGCCGACAAAAATCACGAACGGCGCGACGCGGGCAAGCATCGGGGAAGTCCTCAGTTTTTTTTGCATCAGGTTCATGAGAAACAATCGAACAACCGGGCGGCGCGCCTGGAAGACTTCGTTCGTCAGCTCTAGGGCAAAGTTAGGTCGTTGGTTTTTCCGGCTACGACGACCGTGACACTTTCCGGGCCAATCGCAATCAACTGAGCTTCACCGATCCGATCACCCACCGCACGGATTTTTCCGTTGATTACAGCAGATGGATTCTTGCGGGTATAAAAAATGCCTTGCAGCTTCAATGGCGCCGCCGCGGGAGGTTCAACCACTGCGACAGTTGTGTTGGATGTCGGGTTTGTTGTCGCCGCCAACACGTTTGCCGCGCCCTCCGACTTCTCCGTGGCCTTCGCTGTGGGAGCTTCGGGTTTGACCGATTGCGGCGCAACTGGGGCGGTATTTGCCGTGGTAGGACTTGGGACCACCGTTCTGGCCGCAACCTGGATTGGCTGGGGCTTGATTTGATCGATCCAACGCCACAGAAAAATCCCGGCCAGTGCCAAGACAACCGCCAGCACCAAGGGAATGACCAAAAACGGCCAAAGGCCCGGCTGCGGCGACGGGTCGGCGGCCCGCAGCGGCGGCGGTTCCGCTTGGATAACTGGCGCCTCTTTTCGGGACTGTTTTGCCCGTTTTAAGGCGTCATTGATCAGACTCATACATATATCTTTCCTTCCAACTCGCGCAGTGCGCGGCCAACCATCCGGTAACTAATGCGCTGGCTCTGCTGCACAAATCCTGCCAACAAACACTTGTCACAGACGGCATTCATCAGCCGGGGAATGCCGCGACTGTAGTTGTAAATGCGCCAGAGTGCCGGCCGGGTAAAGTACGGCCCGCGCTTCGCTCCTGAAACCTCCAGACGATGCTGCACATACCGGCTTACTTCGTATCGACTCAACGACCGCAAGTGATAACGAACGGTGATCCGCTGCCGCAATTGGCGCAGATGATGATTATTGAGCCGGTCGCGCAATTCCGGTTGTCCCAGCAGCACGATTTGCAGCAGTTTGTGGTCGTCGGTTTCAAGATTGGAAAGCAAACGAACTTGTTCCAGGAGTTCATCGGTCAAATCCTGCGCCTCGTCTATGATCAGGACGGCGTCCTGGCCCTGCTCGGCGCGCGCGAGCAGGAAATGATTGAGCAACCAAAGGATTTCCAACCGATCCATCGCGTGCGCATCCAGACCAAACTCCATGGCGATGGCTTTCATCAGATGATCGGCATCGAGCACGGGATTCAGTATCAGCGCCGTGGCATACCGGTTGCCGAGTTGTTCCAACATGGCGCGGCAAAGCGTCGTCTTGCCCGCGCCCACCTCACCTGTCAGTTGCACAAACCCCTTCCGCTCACGAACCCCGTAAAGCAGGTGGTTGAAGGCTTCCCGGTGTTTCGCGCTGAAAAAAAGAAATCGCGGATTGGGCGTGATGGTGAACGGCGGCTCCGTCAGCCCGTAATATTCCAAATACACGGCCAATGTTTAGCGGAAAATTGCGGGAGAGAAAAGCAAAAGCTTCACGCTACTTCGACAATACTGCCCGCGCCGCCCGCAAAAGCGCGCTCGCTTCAGCGTCCGTTCCAACCGTGATGCGCAGGAAGTTTCGGATCGACGGTCGGTCGAACCAACGCACCAGAATTTTCCGCGCCCGCAACTTCTCCAGCCAGATTTTTGCGGAAAAGCGCGGCGGGCGTGCCAAAAGAAAATTCGTCTGGCTTGGAAAAACCTGGAAGCCGAGCGTTGTCAATTCGTTTGCGAGTCGCTGACGGGTCTTGCGAACGCGACGAAAAACCGCGCGGTAGTAAGGCAAATCATCCAACGTCGCCTCGGCGGCAATCTGGCCGAGACCGTTCACATTGTAGCTGTCGCGAATTTTTTGGAGCGCGGCGATCAGCTCAGGAGGCCCGACGAAATAGCCGACCCGTTGAAAGCAGAGCGAATAGGCTTTGGAAAACGTCCGCGCCACGATGACGTTCGGATATTTCAAGGCGAGTCGCATGGCGTGTTCGTCGGCGAAGTCCACATAGGCTTCGTCGAGAATGACGACTCCCTTTTGTGCGCGGCAAAGTGATTCCAACTCCGGCGTCGGGTAGCCGCGCCCGCTCGGTGCGTTGGGTGTGGTCACGTAAGTCAGCGCGGCGTGGAAGTCCCATCGGTTCGGAGTCCCGCCTTCAGGCGGTTTCCGTCCCCCCCTTTTCAACTCCGCGACACTCGGCAAACTGAAATCATCATTCAACGAGACGACGTTCGTCCCCGCCCCGTGAATCGCCGCCAGCACTGGATAAAGCGAATAGCTGGGAGTGAAGTATTGAACCGTCTCGGAGGGACGAGTTACACGAGTCCCTGATTTTTNNGCCAGCAATTCATCCGAGCCGTTGCCCACGATGAGGTTCTCCGGCGCGCAGCGATGCAGCCGCGCCAGCTTTTCGCGCAACCGCTCCGCTGTCGGGTTCGGATACAGCCGCAACCGTCCATCAGTCGCCGCCCGCACCGCCTGCAACACGCGCGGCGACGGCGGATACGGATTCT
>PLJQ01000291.1 GCA_003140275.1 Limisphaerales bacterium
ACCTATGAAATATTCAGGCTAACCAGCTTGTGCATTTGGGCAACATAGCCTGGAATGCTTGTTCCTTGCTTCGCGTTTGCTTTTGAAAGTAGAAAGGCCGCGTGAAACATCCACGGGCTACGGCCGGCGCTGCGCCTCTTTCCTCAGGGTTGCGTCGTTATCTTTACTTCACGGCGTCGGTGACGGGCGCGGCCATCATGATCGTGGAAATCTTGGGTGCCAAAATGCTCGCGCCGTTCGTCGGCACGTCGCATTTCGTCTGGACGGCGCAAATTGCCGTTACGCTGGTGGCGCTGGCGGCGGGTTATTACGCTGGCGGACGACTCGTGGATCGCTCGCAGCGATTGGGCCGGCTTTACTGGGCGATTTTGTGCGCCGCCATTTACCTGGGCTTCACGGTGCTCGTCGTTGAGCCGGTGGCTAACGGGTGTCTTGATTTCAAACTGGCGATCGGTTCGCTGCTGGCTTCCGCCTTCCTGTTTTTCGTGCCTCTGGCGCTGCTCGCGATTGTCGCGCCGTATTTTGTGCGCGTGCTCACTGTCGCCGTCGCCGGAGTGGGCGGCAACGTTGGCCGGCTCACGGCCATCAGTACCTTGGGCAGTTTCGCGGGCACGATATTGATCGGTTATGTCCTCATTCCCTTTTTGCCGAACTCGATCACCATGTATGGGACAGCCGCCGCGCTTATGGCTTTGGCGGCGGGCTATTTTTTTGGCTGGGGCCGGAAACAAACGTCACCTGTGCCAGTCGTGATCGGAATCTTCCTTGGTTTGTTGTTTGGCGGGATCGGCGTGGCGAGAGATCGGCCGACCCATGCCAAAAATTGGCAGGAGGTGAGGCGCGCGAATTCAAACTTCGGCCGGCTCCAGGTCATCAGTGTTCGGAACGACACACGCCGTTATTTCCTAAACGATTACCTGGTGCAGAACACCTATGATCCCATCGCGAAAGACAGCACTTCCACGTTTACTTTCATGCTGCACGGCCTGGCCCGTGGCTACACCACGAAGACCGAGGACGTGCTCTGCATTGGCCTGGGCGTGGGTATCGTGCCGATGAAATTCGCGCGCGAAGGCACGCGGGTGGATGTCGTGGAAATCAATCCCGCGGTCGTGCCGGTCGCGGAACAGTTTTTCGATCTCGAACCGGCGCGCCTCAAGCTCACGATCGATGATGGCCGGCATTTCGTGAACCGTGGCGCCAAACGGTATGATGCCATCATTCTCGACGCCTTTCTTGGGGATTCCTCTCCGTCGCACCTGATGTCGCGCGAAGCGTTTGCGGCGATGCGGCGTCGCTTGAGGCCGGGAGGCGTGCTGGTCATGAATATCTTCGCCGACATGAAGTCGGAGAACGATTTTTTTGCGGCGTCGCTGGACAAAACATTGAAAGCGGTGTTCCGCAGCGTGCTCATTCACGTCGCGCCGGATGGGAACATGTTCTTCGTCGCGTCCGACCAGTCGGAATTGGAATTGCGCAACCGGCCGAACCTCGCCGAAGTGCATGAAAAATGCCGTGAGGAAGTGCGCGACGCCTGGGCGACCATCCTGAAAACCAATCCGGACCATGGAATCGTGCTCACGGACGACTACAACCCGCTGGAGTACTATGACGCCGCAAACCGTGAGCGGATCCGTCGGCAACTGGCCATGAACATGCGGCGCATTGAAGCGGATGCCGGTCACTGAGGATGGACGGACTCTTTGAAGATGTACGGAACGATTCAGTTCAACAGAAGGCAACAAAGAACGGAATGTGAACTCCACGCATGTTAGCCGGGTAAAGGCCAAGCCAGCGGATCGCACACCAAAACGCGCCCTCCGGGTAACAACATTATGACAACAGAGGAGACGTGGGGCGAAGTTGCGCCACTGAAAAACCGCCTATTGATCAACCACGACGAATTGACGTTTGTCGGGGTCGATCACCAACCTTTTACCGGGTGGCGGGACAGGCAGGGTCTTCCCGCTAAGAGCCAAAAATGCCGCCAACTCATTCGTTGCAGGCGGAAAAGCGCCGCTGCGCATCGTCACCACCGCAAGCGCGCGATTCAGATCATCCAAGGAGGCCGCGTTTTCAGTCCCGGTCTTTTTCTGGCCGCAACTAGCCGCCAGACCCAAGACCACCAGGCAGGTTGGCAATAAATGTCTCATGGTGCGTTGGGATCAGTACCCTTGTGGTGACGCGCCCAGAGCGCTCCGTCATTCAGGCGCGACAGCGTCCAGCCAGCCCGGCTGTTCAGCATGGACTCGGCATGGGCGTCCATGAACAGGAAGTTCACCCGCCGGTTATGGCGGGGGAGCGCGCGCGCATCGCCCGAAGCAAAGCCACCGGAATCGGAGGGAGAGCGAAAGTAAGTAGCCCCGCCGCCATAATAGGCGTTCAACACGGCATCAAAAGCCGTATCCGGCAACCATTTGTCAGGCGGCAGGTCTTTGGTGGCAGTGGTCACGGACCCGGCGTCGCCAAAGCCGATGCAGCGGGCCGGGGTGGCGACACCATTCAATTTGAATGGCTTTGCCGACGGGTTGGCATCCTGCCAAAGCGTGCCAATCTCCGGATAATTGATGCCGATGCCCAGCGCGTGGTTCGCGGCAAAGCCTCCGCCGATGCTCTTGGTGGCAAGGTTTTTCAAGGAAGGACAATCAAACGCGCTGAAGGTCTTCATGTAACCTCCCATCCTCAGCCGGTCCTGCCAGAAAATGGCATCCCCGTTCTGAACAATCCAATCGGGTGTGATGGTGATTTTGCCACTCAGTCCGTTGATATAAAGTGGGATAATTTGCCCCTGGTTGTCGTCGCTATACATGGCCGAGGCAACGCCGATCTGCTTGTGGTTGCTCAGGCAGTTGATGGCTTTGGCCTTTTCCTTCGCCAAGGTCAAGGCCGGCAGCAGCAGCGCCGCCAGGATGGCGATGATGGCGATGACGACAAGAAGTTCAATCAACGTGAAGCCAGCCACTCGACAACGGGTGCGTCGCGGAGCGTGCCAGGGCTTTGCGCACAGGGATAACACGAGCGCATTCTTTCAGTTCTCGTGAATGCCGCAATGATAAATTTCAGGCTGTAATCTATTCATCATGTCGGGCTGTATCTACGTATCGCCGCCCGGAATGATTGGCCGAGCCACAATGAGCCAGTCGCGTGAAGGAGCCGAACCCGGAAGCGCGGGCAACGGTCAAGGCGTTAATCGCGGAGGGAAAAGCCGCCGGGCCGGAGCGGAAGACATTCATCTATGTGAACAATCGTTTGGAAGGCAATGAGCTGGAAACGGTTGATGCGATGCTGGCTGTGCATGAGGGCTGATGTCAAAGCACCTGGTGCGCTTGCTGGTACATATCCTGCTGAAAAACGCGCATGGACAACAAAGACTGGGACATCGTTTCCGGGCCGAAACTGCTCGGCTTTGCAATGGGTGCGGGTTTGTTCTTTCTCCTCCTCTTCGGCTCCGAGCCGGGCTTTGTTTTCATTGTGGATCACGCGAATCTGCTGTTTCACGAAGCGGGACATCCTTTGGTTGGGTTGTTCAGTGAACGCCTCGAACCTTACGGCGGAACCCTGGGGCAACTGGTGTTCCCTTGCGTGCTGGCGGTCAGCTTCTGGCGAAAAGGGCAATCACTCTCGCTGGCCGGAGCGGTGATCTGGTTTTTTGAGAACTGGCTGAACATCGCGCGTTACATGGCGGATGCGCGGGCACTGCAACTGCCATTGGTTGGTGGGGGCGACCACGATTGGAATACCCTCTTCTCGCGCTGGCACCTTTTGCGGTATGACGTTCAAATCGCCACGGTCCTGAAAGTTGGCGGGTGGCTGGGGATGGCGGGCGCGTGTCTGTGGGTTCTATGGCGTTACTGGCAGGATCGTGAGCGCGCAAAGCTGTCACCGGCGCCAACGACGTTCATTCACGAGGTCAGTTGAACGGAGCGCGTGGCGGTCGCCACAGCGACAACGGCGCAGATTGAACATCCGCCGTCAGAGCAACGCGAGTTGGCGTCCGTTCCCAACAGCTCTACTTTGCTTCTCGGAGAACTCCTTTGGAATTTCCAATTCCGACTCGATGACGNNCGTTCGGAGAATCGCGCTCCGAGCCACAACACGAATTCATCGGACGATTGCCAGAAGAACGCGACCAACACCGCCGCAACTTCTGGCGCCGATTGCCGGCAATCAATCGTCACTTGCGGCGCCAGATCGCCCTGCGCCCAACCCGCCGGCAGATCGGCGTAAGCGCGCGTCGGATTCAGGGCCAGCCACAAAAGCCGCGCCAGTGTGTGGTGCAAATACCGGCAAGCGCCGCCCAACGGGCCGAAACGTTGCCAGGCGGGTTCCGGCACTTCCGTCACCGCCAGTTCCAAATGCGCTTGCGCAAATCGCCAGACGAGGAATCTGGTTTTTCCCGGCCAGACACCAGCGCGGTTGAATCGCGGCTTGAGGGAACGCAGCAGTTTGGATTCATGCTTGAGGGCGGCAGCTTCGTCGGGACAAAACTGAAACTCGATCCGGGCCACTTCCCGCAGCATCCGCAGGTGCCGCCGGGGCATCCGGTCGGGGTTGGCAATCCGATAGTTGCGCAGCCGTTGCTGAAGGTTTTTGGCTTTCCCGACGTAAAGCACGTTGTCCGCTGCGTCCCGCATCAGATACACGCCCGCTCGCTTGGGCGCCTTGCGGAAAAATCTCCGCCCCAACCGCTCGTCGAGCGGCTTCGGATCAGGAAGGAGCAGCATTTGTCCCATGCGGCCAAAGGTTTAATTGAAACCGGGGCGCAACGCCATCATTGCTTCGCTTTCGTAGTGGGCGTTGGATGCCGGCTAACGAGCCGAGCGACGAGGCGAAGCCAGGTTCGCTCCAGCGGTGCTAGCCCGACTTTAGCAACTGGCGACGGAAATCGACGATTTTCTGGGGGGCCGGCGACGTAAGTCATTGGGTCGCTGAATCCGATTTTACAAAAGTTGCTGTGGGGCAGACCCAGGCTCTTCACAGTCCAGTTATTCTCCCTACAATGCCCGGCGGATATGCATCTCAAGTGTCACCGGCGTTTGAAAGACGGCAAGGAGCATCGTTATTGGTCCATCGTGGAAAGCCGCCGGTGCAGCGCTCAACGCATCGTGCAGCGCCACGTTCTCTACCTGGGCGAAATCAATGACAGTCAGAAGGAGAGCTGGCTCAAATGCATCGAGGTCTTCGATGCCAGTAGCCAACAGCAGGTGCGTCTGGCGTTGTTCCCGGCTGACCGCGCCGTCCCGGAGCACGCCGCCCAGTGCGGGGTGCAGGTGCGGCTGCGCGATTTTTTCATCCGCCATCCGCGGCAATGGGGCGCGTGTTGGTTGTTTCTGGAGTTGTGGAGAGAGTTGCAGTTGGATCGTTTCTGGAAGGAGCGCTTGCCCGACAGTCGCGAGGGCACTTGTTGGGTAGCCAAGGCGGTGGGGACAACCACTGCCAGAATGATCGCCCCAAAACACACAGGCAGAATAAGCGACTTGTATATCGGATCATGCCGGAATTGTGAATGGTCAAGCTGCGCCAACCAATGTGACCAAAGCCGGTAATAGGAACGCGAGACTCCCGCCCGACCATTTGATGACACAATTACTCATATCGCAGTAATTCAACGAAAAAGATCAGCGACCCAGCGCCAGTGGCGTCCGCCATGCAACAACGACATGATCGCTGCATTCACTTTATTAGAGGGGTTCTCATATCTCAGTGAGAATTTTGAATAAGCGTATAGTGGGTCATGAATCCGCTGCCAACTGTCAACAGGAGATATAAGAACATGCGGAAAAAACCCAAATCGCTCACAAATCCAAAGCCTTGCATTCCGAATGCTCTGACGAAACTTATAAAGCAGTCCCAAAAGTCATTACTGTCTTTGAAGAACGCAGCGTAGAAGAGCCACGCTGCCCCAAGCCCTGCTGTTATGGAAGCCAAGTCTATCATCTGTGCGTCAACGCCGTCGAACACGACCAAGCGGACGTCCCACACGCGCTCCGGTCCTTTCCAATCCTTTGGTGGTCAGCGTGCATCTTTCTTCACCCCCTTTCCTTGAAAATGAATATCGACTCGGTCGGTCGGATAGGCCGTGACATGAACATTTGCAATCTCCGACAACTTTGTGTAAATCATCACGGGCCGACTCTTGGTAATCTCCGGCTTATCCTCTCGCTCCGGTGTAGTCGTAACGCTGCCGATCTGATGATGGATGTCCGGCTCCCCGAAGGCGGCAGTCACATCCTGAACTGTCCGCAAGTCCTTCGTAAGATTGCAGAGTCGGTGCTGCTCGGCATCCGTAATCCTGTGGAAAAGTCGATCGCGTTTCGATTTCGGGGCGCTCCCGTCGTAGAGCGGACAGTAGTAAATCAGCCAATAGCCGCCGCCCTCACCAACAATGTGATACTCATTGAGCTCGGCATCGAACTTGACGGGGCACTTCGGGTGCTCAGCCATCCGCTCCAGATTACCGCAATCGCAAATGTCTTTTCGTGGAGTTGGCATGACGCGCTCAATGCAGGCTAACGAACCCAATATAGGCACAGCCGCTGAGCGGGTCATTGAATGGAATAATGACAATCAAGTTTTATAAATCAATCGCAACTGGCAGGGACAGCGGCTGTTGCCTGCAGCGATTTGATACTCCCCCTATTTTTTCGACTTCGTTTTCAATTCCCCAATAACTTTCTGCGCCTTCTTGACCAATGATTCGTGCAAATTGCCGTAGGCTTTTGGGTGCGACTCCAAGTAGTGCAACCAAGCCTCAACTGGCTGCAAGCCTCTGCTGTCCGCAAGACGAGCCAAAGCTCCGCAAACATACGACGGGACGTTGCCGCCGCCGCTACTGTTTTCATCCCTGTCCTGAAGCGCAGAGATCAGTGGCTGCAAAACCCAATCGGAATTTGCAGCACGAGGTAAAACAAGTGTGACTCGACACTTGATCCTCCAATCGGAATCCGACTTGAGGTGCGGCAGGAGCAAATCTATCTCTTCCTTGTTCAGAGGTCTCTTCTCTCCCAAGTGAAGCATCTCCGTCACTGCCGCCACACGAGTCTCATAGTTTGTCGATGCGAGTTCTTGGCGAAGCTCGTTGAGGTTTTGATCCGCCGCCCAGCTCGCGCGGGGATCTGAACACACAAGCAAAGCTCCTAAAAATGCCGCAAGTGGGAATGCTTTCATGTTGGCTCTAACTGTTAATATACGACCGCCAGTCGTATATTGAAATCAGTCTCTCGACCGAATCCGGTAGTTGTAACGGGTTCATAATTAAGGAAACTGGCGTTGAATATACGACCGCCGGTTCGTTGATTCAATCCGTGCATATCCGGTTCATTGACAAGAACGCTTTGAGGACTGCCAGGCCGCCTCCGAGTAGCAGTGATCATGAGGCT
>PLJQ01000172.1 GCA_003140275.1 Limisphaerales bacterium
ACATTGACCCGCCGCCCGGCTCCAGGGTTTGGCTTCGTAAGATTCGGCGCGGGGAGGACTTTTCACGGCAGGCCATTACACTGTGTCGGTGGATTTGCGTTTGCACCAAAGCATTTTCTTGGACACAGCCGAAACAACAGAAACCACAACTGTCCGGTTAAGTTTGGCCGGGAAGCGATTTCAGCACGATAAAATCGGCATCTAATGGCTGTCATGATTTTTTTCGATTTCATTGTCACAACGCTATTTCGCAGGGTCTTGCCCCGCCTATCGGCGGACAAGCACCCTTATGAACGAAAGTCGCACCGTGTTCGCCCAGTTGATGGAGGGTGTCATCTAAGAATTAGGATCAGGATTTCGGGCTTGTGAATGAAGATGGGCTTGTGCATTCTTCCTTCCAATCCAAAGAAGAACCTATGGGTGATCAGAAAACCAACGCGGCTAGTTCCTATCCCACAACGCAATGGACTCAAATCATCGAAGTCATCCAGCGAGGTGATTCCGATGCAGCCGGTGTCGCCCTTGGCGAGTTCTGTGAACGATACCGACCAGCCATCTACAATTTCTTTCGGCAACGGGGAAAATGCAGCCACGAGGAGGCAGAAGATCATACGCAGGCTTTTTTTGCCAGCCGGATTCTCGAAGGGTGGGATCGTCGCAATGGCTTTCTACACACGGCTCAACGCGGGGAGCAAACCCGTTTTCGCAGCTTTCTGTGTCACGTCTTGTGGCGGTTTCTCCAGGATGAATGGAAAAGAACAGCCGCGAAAAAGGCGGGCGGCGGCGTTGCTCATGTTCCTTTGGATGATTTGGAATTGTTTGGTGGGCCTGCTGATCCACGCGCGTTCGAAAGCTTTGGGCAAAAGTTCGATCGTGTGTTTGCACAGGAGATCATCCAACGAGCGGCGGAACGTTCGAAACATTCCCGACATCTCATGGCTCATTTGCGTGGAGAGATCTCTCAGCAGGAGGCCGCGCAGGAACTGGGGCTGACAGAAAATGCGTTTAAACAGGCCCACCATCGTTTCCGTGAGCGGCTGGCGTTGGATCTTTGGGAAGAGGTTGGCAAACTGGTTGGTCCTGATGAAAACGAAATCCGCGCCGAACTGAAATACTTAATGTCCCTATTTGCGCAACCGGCTTCGTAACCTCAGTCCAATGTTTCTCGAATCCAAATTTGGGCCCCCGTGCGCGACACTGCCTGCGGTGGGAGTCTGGAATCGTCCCTGATGAAGCATTGTGAAACTTGCGGCAGCGAACTGGGTGATGACCCACCGTTCGCGGTCTGTCCGAGATGCCTCTTTGAGAGGGCGCTGGATACCGAGGGTCGTTCGCGCACACCTCCGCAGACGGCAGGCGGGCCGTCGGTATTGCGCCAAACGATTGCGCCGGGCCTGTTTGCCCGGAAGGATTTCTTTAAAAAATACGAAATTCTCGAACGCGTGGCCCAAGGCGGTCAGGGTGACGTGTGGAAAGTTTGGGATGTTGAACTCCGTCGTAGTATCGCCATGAAGCGCCTGGGGGATGCAGCACTCGCGTCAGAACCGGCCATCTATCGTTTTCTCGCCGAAGCCCAAATCGCCAGCCAACTCGACCATCCGGGTATCCTGCCAATCTTCGATGTGGGTCTCGACGGTGATGGGCGACCATTTTACACAACCCAACTGCTCCCGGGCACCACCTTGGGGGACGTTTGGCGTAAGGTACATCAACGTGCCGACCCGGAATGGACGATCAATCGCGCGTTGGAGATGTTGCTGCGGATCTGCGATGTCATGGCGCACGCGCACAACCAGGGCGTCATCCATCGCGACCTGAAACCCTCCAATGTGCTCGTCGGCTCTTTCGGCGACGTGCGTGTGATCGATTGGGGCTCCGCGCATGTGCTGGAAGCCGCACGGAGGGAATTCGAGGAAACCTTCGTTCCCCTGAATCGCGCGGTGATCCAGACTGACCGTGGCGAGGCGATGTGGGCGTCGCCGGGTTCGCCTTTGGCTACGGCCAATTCCGGCCAGCCAATTACCGTCCTGTTCATGCCGCCGGAAATTCTTCTGGGACAAACCGGGCAACTCGGCCCGGAGACCGATGTCTATTCGTTAGGCGTGATGCTCTACGAACTGCTCGCTGGCCGACCACCGTACTCCCGGTCCGACGGCACATTGCCCGACCGGACGGCACTTCAGGAATCCATCGTGCGCGGCTCTCCCGCGCCGGTGCGAAGCTTGAATCACGCGATATCGCGTGATCTCGCCGCCATCTGCCAGAAAGCAATGGCTCACTCCAAGTCGGATCGTTATGCGACGATGCTGGAATTGGCAGGCGATCTTCGCGCCGTGCTGGAGAATCGCCCGGTGCGAGCTCGTCGGCCGGGACCTTTCCTGAAAATTCAAAAATGGGCGCAGCGGAATATCTCCTACGTCCTGCTGGGCGGCGCGAGCCTGATGGTGGTTTGCGTGGTGTTGTCGGTTTCGCGAAACCTGAAAATCGAACGCGACGTGGCCCGGCAAGTCACTGCGTTGCGCAGCGCAGAATTGGCGGCACGGAGCGGTCGCTGGCATGAAACGCTGCAATATTGGGATGAAGCGGAAGCCGCTGGCTATAACAACTCCATCTATCTCGATCNNCGTTTTGAACGAACCATGCCGATCTGGAGCCTTGCTGCAACGATTGGCGAAACGTTCCAATCTTGGCGACCAGCGTGGAGTGGTTCTGCTCCGCCTCGGCGAGCATGAATTGTTCGACACAAAGACCTTTGATCGCGGCGTGCAGCACGTGCGGGATGCGATTGGCGCTGGCTTGAACGGCGCGGACCTGGCCTTCGCCAGGGGTCTGCTGGCCGAGTCCACTCCGGAATCGTTGGACTCTTTCCGTCAGACGCTGCAATTGAATCCGTACCACTACGGCGCCCATTTGCACAGCTTGGGGCTGGAGTTCATGCTGGGTCGCCATGCCGAGCTTGAAGCGCATGTTCGCCTTTTCCAGGTCCTCTTCCCGGACGATCCCTCGTCGTTTTTTATCGAGGCTGCCGACTTTGCGGCAAGAGGGCGGCTCGCTGACGCCGAAGGGTGCCTGACCTCGTTCCGGAGTTCCCTGAAAACCAACCTTTGGCAGCGCCTAGATTCCAGTTTGCGACTCATGGCTGACGCGGCCGAGTATTACGACGTCAATACTCTCTTGGGTGAGCATCCTTTCGACAAGGCAAAACTCGATCGACTCGTTGCCCAGGCAGGTTCGATCATCCTGGCGGCGAACATGCCGGATCCGGCAAATCCGCAGTCTCGGTACCGGATGCCAGAGCTTCCCTGCGTCCATAACGGCCTGCGCGAGGGACTTGAGGCATTGCAAAGTTTGGCCCTGCCGCTGTTCAAGGACTTGGACCCGGTAATTCAAAAGATTAAATCCAGTTGGGAGCACCATCCGGAAGCGCTCATCCCATTCCGTGCGGGAACCCTCCTGGACTTGCGTCAGCCGTCAGAGGGGCCCAAGTCATTTCCCCTCTTGGCAGTCCAGGCCGAATTGTTCCAGATGGCTGCCAATTCTCCTTCGATTATGCCAGGCATCGAACGCTGCGCTCGCTTCTTAGCCACCAAAGCCCAGTTTGAACTGGCACACTCGCCTAATATCAATTATCTGTCCGCGCGCGTTTCCTGTCTGGACAACATCCGCGTTGTCGCGTTTTCCGATGCGACATCAGGCACGGAATGCCGCGCGTATTTTGATTTCGCCTGCGAGTTTGACGCCTTGGATCTCGCGCGAGTGCTTCTCGACAAATTAGAGCGCCAGCGCACTGGTGATACCGGCGTGTTGCGAGACCGCATACGGTTGGAAATTGCGGTCGGCGCATTTGGGACTGCGCTCGGTCTGATTGACAAAATGTTGGCAGAAAACCCGGACGACCAATCGGCGAGAGAGCAAAGGCAGATTGCGCTACAAAAGCTCGACCAGCTTGAACGCTCTGTCCCGCCCTCGACCGACAAGCTTCAAGATCCGGCTGTCAAATGAACGGATGCCGACATGGCGGATTATTGCTTGACGGCGCCGCCATAAGCGCATTTCATCTGGCCTCGTCGAAGGCCGAGTTTCATTCGACGAGTAGCGCTGCCAACAGGAACCTGGCCGAACAATGAAAACCCGACCCCAAATACTCCTTGTTCTCTGCTGGCCGCTCTTGATGTGCGGCGGGAGCAACGCGCAGATCGTTTTTCGTACTGCTGATTTGCCTCATCTGTTGGGAGAATATCACCGCGGTTACGCTGGTTCAAACATTGATATTTCAGGCTTGATTGGTCCGCCCGGCGGGCCGCAACGCTGGGACTTTTCACAATCGCAAGCTGCAGGCGAAAGCATTCAGCGCACGGATATCGTGAGTCCAAACGACGGCGGGAACGGAGACGTTTTTACCAACGCGACCTACGCCGAGCGATTAACCCGCGAAGACACCAGCGGGCAATCGTGGGAATACTTCAGCTTTGCGATCAACCAGGGACGGAGCTTCTATGGATTTTACGATCCGGTGGATGACCCGGGCGCCTCGGCAAGCGTTTTTGAGTCCACCAACGTTGATCTTCCTGATCCCATTCAGTTTGGCCAATCTTGGAATCGGGCCGTGGACTGGTTGATGACTATCGATCTCGGTTTCGTTCAGTACCAGATTGCGACTCATTTTACAGCGAGCACCACCGTGGACGCTTACGGCACGGTCGTCCTTCCGCAAATCGGCGAAGTCCCTGCATTGCGCGTGCAGGAATTCCAGACCTACGAGCCCTTTGATCTGACAGACGGGATACCGCTGCCAACTGAATATTCCACGAACTATTTCTGGCTTGTCCGCGGTATCGGAAAGGCTGTTGAAATCGACTCGGTCACGTATGTGCCTTCGCAAAGCTTGCCGTTTACCAATACCTTTTTCCGCGTGTTTGAAACCAGCTATCGCGCCGCCACAGGCGTGCAGATTCTTCTACAAAACGGTCAGGCCGTGTTGAACTGGAACCAGGCAACAAACGCCTCAGGTTATCGCGTGGAAAGCACCACCAACCTCGCCACGACCAATTGGAAGCTGGTATCTCAACCAGTCACGAATACTTGGTCCGCGGGGCCGCCCACAGCGCCAGCACAGCAGTTCTTCCGCGTGACCCTCCTGCCGTGAACCGCTTGCGCCCAGCAAGACATCGGTGGTGTGTCACCTCTCCAACAAATGCCGTCCTCAAAACCCATGCTTTGCGCCACGGCTTTTCGCTGATCGAATTGTTGGTTGTGATGGGGATCATCGCATTGCTGGCCAGTCTTCTTTTTCCGGCGCTGGCTCGCTCCAAGCGTCGCGCCTGCAGCGCAGCGTGTGTGGGGAATCTTCGCCAACTCGCCATCGCATTGCAAATCTACATACAGGATCAAGGGACATTCCCGCTGGGGACTTCGGGGGATGGTCTTGGGAGTTGGCAGCGGGCGCTCATGACCTCCGCAAGTTCAAATGTGTTCTACTGTCCGCAATCGGTCAGAGCTTCGGATAGATACGTCCAAATCGTCCATCCGATTAGCCCGTTTGTTTATCCGCACTACGGTTACAATTTTTTGGGAGCCACTCACTCTGGTCTGCCCAAACCCAGCCTGGGTCTGGGAGGCGATATTGTTCTCGCCGGCACGACTTTGAACTTTTTGCCCGCCCCGGAACGCCGCGTCTTGGTGCCATCCCAAATGATTGCCATTGGCGACAGCGGGGCCTTTCTTTACACTGGTGTGGGGGCACAGACAAATGCCAGCCCCTCGGACTTTTTCTACATTCTATTCCCCTATGTCGTCCCGGCGTTTAATCGACCCGGCGTCGGCGATTGGCACGACGGAAATGCCAATATGCTTTTCTGCGATGGCCACATTCAGTGCGCCAAACAGTCCGTCTGGATCGAGAACATGGACCAAGCCCGCCGTCTCTGGAACAACGACAACCAATCTCATCCCGAGACTTGGTGACCGGGGGCGGAAGAATTCCGTCGGACCGGGAATCCTACGGGCCGAGTTTTTACCCGAATCCTGCCGTAACCTGCGCGTGGCATTATTCGAGTCATTGGTTGTTAGCAAGACCAATTTTCGCTCCAAACCTATGAGCTTGAGATTTTGCAGATGTTGCGGTGAACCAATGGTTGGCAACTCCCCTTCCAACAATCCAAATATCTGCATCGCTCGTGCCGAACTCACGGTTGACCGACTTACGCCGGATTCACCACTCTTTGAACAGGGAATCTACCAACGCCCGACGGAAGCAGTGGCCCCAAAAACCTGTGTCTGTGTCGTAACCTGGCTCACGGAGTCATCGAATTAATTGTTNNATGAAAACCAAACGAATTACATTCGCCATCTCAATCGCAATCGTTGCACTTCTGCCCGGGTGCAAAATGCCGCAGTCCAATGTTAGCGCGACACAATCTTCGTATCCAGTTGGCGCTCTGGGATATACTGCCCAGGCCTACCCGCTCAAAGTTTACAGCCCGACCCCGCCTCCCACGATCCGCTTTTGGTCTCCTGGTGGCATTGGTGTCATCCAAGCGGGGCTGATGAACAACCTTGGTCATCGTTGAAACAGCGCATTTTTTGTCTTGACTGCCGTGCAAAACACCTTCCAAATGCTCCCCATTCAGAAAAAGAATTCCCCGCCGCAGTTCCTGCTGTTTCGGTTCCGCGAGCAGTGTTTGAAGCTGCGGGTGTGGGGCGCTCAGAACGAAATTGAAAATCAACTCCGACCCGAGTCAGCCAAGGGAACTGACCTCGCATCCGCTTTCGAAGCCGTCCACAAGAACTCTAAAAACAGCTCACCATGAAAAAAATCGCTCGCACAATGAACCTTACGCCCCGTATCTCAAACGGCCTTTGCCATCTCGGCCGACTGTTATGGCTTTCTATTCTGGGCGGCTTCACATTCGCCGCCAGTGCGCAAACGCCGATCACCTGCGGCCAGACAGTTGCAAATACAACAACAACGCCCAGTCAAGTTGACCAATACATTTTCACCGGAACGGCCGGACAGGTACTATCATTTTCGCTGTGGTCTTCACTCTACTCTTGCGCCAACCCGATGGTGGCGGACATTTAC
>PLJQ01000351.1:0-4823 GCA_003140275.1 Limisphaerales bacterium
CCGCCGGACCAAGCGATGGTTGACAAGCTGGTCGCTGAAGCCGATGCGAAGGCGAAAACGGCCGCTGAAGCCAAGGCTGCGCTCGACAAACTGCCGGCGGAGGCAAAGGAAAAATTCAAGCCGGCAAACGAAAAATTTAACACCGCAACCAAGGCCCTCACCGACGCAGAAGCGGAGTTGAAGAAAGCCGAGCTGCCCAGATCCAACGCCGAAAATGAACTTCAACTGGCAACCAAATCCGCCACCAAGACCGAGGAGNNGGCTGTGGCCGCAGCCCAGACCGCAATTCAATCCGCCGAAGCGTTCCAAACAAAATCAGACGCTGAACGTCAAGCCGCCAGGAAATCTTCCACCGATTCCGAAAAACCGATTCGCATGGTCTCCTTCTCGCCCGACAACCTCTCCGTGGCAACGGCGGGAGATGACCAGGAAATTCACACTTGGATCGCCGAGAACGGCACTGCCATTGAAACATTCAAGGGGCACAAGGCTCCGGTCTTTGCCGTCGCCTTTGCCGACAATGGCACGTTGGTGTCCGGCGCCGCGGACCGCAGCGCGGTGGCTTGGAATTTGAATCCCGGCTGGACGCTGGAGCGGACGATCGGCTCCGGAGATGTCGCTTCGCCCATCAGCGACCGGGTCAACGCGGTGGAATTCAGCCCCGACGGCAAGCGTTTGGCGACGGGAGGAGGCGAACCGACGCGCGGCGGTGACATAAAAATCTGGCAGATTGCCGATGGCAAACTCATGCAATCATTCACCAACGTCCACAGCGACGCGGTGTTCGGATTGGATTTCTCCGCGGATGGCAAATATCTGGCCTCCAGCGCCGCCGACAAGTTTGTCAAGGTCCTCGACCTGGCCGCGGGCAAGGTTGTCAAAACGTTTGAAGGCCACACGCACCATGTGTTGGGGGTCAGTTGGAAACGAGACGGACGAACGCTCGTCAGCGCCGGCGCCGATAACGTCATCAAAGTTTGGGACTTCGTTACCGGCGAACGGAAAAAGACCATCGAAGGTTTCGGTAAGGAAGTCACTTCCATCAGCTTCATTGGCATCACGGATCAAGCGCTCGCTTCCTCGGGGGACAATCAGATCCGCACGGTGAACGACAACGGCGAGAAAATTCGTTCCTTCGAGGGCGGGACTGATTTCATGGATTCCGCCGCGGTGACACCCGATGGCAAAATCGTCATCGCCGGTGGTCACGACAGCGTGCTGCGGGTTTGGAATGGCACCAACGCGGAAGTCATTGCGACGTTTGCCTCGCCCAATACCAAGTAGCGATTTGCGGCAGCAACTTGAGTTGCTGCTCCCAAGCTGCTGTTGTGGTGTGAACCGGGTAAAACCAGTTGACGCCTGCGGAGGCGATTTGTAGATTACGTACCCGTTGGCATCCAAAGTAGCTCAATGGTAGAGCAATCGGCTGTTAACNNGAGTCCTACCTTTGGAGCCACTAATGGAATCCTTTATTTTCAAGGGTTCTTCAAGGCGGGTAGGGCTGATTGATGGTGTTTGTCAGCAAAAGAGTCAGCAAAAAATGGGTTGTTGCGCTACTCGGCAACAATTCGCACTGACCGCCCCTGACTCGCCAACTGCTCCCTAACGGGAACTCGCAAACTTCGAGTAAGCTGATGACATGAATAAAATCATGAAACCAGCATATCGGATGTTTAAGCGCAAAGACCGCCCGAATTACTATNNATTGAGAACAATTCCACCCGCGAACAGCGTTGTCTGCACACCAGCGACAAGCACGAAGCCAAAAGGCTTCTGGACGCGGCAAATCAGGCCCGACAGACCCCTGCCATGAACCTCCAATTGGGCAAGGTGTATATCGCCCATGCAGACCCAAAAATGGCAACGCGGACGTGGCAGGAAGCCATGCTTGAATTAAGCTCGCATGGGAAGGAAGTCAGCCAAAAGCGTTGTACGCGGGAACTGAATTCAAAGGCGTTCGACATCATCCGCAACAAAGCAATCATTGCGACGACGAGCGAAGATTTGAAGGCGGTCTTGAAACGTGGCGGGGCAGCGGCAAACAATTATTTGCGCCGCCTTCACAATCTGGCTTTGGGCAATGGCTGGATGCAATGGCATATCATCGCGCCGAAACAATGGCCGAAACCCGAAAAGAAGCCAAAACGTGCAATCACCGTTGAGGAACACAAAAAGATTATCGCAGCGGAGCAAAACGACGAACGACGCCATTATTACGAACTGCTTTGGCTCATTGGTGCGGCACAAACGGACTGCGCCACGCTGACAGCGGACAACATTGATTGGCAATCCCGCGTCTTGTCATATTCGCGGAGCAAGACGGGCGAAAATGCTTTTCTGAGAATTGGCGGTTCATTGGAGACATTGCTGAAAAAACTTCCGCAACAAAGTTTCTTGTTTCCGAAGATTTCCCAAACATCAAACAGTGACCGTGCGGCTGAGTTTTGCCGCCGTTGCCGTCTGTTGGGGCTTAAAGGCGTCTCGCTTCATTCCTACCGCTACGCACGGGCAGAACGTGCTTACTCCGCTGGATATGAGGAACGCTTTGCACAGGCGGCGTTAGGCCACAAAAATCGTGCCGTGCATTACGCCTACGCGAAACGAGCAAAAGTTATCTGTCCACCGTTGGAAAATGATATGAATTCCGTTGTGCCAGTGGAAGAAATGCCAGACTTGCCTCAGTTGGCAGAGGGGGAGACGATTGAAGTTACGGCGTGAGGATATAAAGGAAGCCGCCGTCCAGAGATTGATTTTCTGAACGGCGGTTTTTTATTCAGCAAGGGAAATCTCTGCCGTCTGTGGTCGCGGGGGCTTGGCGGCTTTCCTGTCGTTCTTCCCTCTCCAGTAGTCATATAAAATCTGCGTTGCATCCCGAAGCCACTTGGCATCGACCGCATAGACTTCAATTTCGCAGATCGCAAATTACTTTGTCGCATTTGGAACGGGCTTGCCGAGCGGTTTTAGCATCTTCGCAGCAATCAGAACAGGAATGTCGTGTTCCTGAAACCCCAAAACCAGCGCGGTGAGTTTGGCATCCAGCCGAGCAGGGAGAATCGGCGGCAGAAAGTTACCAGTTGAAAATCCGAACTGGCGCGGCACGTTAGATTGAAATGTATTACTAAGCATATCTACATTATCAGGAAACTTGTCCTTATGTCAATAACAAAAGCTCATTGAACTGCTTAATTATATTAGCTTTAAGTGTGAGACTTAACCGCGAAGCAGCGTGTGACACTTTTGCCAGAGGGGGTGTGGCGTTTTTTGAAAAGATTGCGACCCTCGAACTGCAAAAAATATACATGGTAATGTGTTTTAGATGTCCCCCGACCTCCATCCCAAAAGTATCATTGGATTGCCGTCGCGTGTCAGGGCTGTCTGCCTAATTCCAGATAATTCCAAAGCACCTCGTTAGGTGCTTGGCAGTTGCCTTTGGGAATGACAAGTAAAGAGTGCGCCCCGAAGTGTTTTTTCTTTAAGAATGTGAAAATCTTCAATGTTTACGTGGCCTTTATGCCGTATGACTTTTATTAAAAATTAAAGAACGCTGCCGATTCGCAATTGGCAGGCACGGTCGGAATTATTTTTCCCCGAAAATCCAAACCTGAATCCAATCCAGAGATGCTGGCATTTTATTATTGTGGCCCTGTCACAATCAGGGCGGGGCGAAAAAAAAGTGCGTCGTTTGGAATTTTCAAGCAGTCTGGCGACGAATGAAAGCTCACAAACCATAATTGTTACAGGCATTGCACGTTGTTTCGGTGCTTTGAACTCGAAACACCCTCTTTATTTATTAGCTGTATGAGTACATATCTTTCTAACGATGTTGTTAAGCTCAAATGTTCCTGTGCGAGCGTCAGGCGTTTCATCAAGACGTATCTCTCCATACAGGAAACCGATTATTGGTTTCGCCAGACGCTCACTTTCAAAGACAATCGGACTGACGAAGCTGAGGCCAAAGTTTATTTAATTAGGCTTTTGGATTCATTGCGGAAGGAATTCCCGCAGATGCCTGCATTGTTCGTCCAAGAGCGGCAACAAAGGCAGGGAATCCACTACCACGTCATTTTTTTATTGTTCGGGCCTCAGCCACTACCGCCAGAGGACACGCGGGCGCAATTGAAAAAAGCGATTTTCAGCCGTTGGAAGTCCATAAATGGCGGGAAAGTGCATGAACAGGCGAACTGGTTGACATTGCGCGGCAAGAATCTCATTGGCTTGGATTACTTGTTGAAAGGAATAGACCCGACGGGCAAGCAATTGACGCGAGCAACGCATTGGAACGGGGTTCGCCTGAATCATATCCTCAAGGCCAATGCCAAGCCCGTTACCAAAAAGGAAGTCAGTGCTGCATTTAGCTTTGTGTTCAATCGGCGTCGGGTTGCAGTCGGGAAGCAGACGCCGACTGAGCGAGTGAGATATACCAAGGATTCAATTCAGGGCATGAAGGCTTACTTGGAGTGGACAGGCGCGGCGGCTGACTGGAAAACGTGCAAAAGGGACATTGTTGGCAAAAATGTCAGTGATGTTGATTTTCTTGCCTACCTCAACTCAGGCGCGATTTGTTAGGCAGAATCTTGTGAGCTATCGTACCATCCTTAGCCATTGCATTTCTGGCATAGTGAGCCTTCGGAACCGCCAGTGACACGACACCGTAAGCACTCTCGGTCGTCGTCATCTTTTGAAAGTGTCTTCTGACCACTCCACCATCTCATCGCTCCACTTGCCTTGGGCATCACGAGCGGGAAAAGCCCGAATGATGTCTGCATTGTCACCGGTCACTTTAAAACCAGCCACGAAAGGTCGAATTGAACCAGCCACCGACT
>PLJQ01000351.1:4834-6167 GCA_003140275.1 Limisphaerales bacterium
CGGTTCGTGGTGTCCGCCGACATCTGCATCCTCACCTGAACCACCGACTGCACCATCTCGACCAAGACTACGGAATGAAACTACACTGGACGCTGACACCTCAAAAACAATTTCTCTCCTCCAGCCGTCCAGAACACTGCTGTTGAAACCCTCCATCGGTGGCAATGCGGCCAGCGATGCGGGCAAATGTCCCTGTGACTGCGCATACTGCAACACCCGACGCTTCAGAACCTGCATCTGGGTCGCGGTCATAGCGCGTGGCGGGATGCGGTCAACGACGCAAAACTCTAGGACGGCAACGACTGCTGCCACAATGGACAAGATGATGATGACTCGTTTCACGGGATGCGCTCGATGACGGCTAACTTTATACGACCGCCAGTTTGTGTATTGAACCGTGCCCCATGCACAGCGGTCGTGGATGACTGTTTGCCTTAACTTTTCCAGCGGCCATGCTCCAATGCCAACAGACATACAAATCTCTGTAAAGGATTATCCGCCCATTTGCGATTTGGGCGAGCTTAAGAGTGAGACTTAACAAATGGCCGACAAAAGTTTAACGACTCTGCGGCGAAATAGATGGCAAAACTAATGTTGGCAAGGGAGGCAGGGCAAATGTCAGCAAGAATGTCAGCAAATTGTTACCGCTGGTAGTGGCTGGCAGGAAGAATTATTGTTGATTCGTTTAGGAATTCTGGTAAAAATCATCCTTGTCATTGGCCTCCGAGCCGCGAGTCCTACCTTTGGAGCCAGTTTTCCTCAGCAAAGTGAGGATTCTGGTTTATCAGACACAGTTTGGACACAACAAGTGCCTGAATCTGTAACTCCAAAAGTGAAGTTTCCAATGTTCATCAAACACCGTGGCAAGCCGCCTCGCCACGATCTACGGCAAGACTAAAGCCCGGCCAGACTACCGCGTAGCGTGGACTGTGGCAGGCCGTCGTAAGATGGAGGCGCACCGCACTTGCAGCGAAGCCAAACGATACGCGGACGATCTGGCCAAGGAACTGGCCAAAAGGCTCACAAGTCACGGCCTTGTCTGCCGTCTCCCGCAAGCAGGCGCAATGACCAGCAATGCCGGGTTGACACGTATAACGTGTGCCGTTATAGTTGCCGCAGATGATACGCAGCTTCGCCTGCAAGGAAACCGAGCGGCTGTTCAACGATGAATCGTCGCGGCGTTTGCCGACGCAGATTCAGCGCGTGGCGCGGCGGAAATTGCTGCTGTTGCATCAGGCGCGGAGCCTGAATGACTTGCGCGTGCCGTATGGCAATCACTTGGAAGCCTTGAAAGACGACCGCAAAGGCCGGCACAGCATACGCGTGAATGACC